>CAYJPM010000063.1:0-1675 GCA_964372145.1 uncultured Muribaculaceae bacterium | reverse complement strand
ATTTAATAAATAATAAAAGTAATATAAAGTATGAAGAAAACAAGTTACTTTTAAAAAAATATATTTATGAAAAAGAAAAATTAGAGAAACAATTGGATTCAATGTACATAGATAAATTATCTGAAAAAATTGATAGTGCGATGTATGATAGATTATCTATTAAAATTAAAGAAGATATATCCGTTATAGATACTAAAATAGAAAATATAAAGGGTATTACAATAAAAAAAGAAAATACATATTCAGTTAGAAAATTAAATGAAATAATAAATAATTATTTAAATTTAGAAAAGGATAATATAGATTTACTAAATAAATTAATAACTAAAATTGATGTATCGCAAGATAAAGAAATAGAAATACATTTTAATTTCAACTTATAAGAAATGAACTATTTAGAAATTCTTAATAGTTCATATATTTAAAAAAATATAAATATTTTAATAAATATTTATATTAATATGTTAAAATAGAAGTAAGAAAGAGGAATTAAGATGGATAGTAAATTATTGAAAATAAATGAATTAAAAGAAAAGATAGGTAATCTTAGACCATTATCACAAGGAGAAGTAGAAAAGTTAAATGAAAACTTTATGCTTGAATATACTTATGATAGTAATGCAATAGAAGGAAGTACTTTAACTTTAGATGAAACTGCTTTAGTTATTAAAGAAAAAATTACAATTAGTGGTAAACCTGTTAATGATCATTTTGATGCAATAGGGCATAAAGATGCATTTTACTATATACTTGATTTAGTAAAAAATAAAAAAAGTTTAAGTGAAAGTGAAATTCTTAATATTCACAATTTGGTTTTAATGAGTAGACCTGACGATAGAGGAAAGTTTAGAAAAATACCTGTACAGATTGTAGGTAGTAATGTAGAATTAGCCCAGCCATTTATGATTAAACCAGGACTTGATAATTTACTCAATTGGTATAATGAAGATACATCTATGCACATTGTTGAAAAAATAGCCTTATTTCATATCAAATTTGAAAGAATACATCCATTTATTGATGGAAATGGTAGATGTGGTAGATTAATTATGAATTTTGAGTTGATGAAAAATGGATTACTTCCAATTAATATTAAAAATACAAATAAAAAAGATTACTATGATGCATTTAAAGTTTATGATGACGCTGAAGATTTAAGTGCCATGACTAATTTGATAGCAGATTATTTAATCTTAGAACTTGAAAAATATATTAGTATATTAGAAACTAATTAAAAGTGAACTATCCGGAACTTCCGAATAGTTCAAAATTTATCACTTTATAAATAACTCAGGTGGTCTTTTAGGACAAGGATTTATGTCCTCAAGACAAAAACACTTTTACTTGCCAGAACCCCAAACAGATTTTATATTTTCAATTATAAGTGAAGAATTTGGTTTTTTAGGAGTTATAATTGTAACAACTTTCTTCTTATTTATATTTTATAGAATTATAAAAATTTCTCTAAGGCAAACAGATTTATTTCCAAAATATTTATCATTTGGAATAGGAATAGGGATATTAGTTCAGGCACTTCTTAATTTAGGCGTGGTAGTAGGTTTAATACCTGTAACAGGGGTAACATTACCTTTTCTTAGTTATGGTGGCTCAAGTTTATTAATATCGCTTGCAAGTATAGGAATAGTTTTAAATATAAGTAAGAATTGATATAGAT
>CAYJPM010000062.1:0-1787 GCA_964372145.1 uncultured Muribaculaceae bacterium | reverse complement strand
AGTCATTATCTTAGTAATGCTAGCTATTAAACTTTTATCATTTTCATTATAACTTTTTAAAACATTTCCTGTATTTTGATCCATTAAAACATAACTAGATGCACTTATAGCAAATATATTAATAGGTATTAATAATAAACATATAAACAATAATACTTTTTTCATAAATTCTCCTAAAAAATTATATGAAATAAAAAAAAGAATATTGCTATTCTTAAAATAATTCTTTTACTATAATATCTTCTGAATGAAGTTCATGTTTTTTACCTAAAATTAAATTTTCATAAAATAAAGTTAAATAACTATAATCTTCTTTTATATTCTTTTCATGATTACTATAACAACTTCTTACCAAAGCATTTCTATAATAAGTTGATTTATCTTTAAATAATGTATTATTAACATTATAACCTAAACTAATTAAATACTTTTGAATAAATAAAGCAGTTGTTCTTGTATTACCTTCTCTAAAAGGATGTATTTGCCAAATATCAGATGAAAACTTTGTTATACCATTTATTAAACTAACAATGCCTTCTTCTTTATAATTTTTATTTTTTTCTATAGAAATATCATAATTTAAAGAATCTACTAACATATTTTTATCTCCATATGATATAGTATCATTATTTATAATTTTTTCTTTTTTAATAATATCAACTGTTCTAAAAGTACCAGCAAAATCATAAACATCTTGAAATAAATATTCATGAATATATTTATAGTAATTTAAAGATAGTTCAAATTTATTTTGACTTAATAATTCAACTATTCTAGTTGATACAAAATCACATTCTAATTCACCTTCATCTAAAGTATTAAAATTATCTTTTTCTTCAGAATAACTTCTTAAACTTTTTTTAACTTCATCAATAGATATTTCACCTTTAATATTTTGATCTAATAATTTTTCTAAATAACCAGAGGGTTTTAAATTATCTACTTCTTGAAGACCAATAGCCATATCCCATTTAGATTTAATATCTACATATTCATCTTTAAGTTCTATATACTTATTAATACTTGAATCTAAGTCTTTTTCACTCATATCTAAAATTCTTCTTTCTAAAAATATTTTAACAAAATAAATATAATAAGTCTATCTTTCTTAATAATATACTCAATTTCATGATAAAATATATTAAGAGGTATTATAATGAAAGAAATTAATTTAAAAGATCTACAATCAAAAATCAAGGATATAGACTTTGATATAACAAAAAAAGATAAATATTTTATGAAATTCATTGAAGAAGTAGGTGAATTATCTAAAGCTATTAGAAATGAAAGCACTTTAGAAAAAAACAACAACAATCTAAAGGAAACTATAAATGAAGAATTATATGATGTTCTTTATTATACAATATGTTTAGCCAATATATATGATGTTGACTTGACAAAAACGGCATATGAAAAAGAAAATATAAATTCTAATAAATATAAAAGACCTAATATGTTTGATTCAAAATAAAAAAGAATATTGCTATTCTTTTTATTTTGATAAGTTTTTCTTTAAATAATAATACATTATTATTAAAATTATTAATGTAACAAAAGATAATAATAAATATGTAATATTTATATTAGTATAATCTAAAACTATACCAAGTAATACTCCAAATAATCCACCAAATAAAGTCACTATTAAACTAAGATATGATAATATAGTAGCTCTTTTTTCACTAGGTGAACACTTATTAATATACTTTCTTATCGTAGTATCATTTATACCACGATATATTTGTTGTAAGAATATTGCTAATATACCAATTGGTATTGTAACTAAC
>CAYJPM010000061.1:0-1909 GCA_964372145.1 uncultured Muribaculaceae bacterium | reverse complement strand
ATTTAAAAAATTTGGTTAAGTCAATAATTAAGATTGATAGGAATTATGATTTTAGTAAAATAGTAGTTGAATGTAATGATGATAATTTTGATAAAGAATCTTTCAAAAATATTATTATTGAAGCCATTAAAGATTTTTTTGATAAAATTACAATAAATATATTGAATACAAAAGAAAGTCAAAACGAGTTAAAGAAAATTATTGAAGAATTAGAAGCAGAGTGTGATGATGAGTAGATTATAAAAAATCAGAGAAAAGTTAATCTCTGATTTTTTTTTATCATTTTCCATCTGTTATGATAAATTGTATAATTATAAATTATTTCATCATTTACTTTTTCTGTAGAAATAATTAAATAATTATTATCTTCTAGTTCTTTGACATATTTTGTTATATTATCAATACTGTCATTACTATATTTACTTAGATCTTCAATGTTACCATTAAAATTATCATTTATCATAAATAGAAAATCTAATAAACCTTTAGCTCCTAGTGATATATTTTTATCTGATAAATATATATTATCATATACTTTATTCATTTTTATAATTGCCATGGTTACTCCTTTCAATAGTACATTTCGGATATTTGGGCGTTTGTTTTTGTTAGGGGTTGGGGTGTCATAATCACTTGTCCAAACGTCTCTAACTTTTATTTTTCCTGTAAGATGTTAATAAACATCCGTAAGAGCCAATCAGGTGGTGGTGATGGTGCTGAAGTTATATATGCGCTTAGAAATGATTCTACATTATCTGATAAAATAGGTGAAGAGTTTGTTAAAGCAGGACAAAACTACCGAAGTAGTTATCAAAGAAGAGGAACAGCAGATCCATCTTTGGATTATTATTTTATGCATAGGGATACTCCAGATAATGAGACTGTTATAATTGAATACGGATTTTTAGATTCAGATGGCGATGATGTAAGTCAAATTAAAACAGACTGGAGAAGTTTAGCGGAAGCAGTTGTAAAAGCCACTGTTGAATATGCAGGTGAAACATATATTCCTTTAGAAGAAGAAAATGTATATATTGTAAAAGCAGGTGATACATTATATAGTATTGCTAGACAATTTAATACAACAATAGATGAAATAAAAAGAATAAACGAACTTACTAGTGATAGTTTAAGTATAGGACAAGTATTATATATAACTATGCCAAATGAAGAAGATAATGTTACGCCAGATAGTTATACTGTTAAAGCAGGAGATAGTTTATATAGTATAGCGAATACATTTGGTACAACAGTATCAGAAATAAAAACGTTAAATAATTTAACAAGTGATACATTATCAATCGGACAAATATTATTAATTCCTAAAAAAGAAGAAGTGATTCCTCCGACAGAACCACCAGTTGAACCGGAGGTACCAGAAGTTCCTGAAGGAAATACATATACAGTTGTATCTGGTGACAGTTTATATAGTATAGCTAAAAAATTTAATACAACAGTAGATGAATTACAAAGATTAAATAATCTTACGAGTACACTTCTTAGAATAGGACAAGTACTAATAATATCTAGTGAAAATATTCCAGAACCCGAACTACCAACAGAAACAGAAGATTATGTAGTAAAAGCAGGAGATAGTTTATACGCTATAGCAAGAAAATATAATTCTACAGTATCAGAATTAAAAACATTAAATAATCTAACGAGTGATATATTATCAATTGGACAAATTTTAAAAGTTCCAAGTACAGGAAGTCCTAAAAGTTATACAGTTGTTAAAGGAGATAGTTTATATTCAATAGCAAGAAAATATAATACAACTGTAAGTGAAATAAAAAGTTTAAATAATTTAACAAGTGATATATTATCAATTGGTCAAGTATTATTAATACCATAAAAAAAGAATAGTAATCTATTCTTTTTTATTCTCTATCATAAACTCCAAATATCA
>CAYJPM010000060.1:0-1914 GCA_964372145.1 uncultured Muribaculaceae bacterium | reverse complement strand
TTGTTTATAATAAATATAACATTTATAGTAACAAGTCAGTATAATCCATTTATATATTTCAATTTTTAGAAAGGAAGACTTATGATAAAAAGAACATGCAATATTTTTCTTATTTTCTCATTTTTTATGATTATCATAATACCGATGATTTATGTAAATAGAGTAAATGGTGAAGTATTAGAATACGAACAAAGGGTATCAACAGATTTTCCAGTTGTATTTAATGAAGCAGGAGAATTTGTATTTAAATTTAATGATTTAGAGCTATGGCTTAATGATAATTTAGGTTTTAGAAATGAATTTGTAAAAATGAATTCATTACTTCAAACAGAAATCTTAAAAAAATCTCCAGTAGATTTAGTATATATGGGGCTTGATGGTTGGTTATTTTACACAGGAGATAATAATCTATTATTAAACGATCCCAAAAATAATATAACTGAAGAAGAACTAAATGTTATAGAAAAAAATCAACTTGAATTAATAAAATATTTTGAGTCTAAAGATATTGAATATTATTTATTAGTTCCACCTAGTAAAGTATCTGTTTATCCCGAATACATTTTTCCAAATGAAAAAATAAAGAAAACAAACACAGATATAATTTATAATTACTTAAACGAAGCTGATATAAAAAATATGATTGATTTAAAATCTTCGTTAATAGATGAAAAAAACAACGAACAATTATATTTCAAAACAGATACACACTGGACATATTATGCTTCATATATAGCGTATACTGATATACATGATCGATTTGTGGAAGATAAAATTATAGATTCTGATGTTAAACAAATCGAACTTTATTCGGATACTTACCTAGGTGATATGAATTATATGTTAAGTAAAAATGAAACAAAAGATTTAGAAGAATTTAATAATGTAAAAATATTAAATTCAAAGGCAGACGTAAATGAAGAATATGAAAAAAAATATGAATTAGATATACAATATTTAAATAATGATAAAAAGTTAGATAACATATTATTATATGGTGATAGTTTTATATACTCCTCTAAATTAGGAACCTTACTAGCGGAACATTTTTATGAAACAACGATATTAACTGAATACATAATAACCGATGAAGTTATAAATGAATATGACCCTGATGTTGTAATAATAGAAACTACAGAAAGACTATACGGAAGGCTACTTAATATCATGCCACAATAGAAAAATATGCTTCTCTATTTTTATTGACAATAAATAAAATGGTAGTATAATATCCTTGAAAAAGGAGAAAATATGAAGAATATTTATAACGAGATGGTGTTTGAAGGAGTACCTAGAAAGCAAAGAGAAGAAATATTAAATTATATAAAAAATAGATATGAAGAGAATAAGATAATTTCACCGTATATTGAAGATGTTTTTAAGTCTTATGAAATGATAGCATTAGAAGATGTAGATTTTATGCTTATGGGCAAAGACCCATTTAAAAGTTCTGATCTCGCAACTGGAAATGCATTTTCAGCTGTAGACAAAGTATATGAAACAACAGAGTATATTTTAAAAAGGTTATGTGCAAACTTACCAGAAGATTATTTAAGTGAATTGGGAATTTCTAAAAGAAAAAATGTAAATTTTAATAAAGTAATATGTACTGATTTAGACTATTTAAATCAACAAGGAGTACTTTTAACAAATCTTGCATTAACATTAAGAAATAACTCAAATAAAGTTAATACAAAGAAAGATTTAGAAATGTGGTATGAAAATTTTACAAGATTTAAGTTAGAAAAATTATTAAGTAGTGATAAACCATTTGCAGCAATAATTTGTGGTTCGGAAGCAAATAAACATTTAAATATGTATTTAGATGGAAAAGTATTAAAAGATAATAAATTAATAATACAAACATCTCATCCAGCTAAAAATGGAAGGTATAAAAATTCTAAAAATGGAATA
>CAYJPM010000059.1:0-2339 GCA_964372145.1 uncultured Muribaculaceae bacterium | reverse complement strand
TAACTTCACCATAGGACCAACTTCTTATTTTATCAGGACTTGCGATTCCAACTTTAATACCTTTAAAATTTTTAACATTTAACATATTTGCTTCACCTACACCCCTTCTTCTTCGTCTGTTATTTCCATATCTCCTGGAAATTCTAAACTATCTAAATCATCTTCAAATTCGTTTTCTTCAACAACTTCTTCGATGACTTCAGGTTCTATTGAACTTATTTCTTCTCTTATTTCTATTTCATCAATTTTGAAAGCAGTATCAGGTTCTTCTTCTTCCATGTCTTTGAATTCACATACTTCGTCTTCTTTGTTTACAACTTGTACGTCTAATCCTAAAGCTTGGAATTCTTTAACTAATACTCTGAAACTTTCTGGAACTCCTGCTTGATTTACTAATTTTCCTTTTACTAAAGCTTCATAAACTTTAACACGTCCAACAATATCATCAGATTTAACAGTTAAGATTTCTTGAAGAACATGTGCAGCACCATATGCATAAAGTGCCCAAACTTCCATTTCTCCGAATCTTTGTCCACCAAATTGTGCTTTACCACCTAACGGTTGTTGTGTAACAAGTGAATAAGGTCCAGTTGCTCTTGCATGTAATTTATCATCAACCATGTGATGTAGTTTTACCATATACATAACACCAACTGTTACTTTATTATCGAATTTTTCACCAGTACGCCCGTCAAATAAAACTGTTTTTGCATCATCATCCATACCAGATTCTTTGATTTCTTCTTGGATATCTTCCCAAGATGCAGAATCAAATACTGGAGTAGCATAATGAACACCCATTTTTTTACCAGCCATACCTAAATGTACTTCTAAAATTTGTCCAATGTTCATACGTGATGGAACCCCTAGTGGATTAAGCATTATATCTACTGGTCTACCATCTGGCATATAAGGCATATCTTCAGCAGGTAATACTAGAGATATAACCCCTTTATTACCATGTCTTCCTGACATTTTATCCCCAACTTGGATTTTTCTTTTTTGTACTATATATACTCTTATTACTTTAGAAACACCAGGTGATAATTCATCACTGTTTTCTTTAGTATAAACTTTAACATCATGTACAATACCTGCAGCACCGTGATCAACTCTAAGTGATGTATCTCTAACTTCACGAGCTTTTTCTCCGAATATTGCATGTAATAATTTTTCTTCTGAAGTAAGTTCTTGTACACCTTTTGGAGTAACTTTACCTACTAAAATATCTCCTTCTTCAACTTCAGTACCTATACGAACTACACCATGAGCATCTAGATTTTTTCTAGCATCTTCACCAACATTTGGTATATCTCTTGTTATTTCTTCTGGCCCAAGTTTTGTATCACGACATTCTATGTCATAATGAGATATGTGAAGTGATGTATATACATCATCTTTTACTAAATTTTCATTTAATATAATAGCATCTTCATAGTTGTAACCTTCATATGTCATGAACGCTACTGTCATGTTTTTACCTAAAGCAAGTTCACCTTTTTCAGTTGAAGGTCCGTCAGCTAATACTTGATTAGCATGAACTTTATCACCTTTTTTAACTAATACTCTGTGATTAATACAAGATTCTGCATTACTTCTTTCAAAGTTTGCTAAATAATATGTATCTTTTCCTTTAGCTACTTTTACTATTATTTTTAAACCGTCAGCGTATTCAACTACACCATCAGCTTTACAAACTATACAACTTCCAGAATCTCTAGCAGCTATATATTCAACACCTGTTCCTACTATTGGAGCTTGTGTTTCTAAAAGAGGAACAGCTTGACGTTGCATGTTTGCACCCATCAGTGTTCTGTTGGCATCATCGAATTCCAGGAATGGAATACAACTTGTAGTAATTGCCACTATTTGACTAGGGGCTACGTCTACATAATTAACTTTATCTTTAGAAGTTAATACTGTATCACCATTTAATCTTACGATTACTTCATTTTCAACGATGTTACTATCTTTATCTAATTTAATTGTTGCTTGAGAAATATAAAAGTCTACTTCTTCGTCAGCAGTTAAATATTCTATTTCATCAGTTACTTTACCATTAACAACTTTACGATATGGAGTCATAACAAATCCATATTCATTAATTTTTGCATATCCAGCAAGTGATGTTATAAGACCGATATTTTGTCCTTCTGGAGATTCTATTGGACATATTCTTCCATAATGTGATGCGTTAACGTCACGAACTTCCATTCCAGCACGTTCTCTTGATAAACCACCAGGTCCAAGAGATGATAATCTTCTTTTATCTGTTAACTCTGCGATTGGATTAATTTGATCCATGAATTTTGATAATTGTGATGAACCAAAGAATTCTT
>CAYJPM010000058.1:1255-2340 GCA_964372145.1 uncultured Muribaculaceae bacterium | reverse complement strand
CTAATTTTAGATATTTAACAGATTCTACTTCAGAAAGTGAATACGCATTGAGCAAAGAACATCCATTTTATGAAGAATTAATTGAATATATTAAAATTATGATTGATTATAATTTGACATCAACTGAAGTTCCTCGTTCTAGTGAAAATGCAAAACAATATTATTTAACAAAAAATAAATAAATTTATTTTGATTATCTTGTGATATAATTAACTTATCAAGAAACATAGTTCGTGATTTGTTAAGAAAACGCTCCATAGAGAATTTACTCGAACTTTTATTAGTTCGATTTTTTTATGTATAGATCATATATTTTAATATAAAGAAAAAGAGATGACTTTGAAAGATAAGTCATCTTATAAACTATCATAATTATTAATTTTAGATAGTATTATACTACTAAACAATATTGCTATAGTAAATATAAAAAGTAATATATTTAAAAAGTCATTATTAAATAACGTAATAGTTATTATTACAAGCATAAAACTTATAATTCTACCACAATTTAAAAGTATTTCTCTTAGCGATAAAAATTCTATCATTTCATCACTACTGATTATTTTACTATCAGAAATATTGTATAACTTAACATCACGAGAAATCCCAAGAATACCAACGAACATTTCAAAACAGATTACATAAATTATCACAGTTAAATTATTAGGTATGCAAATCATAAATAATAACATAATAGCAGGAAATAAACAATATTGACTTATCTACTTTAATTGAATGTTTCTTTTTATATAGACTTGTTGAAATTATAGCTAATAAAGTAGATACTGAAGTTAGAATTCCTAAATTAAAATTTGTTTTAAAGCTTTGAATAATAATTACAGTTATCAAAACATTAAATGCTCCATCACTTAAATGAAATCCAAATAAAAATTCATTTAGTAAAATTAATTTCGCATCCTTGCTTTTTTTTATTATATTAAATACACGTTTAAAAGAAAACTTTTTTTTATTTGATGGAATTAATGGTTTAATATAAAATGTTAATATAATTTGTATAAACGATAAGATTAAAATAATAAACGTTGTATAGTGAAAATTTGTTAAAGTTATAGAAGTTCCTAATA
>CAYJPM010000058.1:483-1245 GCA_964372145.1 uncultured Muribaculaceae bacterium | reverse complement strand
CTTTCACTATTACTGACTTTTTCAACAGAAATTTTATTAAACGGAACAAAATAAGCACTTGATGAAATTCCATGTAACAAAGCAATTAAATACAAATTGTCAATTATACTTTCTTTCAACAATACTATTACAAGTATATATATAAAATTTATAAACACACCTATCCTAAACATGCCTAAACAAAATCTATTTTTTATTATGATAGATACTAAAAAACTTCCTATTCCCAATATAATGAATGACAATAAATAATACAAAGACAGATCAGATAAGTTATCAATTGAATTTTGAATAAAATATGCTGTTAAGAAAGGTCCTAAAAATATTATCATAATTTTCTTTATAGCTGCTAATAATATTAAAATATTTTTTTCTTTTTTCATACTAAGTTTCATATTCAAACTTTCTCACTAAGAATGTCATTTATTAAATCAGCTACTTTACCATATTCCTTATAATTCAAACTTAACTTTGGAATTGAATTTTTCATACAAAAACCATTGTATTTTTCAATCATAGGAACATCATTATAACTATCTCCAATAGTATATATATTATTATTATTTTTACAAATTAAACTTATTGCTATATCTTTATCAGTTTCTGCTGAAATAATTTCAATCATATTTTTACCAACAACATAGCATTTAACACATTTGAATTTTTCAATAATATTATCATAAACTTTCTTCATTTCATCATAGGAATTATACGATATATGTATTTTTGTTAAAAAAATATCTTCTATACTTTCACGACTTT
>CAYJPM010000058.1:0-473 GCA_964372145.1 uncultured Muribaculaceae bacterium | reverse complement strand
TTTAATTCAGAACAACAAAAATATTTTTGACAATTATCAAGTGATAAATATTTCTTTAATTCATGTACTATTTTTTCATCTATATGAAAATTAAATTTAACATTACCATCAACATCGATTATTGTTGCTCCATGATTTAGTATTACATAATCACTTTCTATTTTATAATTATTTTTCTTTTTTTCATAATCAAAAAAACTTCTACCAGTTGCAATTATAAAAGCATTACCATTATTTCTAAATTTATTTACAGCTTTTACATTTTCAAAAATGCTTATTTCATCTGTAAAAAATGTATTATCATAATCACTTACTAAAATTTTATTCATTTATATCACCATAATATTCATTTTAACATAATATTAAATTTTTATTAATAATTTATTGAAAAAAAATTAATAAAGTTATATACTATTTATAGTGATTGAGTTATATCAATCGTCTTAAGCAAGAGTTGTAGATACCTACGTCAC
>CAYJPM010000057.1:0-2611 GCA_964372145.1 uncultured Muribaculaceae bacterium | reverse complement strand
AAAAGAAATATATTGTTAATTATAGTCGCTATATTATTAGTGGCTTTATTTGCGTTATCATTTGGTTATTATGTATCTGGGCCTGGGAATCCAGCGATAACTGAAGCTACAATTGGTTCTGAAGTATCTGAAAAGCTTATTTTTACAGCAGGTAATGAGCTTAATATATACGCTACTGTAGAAAACTTTGCTGAAGGTGATGGAAGTTTGTCTTCTGTGACTAATTCTACTGCTACTTTAATCGCAGGTTCAGAAACAGGAAGTGCAACTGATACATACAATGTATATTTTGATATATCTAAAAATACTTTTGAGTATACAGTAGATAATACAGTAGCAGAATTACTTATAAAAATAATTGATCCAAATGGAAATGAAGTTACTTCAATAGAAGGATTTGAATATAAGACGATAGTAGATGCATCAACAGGAGAAACACTTACAGGATTTGATATAACAAGAACTAGAGGACTAATAAAAATATCAGAAGATTATAGTATATCAACAAATAGTTCTACAGATGGAACTACACAAAATTGGAGTGCAGAGATTACATT
This sequence comes from uncultured Muribaculaceae bacterium, assembly GCA_964372145.1. GTDB lineage: Bacteria > Bacillota_I > Bacilli_A > RF39 > UBA660 > CAKOSP01. Next base: position 2,054 of record CAYJPM010000057.1, on the reverse strand, counting down.
TGTTAATTTAAGTACTAATCAAATGAAAAATGAAGGTAAAATATTAGAAGCAGAATATATACTTACAAAAGATAAGTTAGTTATAAATGAAATGACAAGAGGATATTCATTTAATTCATTAATTGATACTAGTGGTTATAGAGATACTGCTACTAAGATTGTATTTGGAAAAGAAATATTACCTGATTATGAAACAGCAGTAACTAAATGGGATTTTTCTGTTGCAGGTGATGAATCAATAGTAGGATATATTGAAGAAGCAGGAGAAGAAATAATACTTCATATTCAATCTGATAGGTTAATTATGGCTCATAGTAATCAAGGTGATTTGTTTCGTGATTTTTCAGATGTTAAGACATTAGAGTTTAATGATTGGTATGATACAAGTAGTGTAACTAATATGTATAATATGTTTTCTGGAATGAACAGTCTAACAAGTTTAGATTTATCGAATTTTAATACAAGTAATGTTACAAATATGTCAAATATGTTTTATTATGTGGAAAGTTTAACAAGTTTAGATTTATCCAATTTTGATACAATTAAAGTAACTGACATGAGTTATATGTTTACTCGTATGAGTAGATTAACAAGTTTAAATGTTACAAATTTCAATACAAGTAGTGTATCAGAAATGCAATTTATGTTTAGAGGTATGACTAACTTAACAAGCTTAGATTTATCCAATTTCAATACAAGTAGTGTAGCAAATATGCAATTTATGTTTTTTGGTATGAGTAGTCTGAAAAGTATAAATTTATCCGTCTTTGATACAAGTAAAGTAACAGACATGTCGAATATGTTTTCAGGTATGACTAGTTTAATAAATTTAGATGTGTCTAGTTTTAATACAAACATGGTAACAAATATGACTTCAATGTTTGCTGGTATGAGTAGATTAACAAGTTTAAACTTATCAAGTTTTGACATGAGTAGTGTTACTACAAAGTCAGAAATGTTTATTGGTACGTCACTTGTTGGAAATCAATACGCTAAAACTCAAGCAGATGCTGATGCGCTTAATAATGGAACTTATCTAACAAGTAATGCAACATTTGTACCAACAGAGTAATATACACTCTGTTTTTATTTACATTTGTATATATTGATTCTTCTTTACTTATAACCCTATATTTGCTATAATACTAGCGAGTAAGAAATTTGCTCCTTGTTATATTTTAAGATATAACCAAATGACCAAAGGGAGGTGTAAGATATGACTAAATATGAAATCATGTTTATAGTAAAAACTAACATGGAAGATGACGCTATTAAAAAGCAAGCTGAAGATACTAAAAAACTTATTAATGGTGATTCAAAAGTTATCGAATTCAAAGATTTAGGTAAGAAAAAACTTGCATACGAAATTAAAAAGGAAACACAAGGTGCGTACTATTTAATGATCGTTGAAGCAAGTAATGAAGTAATTAAAGAATTTGATCGTAAATGTTTAATTAATGAAAATATATTAAGACATTTAGTATTAAAAGTAGAAGGTGAATAGTATGAACAAAGTAATATTAATGGGAAGATTATCAAGAGATCCTGAATCAAGAATGACTGGTAATAATTTAGAAGTAGTAAGATTTTCTTTAGCGGTTAATGCTGAATTTGCTAATCGTAATGGAGAAAGAGAAGCAGAGTTTATCAATTGTGTAGCATTTGGTAATACTGCTAATACAATAAATAAATATTGTACTAAAGGTACTTCTATCGCAGTTATTGGAAGAATAAGAAACGGAAGCTATGATGCTCAAGATGGAACAAAAAGATATACTACTGATGTAGTTATTGATAGTTTTGAATTTGCTGGGTCAAGTTCAAGAGGAGCTGGAAATAATAATTCTAGTTCTTATGATGTACCATCATTTGATGCTCCTGCTCCAAAAGTAGAAACAACTAATGTTACTACTGATCCTTATAAAGATTTCGGTGATGAGATAACACTTTCTAGTGATGATTTACCATTTTAAGGAAAGGAAAGAATAACATGGCAGACTTTTATAGAAAAAAGAAAAAAATATGTCAAATGTGTGCTGGAAAAAGCGTTGATT
>CAYJPM010000056.1:0-2649 GCA_964372145.1 uncultured Muribaculaceae bacterium | reverse complement strand
CAAAAGATTTTGAATGTAGTTGTGGTAAATATAAAAGATTAAGATATAAAAATATTGTATGTGACCGTTGTGGTGTTGAAGTTACTAGAGCAAATGTAAGAAGAGAAAGAATGGGGCACATAGAGCTTGCTGCTCCTTGTTCTCACATTTGGTTCTTTAAAGGTGTTCCTTCAAAAATGGGACTTATCTTAGATATGTCACCAAGAGATTTAGAAGAAGTTTTATACTTTGTTAGTTACGTAGTAATTAATCCAGGAAAAGCTCCTCTAGAAAAAAAACAAACTTTATCTGATAAAGAATATAGAGCATATTATGAAAAATATGGAAATACTTTTGAAGTAGGTATGGGTGCAGAAGCTATCCAAAAATTACTTGCTGATGTAAATATTCAAAAAGACTTAGAACAAGTTAGAAAAGACTTAGAAACTGCAACTAGTCAAAAAAGAGTTAGATTAGTTAAAAGATTAGACTGTTTAGTTGCTTTTGAAGAATCTAATAATAAACCAGAGTGGATGGTACTTGATGTAGTTCCAGTTATTCCACCAGAACTTAGACCAATGATACAACTTGATGGTGGTAGATTCGCTACAAGTGATTTAAATGATTTATACAGAAGAATTATTAATAGAAATAATCGTCTTAAAAAATTATTAGAATTAGGTGCTCCTGGTATCATAGTTCAAAATGAAAAAAGAATGCTTCAAGAAGCAGTTGATTCATTATTTGACAATGGTAGAAGAGGAAGAAGTGTGACTTCTGCTAACTCTAGACCATTAAAATCACTTAGTTCAATGCTAAAAGGTAAACAAGGTAGATTTAGACAAAACTTACTTGGTAAACGTGTTGACTACTCAGGACGTTCAGTTATCGTAGTAGGACCAAGTCTTAAAATGTATCAATGTGGTTTACCAAAAGAAATGGCTATTGAATTATTTAAACCACATATTATTCATAATATAGTTGAAAGAGGTTTAGCTCATAATATTAAAGGTGCTAAAAAACTTATAGATGCTAGAGATGAACAAGTTTGGGATATAGTTGAAGAAGTAATTACTGAATATCCAGTACTTCTAAACCGTGCTCCAACACTACATAGATTAGGAATTCAAGCATTTGAACCTAAATTAATAGGTGGAAAAGCTATTAGACTTCACCCACTTGTATGTACAGCATTTAACGCCGACTTCGATGGTGACCAAATGGCTGTTCACGTACCATTATCTGAAGAAGCAAAAGCAGAAGCTAGAATTCTAATGATTGGTGCTAATAACATCCTTAATCCAAAAGATGGAAAACCAATTGTTACTCCATCACAAGATATGGTATTAGGTAACTGTTATTTAACAATGGAAAAACCTGGTCTTAAAAATGAAGGTCATGTATATAAAGATATAAATGAAGCATTAATGGCTTACGAAAGAAAAGATATAACACTTCATACTAGAATTGTTATACCTGTTAAATCTTTCAAACATAAATTATTTGTAGAAGATGTAATGAATAAATATATTGTTACAACTGTTGGTAAAATTAAATTTAATGAAGTATTACCAGACTCATTCCCATATGTAAATGAAGCAAGTAAAGAAAATATTGAAGGTATTACACCTAGTAAATTCTTTATTGAACCAGGAACTAACATGGTTGAAGCAGTTGCTAACTTAGAATGTAATAAACCTTACATTCAAAAAGATTTATCATCTATCATTGCTCAAGTATTTAAAAGATATAAAACTACTGAAACTTCAGTGATGCTTGATAATCTTAAAAATTTAGGGTTTAAATATTCTACTATTGCTGGTATTACTGTATCTATTCAAGATATTGTAAGAAGTGGTAAAAAAGAAGAAATAATTAAAGAATCTAAATCAAAAGTTGATAAAATAAATAAACAATACCAAAGAGGTATGATTACTGAACAAGAAAGATATGCAAATGTTATTGAAACATGGACAGAAGCTACTGATTCAGTTAAAAATGAACTTAAAAAGATTGCAGATAATAATTATGATAATCCATTATTCATGATGATGAACTCTGGTGCCCGTGGTAAAATTTCAAACTTTACACAGTTAGCTGGTATGCGTGGTCTTATGGCTAAACCATCTGGGGAAACTGTTGAAATTCCAATCACATCAGCATTTATCGAAGGATTATCAGTATCAGAATTCTTCTTATCAACACATGGATCAAGAAAAGGATCTGCCGATACAGCACTTAGAACTGCCGATTCAGGATACTTAACTAGAAGACTTGTAGATGTAGCTCAAGATATTTTAGTTAGAGAACATGATTGTGGTGCTATTCAAGGTGTTATGGTATATGATTTACTAAATGATAAAGATGGATCAGTTATTGAACCTCTTGAAGAAAGAATTTTAGGAAGATATGCTAGTAAGAAAATTATTAACCCAGAAACAAAAGAAACTATTCTTAACGCTGGTGAAATAATTAATGAAAACATTGTTGTTAAAATTTTAAAAGCTGGAATCAAACGTGTAGAAATAAGAAGTGTGTTATCTTGTAAAAGTGAAAATGGGGTATGTCAAAAATGTTATGGACGCAACCTTGCAACTGGTAACTTAGTTGAAAAAGGTGAAGCTGTAGGTATTATGGCTGCACAATCAATTGGTGAACCAGGAACACAGC
>CAYJPM010000055.1:2753-3314 GCA_964372145.1 uncultured Muribaculaceae bacterium | reverse complement strand
CTCTAAACTCTTTTATCTTATTATCCACAATATCACCTCTTGACATTTATACTGCTATTTTATTATTTGAACGTATTTTTGTCAAGAATCAAATGTACCCAAAAAGCACTTAATTTGGGTATAGTTGTCAAAAAAAGAAAAAAGCCACTCTTTTAGTTTTAACTAAAAGTGTGGCATTACTTGTATAGTATATCATAATATTAATTTTATTAAATAACTTTCTATAAATTTCCAATCTTTTGATAAATCTATCGTAGTTACTTTTAGTAAAGATTTTTTTGTATCTTGTCCTGAAACAGTCATAATTTCAAATTTATCATCAACCATTTCATTTGAAAATGATTTTGGATATAATAAAACCCCTCTTAAGTCTCCTTTAACATTTATATTATTCATATATGAAAACATTTGATACCAATTATGACTATGATATTTTTTTGTTTCATATTGATTGATACTATAAAAATTTTTATAATACTTAGTATCTATTATTATAGTTTCATTTTCATTTTCTAAAATAGTATCTAGTTTCATTACTGGTAATAGTGAATTATACTGATT
>CAYJPM010000055.1:0-2743 GCA_964372145.1 uncultured Muribaculaceae bacterium | reverse complement strand
ATGAGTAGTAATATTTTGTTTATAAAATTTATAGACAAATTTCTCGAATATATTAGCTAAATTTTTATCTGTATTGTATAAATCAATAAATTTATATTCACCTTTTTTATCTCCAAGCATTGTATTTTCAAAAATTATATTACATATTGAAATAATATATTTATAATAGGAATTATTTCTAGTATAACATATTTCAGCAAAATGCTTGCGTTGCAATTCTATTATATCTACCCCATCTAAGGAATGTATAAATTCAAGTAATTTCTTTCTATTTTTTGATGACTTAATATTACTTTTATATAAAATATAAGCAATCGTTTTTATTATTTGATTATGTAAATTATTTACTGTCATTTCATCATATGCACAAAATGCTTTTCCTGAATTAAATGACAAATTATTTATTGAATTTTTGAAGTCTATTTTTCCTTTAATTGACTTAATTTCTTCATTTTTTAATTTATAGCTTTTAAACAAGCCTTTATTTTTTATATTGTTAATGTTTTTCAAAAATAATTCAGTAAATATATCTATGGATTCAAAATCATCTATGCCATCTAAATCATTTTTAAATTCTTTATTTAAAGAATCCCAAACATAACTATACATATAAAGAATATTTTTTATCGGCACTTTAAATGTATTCATATTATCTATCCAATAAAATACTAGTGGCTTGTTCTATTTTTTCATAATCATCATACCAATATTCTCTTAATAATGGTAAAATTTCATATTCTATAATTTCTTTATAGCTTTCTAACTCTTCATTAGGTTTTAACTGCTCAACAAAATAACTATGTCCTATTTCAAATCCTTTGCCTAAGTCTTTTGAAATAATATCATTTAATTTTTCAAGTTTACTACACAGCGAGTTAACAAAATCTTTATTTACTTTTTTATGTTCAATCATATAGTTTTTGAATTTATAATTCGTGAATGCAGGTTCAATATCTATAAATGAAAATCTTCTTCTCAATGCATAATCAACAATTGATAGCGATCTATCTGCAGTATTCATTGTTCCAATTATAAACACATTATCAGGAATGTAAAATTTAACATCATCTTCAGTACTATAAGTTAAATTAAGTGAATATTCAGGCGATCTTTTATCACATTCAATTAATAATAGTAACTCACCAAATATTTTAGATAAATTACCTCTATTTATTTCATCTATTAAAATACAATATTTTTTTTCTGGATTTTCAAGAGCTTCATTTACTAAGTTATAAAATATTCCATTTTTAAGAATGAATTTCCCTTCATTATTGGGTTTATATCCTTGAATAAAATCCTCATAGGAATATGATTGATGAAATTGTACAATTTCTTTTTTTTCAAAATCACTTAACTTACCTAATAATTTATTAGCAACAAATGTTTTTCCTACTCCAGGAGAACCTTGCAAAATTATATTTTTCTTTTTAAATAAAAGATTCTTTATGACATCAATTTTATTATCTGAGATAAATATATCATCGAAATTCATTTCTTCCTTAATTATTTCTTCTACAAATTCTTTATCATTTTCTTTCATAAAATTCCATATAAGTGATGATAAAAAACTCTCATCTAGTTCATTTAACCAAGAAAACTTTTCTCTTAAATAATTTGATATTGTGTGGTTTAGCAACAAAGATGAATTAGGATTTATTCCATCAAATGAAATGCAAAATATATTTCCCACTTTATTTAAATATTCTTTACCAATGATCCCAATAAATTTTTTATTTTCATTATATATCCAAGCTAATTTTAAAATTACAGCGGGCATTCCGCTTAACTTATTATATTTATCGCTATAATCATAAATGTTATTATCTTTTATTTCAGAAAGTAACTCAGTCAATTGATAGCGTAAATTTTCCCAATATTCTTCTGGATCATTAGTAATACCACCTTTTATTCTCCATACTGGTTTGTCATCAATTACACTTTTAAATATACCAAACTTCTCAGCAGTTCCACCTCTAATGCTTGCACATAAATCCTTATAAATTCCAACTTCCAATTTATTAGATAAACTATCCCGGTAATATTCTGTTCCTAAAGCATACTCTTCAAGTGTCAAATTTTTTAATTTTGTAAGTGAATATTCTTCTTTAAATTTTTTTCTTAATTCTTCTGAGCCAAAATATTCAAGAGATTCTCTATTTTTTTGATAGAATTCTACAAACGAATTTTCTATATTACTCATATATTCTAAAAAAAGAATATATTGTTTCATAGCAGCGCTATAAACATGATGATGTGCTAAATTATAACTATTGTATTCTTCGTTTGATTCAAGCCCTCTTTTAATTTTTTCAAATTCCTGTTCATTGGAATTAAAAATATTAACATTATATTTACTTTCTAATTTCAATATTGAATTGTAATAGTTTTTTTGTGTAATAGTTTTTAATCCGGAATGAATTTTCAACCATTTTAAATAACTTTTCTCATTTTTTATCATTCTAATCACCTATATTTATAATAACATAAAATGAGAAATTATGACAAATGAATATGTAAAATTTTTTTTCATAAAATTAACTATGACAAAAGAAAAGCAAGAAATATTAAAAAAATTGTTACTAGATTATTTAATTAATCAATTAAAGGATCAAGATGAATAATAATGCAGGTATTTATATTAGAATTTCACAAGAAGATAGAGGCAAATCGTATGAAGCAGATAGCGAAAGTGTTGCTAATCAAAGAGATGAGTTAACTAACTTTGTTAAGAAAAATGGTT
>CAYJPM010000054.1:0-4020 GCA_964372145.1 uncultured Muribaculaceae bacterium | reverse complement strand
TCTATTACCTAAATGGTCTATTTCATCTACGTGTCCAACACTGAAATGTAAACCTAAGTAATATGAAAGTGATGCATATACATCTGGTATAGTTAATCTTCTAATGTCAACACTAGGATCTATACCCACTATATTAATAGTTTTTTCTTCATCTTCAGGATTCATAACTTTAATTACTTGGATATTAGCTATATCATCTAATTCTTCATTAATCATAGCAGGTGCTATATTAAATCCACTGTTTAATACTGGTTTAATAACTTCAAGTAATTCCTTAGTGATTTTTTCACCTTTTTTAGCAATAACTTTTTTATCATCTTTAATATCTTCAGCTAAAACCATTCCAACTAATCTATCAATTACATTTAATTTTTTATTAAATTTATAACGACCTACTTTAGCTAAATCATATCTAAATCTATCAAAGAATCTAGTAATAAGTTGATTCTTCGCAGAATCTAAAGTAGCAGGTTCTCCTGGTCTTAATTTTTCATAAATTTCAATTAAAGCTTCATCAGTATTATTTGTACTATCTTTTTCTAAAGTAGCCATAATATAATCATTATCACCAAATAATTTAATAATATCTTCATTACTTGATAAACCTAATGCTCTTAAGAATGTTGTTACTGTAACTTTTCTAGTTCTATCAACTCTTACATATACAACGTTTCTAACATCAGTTTCATATTCAAGCCATGTTCCTTTATTAGGTATTACTTCTGCTGTAATTACTCTTCTACCATTTTTGTCAATTTCTTTTTTACAATACATAGAAGGACTTCTTACAAGTTGTGAAACAATTACTCTTTCAGCTCCATTGATTATGAATGTTCCAGCATCTGTCATTAAAGGCATATCCCCTAGGAATATTGCTTGTTCTTTAACTTCTCCTGTTTCATGAATGAAAAGACGAGCTTCAACCTTTAAAGGCGCTGCGTAGTTAACCATTCTTTCTTTAGCTTCCTTAATTGAATATCTAGGATCTTCTAAATAGTATTCTCCGAATTCAAGCGAAATATTCCCAGTGAAACTTTCTACTGGAAATAAATCATCAAATACTTCTCTTATACCGTCAGTTAAGAAATCTTGGTATGATTTCTTTTGAATTTCTAAAAGATCTTGTAATTCTAAGGTGTTCTTTGTTTTTGCGAAACTTCTTCTTTCGCGGTAGTCTCCAAATTTTTCTAATTTATATGCCACGATATCACCCCAAACTTTAGTTTTAAGACATAATATTCGTCCTTTGGAAAAGACGAGTTACCAATTTATAATTCTACCAATTTTGCCTTTAAATGTCAACGAAAATGTTATTAAAATATGTAAATTTTTTGTAATTAATTTCTTATTTTGTAATATCTATCAGATATGTAACATACATATCACAAAACAAAAATCATATAAATATTATTTATATGTTAAATTTTATAATTCAAATTTTTAATAGTAACTCGCCTCAAATTATTGGCCCCTTTGATAAAACTGTTATTATTATAACATAAAAAAAGAAAAAATGTTTATTTTTTTTCTTTTTTGTACCTGCTTAGATATTTATTTTGTATATAACTCCTTTGAACGAACTCTTGCCATAGTATTGTTATTATTATTTCTATTTATTTTTTCTTGAAAATTAGTATCCCATTTAGTAAGTTCTGCTTTAGATATTTGATATGTTATAATATTTTCATCGTAATCATCAATTTCAACTCTAGTTAATTTTTGGATTTCTTCTAGCTTAATTTGATATTCACTTTTATATATTTTATTACTTTCCATATAATTCAACTTCTTTCTAAAAGTAATTATACACTAGTTATAGCACTAGTTCAATAAAAAGGTCATATATTGATAAGAAGTTAATAACATTGTGTATTTAATTTAGGAATTGTCAAAAGAATAAGTGTTTATCTTACTTTCGATACGAATGGATGCTTGGTATTATGTTTAAAAATTTTTTTAATATCAATTTTATTTATAATTATCATTTGGTTGATAGTCTCTCAACTTTTGATGCTATCTCAATAAAGAAAAACACTCAATACATAATGAATTAAGCGTAACAATAATAAAGCAAGCGCATTTTTCTCAATTTAGGCACTTTTTTATGTATTTTTTTCTTACATATTCATAATATCATACAATACTTTATTTATCTAAGTTGCAAGAAAAAAGAACAATATAATTATTGTCCTATTTGTTTAGCTACTTCTTCAGCAAAGTTTTCTTCTTTTTTCTCCATTCCTTCACCAACTTCATAACGAATCATTTGTAATAACTTAGAATCATTATTAGCAAGGAATTTAGTAATATTAACTGAATCATCTTTAACAAATACTTGTTCTGATAAACAAGATTCTTTATAATATTTTTTAACTCTACCTTCAACCATTTTTTCAGCTATATCAGCAGGTTTGCCTTCTTCAATAGCTTGAGCTTTTAGAATTTCTCTTTCATGTTCTAACACTTCTGCAGGAACATCTTCTGGGAAAGTATATAAAGGTTTCATAGCAGCTGATTGCATCGCTACATCTTTAACAACTTCTTCATTTGATCCTTCTGCTTTAACAATAACAGCTATTCTTCCACCCATATGTATATATGAACCAAATACTTCATTATCATTTTTAGAAATTAATTCAAATCTTCTTAAAGATAATTTTTCTCCAATTTTAGCAGTTTTATTAATAATTAATGTTTCAATAGTTTCACCATTTTCACATGTAACTTTGTTAGCATCTTCTAAAGATTCAGGTTTAGCATTAACTAATGCATTACCTATTAAATCTAACATAGAAGTAAATTCTTCATTTTTAGAAACAAAATCTGTTTCACTATTAACTTCGATTATAACAGCATCATTACCATTTACATAAACATTAGCAAGACCTTCTGCAGCAATTCTTCCAGCTTTCTTTTCAGATTTAGCTATACCTTTTTCTCTTAAAAAATCCATTGCAGCATTCATATCACCATTTGTTTCAGTTAATGCTTGTTTACAATCCATCATTCCGGCTCCAGAAACTTCACGAAGTTCTTTAACCATACCAGCAGTTATATTCATTTATATTCTCCTTATTTTAATTCGTTTAAAAGTTCATCTTTTTTCATTGTAGAATAACCTTTAACACCTTTTTCTTTAGCAACATCTTTTAATTCTGCTAAATTTTTAGAAGATATATCTTCTTTAACTTCTTCTTTAACTTCAACAGCTTTTACTGTTTCTTTTTTATCTTCTTCATTAACATAATCAACCATTTCAAGACCAGTAGCCTCACATATAGCGTTATTTAATACTCCAAAGATAACTTTAATTGATTTAACAGCGTCATCATTACCAGGTATAACATAATCAAGTACATCTGGGTCAGCATTAGTGTCAATTAAACCAAATACAGGTATTTTTAATTTTTTAGCTTCTAAAATTGCATTGTATTCTTTTTTAGGATCAACAACAATTAAAGCTTGTGGTAATTTATACATTTCTCTTATACCACATAATACACGATTTAATTTTTCATGTTCTTTTCTAAGTCCTACAACTTCTTTTTTAGGTAATACTTCAAAAGTACCATCAGCTTCCATATTTTCAATTTCTTCAAGTCTTTTAACTCTTCTTCTGATAGTTCTAAAGTTAGTTAAAGTTCCACCTAACCATCTTTCAGTTACAAAGTAACTTTTACTTCTAAGGGCTTCTTCAACACAAACTTCTTGTGCTTGTTTTTTAGTACCAACAAATAATACTTTTCCACCATTAGTTGCAATTGTTTTAAGCTCATTATAAGCTTCCTCTAATAGAGTATTTGTTTTTTCTAAATCGATAATATAAATATCTTCTCTAGTACCAAAAATGTACTCTTTCATTTTTGGATTCCATCTTTTCTTTTGGTGTCCAAAATGAACACCAGCTTCTAATAAATTACTCATAGAAACTACGGCCATAAAATTCATCCTCCTTCGTTTTAACTTCTTAATACTTCAACTTATTACTACACTCATTTTGAGCACTCGAAGCAATAATCC
>CAYJPM010000053.1:0-4391 GCA_964372145.1 uncultured Muribaculaceae bacterium | reverse complement strand
AACATTCCTAAATATTTTTTCACCATAAATCTTCTCCTATCTTTATTATGAACTAATTATAACATAAAAATTCAAAAAAAAACTATATTTTACAATATTTTTCTAAATAGACAACTTGTTTACAAATTTGACATAAAGTAAGATTGTGATAAAATACATTAAAGAGGCGATATTATGGATGATATAACCATATTATATACACTACATAGTTTATTAAATTCAAGTGTAAACGATTATGAAAAACTATTTTACTTCTTAAATTACTTTAATACACCAAACGATTTTAAAAAAAGATATCAAGAAGATACAATGAATAAAGAATTAATAAATGATATATACAATAAAATCAAACCTATATATAAAAGTGATATCAAAAATAATGTTAAATATTATATTAAAAACAGATCTAATTTCTATTCACTTCCATATGCAGAAACTATCATAAACAATTATATAAAATCAGACTATAGTTATGATTTATTAGAAATGGATATAGATTACCAAGATTTTACTTTCTTTATTAAAGTTATTAAAGAGTTAAATGTTGATTTATATAATGAATATACTGAAAAAAAAGAAAACAATGATAAAATATATAATTGGCATAAATATTACAAAATCATACATAAATTTAAATTATTAGCTAAATGTATTGAAACAGGCTATACATCAGATAATAATATATTTGATACAATCGAATTTTGGAAAATGGTTCCCTTTAAAAATAAATTAACAATTAAAGACGACTTTAAATTATATAATGAACATAATAATAATATCAATTATAGTTCTATATTATATTATCAAATACATAATTTTACTAGATATGCAACACCTGAAATACATAGTATTATTATTACATATTTAAGATATAATAACATTTATGATATTAATTATATAAGTGAAAAAAAGATAAATTATATATATACAAAAAATAATATCGTTATTAAAAACCAAAATAATAAATCAATTAGATTTATATGTAAAGATAAATTAAATGAATTAACTGACAACGAATATGTATATAATGAAATTACTAATGGTGACATTATCTTAATAATAAATTATTTAAAAGATAATAAAATACCATTTATTAAAGACTGCATTGATTATATATTTAATGAATATTTACATAATAACAAAGAACTAACAAAGAACTATATTAAAAGTAGATAACCCCTACTTTTTTTTATTATAATATGTTATTATTATAATACGGAGAGATATATGATAAAGATACTTATACAAATCAAAGATAACAATATTTTTTTCAAAACCATTAACCGAATGAGTACTGAAAGAAAAAATATATATAATACAAATATAATTTCTGATAATGAACTTATATTTAGTGATGAATACATTTATCAAAATTTATCTATTGTTACAAACTTTATACATCAACTAATAAAATCACATAATATTGATACCGCTATTATATATAATAACAAAGTAGTAAATGAAATATTAGATATTATTAAAAAAACACCAGAAATAACTACTCTATCATTAAAAGATGATTTACCTATTAATTTTAAGATGTGTGAAAAAATAGTAAAAACAAATATTAAATCATTAAGCGTAAATTTAATGCAAGATTTTATGATTGAATATCTTGACAAAAATAAAATAACTGTAGAAATTAGAAATGAAATATTGTTTAACAGTAATTTTATGACAATAAATAATTTTAAAAAATACTCTAGTATTTATTATTCTAAAATAATTAATATTAAATTACCTATTAATCCAAATGAACAAGATGATATTGATGCATTTTTTACTATTAATAAATATTTAAAAGTAATACATATTGATAAAACAATTAAAAGTGACTTAGAATATTTAATTGATATTATTGATAAACATAATAAAAAAGATATAAAAATAGTCATACATGAAAATATAAATAATGTAGAACTAATTGAATACATAAAAAAAGTTAATAAAGAGTATAAAAAAAGAATTAAAATAAGTGTATCTTACAGTGATTCTTACCTAAATAAAAATTTTCTACCTCAAGCTAATATAAATATATTAAAATTTTGTATAGTATTATTATTACTTTTAGTAATAGGTAGTTATTCATATGTACTTATAACAAATTATACATCATATCAAGCAGATCAATCAATTAAAGAAGATTTAAAAGAATTAATTGAGGTTACAGATAATACTGAAATAATAAAAGAGTTAGAAAAAGAATCACCTCTTGAAATAAAAAATGATTATATAGCTAGTATAATGACACTTAATAAAGAAGCTACAGGTTGGATAAAAATCAATAATACTGAAATTGATTATCCAGTACTTCAAGGAAATGATAATAAATATTATTTAGATCATAATATAAAAAATGAAGAAAATTATGCAGGATGGATATATATGGATTATCGAAATGATGATTTATTTAGAGACGATAATACTATAATATATGGTCACACAAATTATTCAAGTGGGATTATGTTTGGTACACTCGATTATGTAGAAAATGAAGAATGGAGATCCAACCCAGATAATTTAATAATATCCATAGACTCATTATATTCATCAAATAAATATCAAATATTTTCTTACTATAATACTCATGTAACTAATGATTATTTAATTCCAAACTTTGTAGATAATCTTGAAAAATTAGAATTTTTCAACTTAATAACTGATCGAAGTGAATTAGATTTCAATATAGAATTAAATAGTGATGATAAAATAATTACTTTATCTACTTGTGATGATGAAACATCAAAAAGATTTGTAGTACATGCAGTTCTAATTAACTAAGTTTTACTTAGTTTTTTTCTTGTTTAAAAATAATAATTTAAACACCACAGATATAATTATTAAACAAGAAATAATTAAAAGTGGGATAACATAATTAGGAACCGGAACCGACTCTGCCACTTCTAATTTTTCTAAAGTATTATTACTATCAAAAGTACTAACACTATTATCTTTATAAACAAGCAATGTATACTCTTCAATATTACCTAAATTATCATTTACTTCAATAATAACTGTATTCTCACCAGATACAAAATTATCATTATTTATTACTACTACACTATAATTACCCGATACTTCATAATCTAAATTTAATGAAGTTATATCACTTTCTACATTTATAGTATATATATTAACTAAAGAATCAAATGCTGGACTAACTACTCCATTTGTTATATATAAATTTTCTAACATATAATCACCTAATACTATTATTTACACAAATAAAAAAAATAAACTAAATTTATAGTTTATTTAAATTAATTTAAGCAATATTTCATTCATTACATATAATTTCTTAGGATTAATATATAAATAATCTTTTTTATTAATAATACTTTTATTTTTAATTAATTCATCAAAATTATATTCATGAAATATATTAGTTTCATACTTAGTATTAAAATCATTTATTTTAATACCACCTACTTTTCTAAAACCTAACATAAGTTCATAATCCATTATCTCTTTTTTAGATAATAAATTCTGTTCTTGTATATATTCTTCATTAATATATTTTTTTATATTCTTAGTATTTTCATATCTAACACCAGCATAATATCCAGCGGCACCAAGTCCAAAGCCATAATATTCTTCATTATTCCAATAAACTAAATTATGTTTAGATTCTTTACCTACTTTACTAAAATTACTAATTTCATAATGATTATATTTATGTCTTTTTAATGTATTATTAATAACTTTATACATTTTAGCATCTAATACTTCATCTATATATTTAACACCGTCATTTTTAATCATTGTATTTTCTTCAATAATTAAACTATAAGTACTTATATGTTCAGGTTTTAACTTTAATATTTTTCTTATATCAGTTCTTAATGACCAAATACTTTCATCAGGACATGCATATATTAAATCAATATTAATATTATCAAAACCAAAACTTCTGCATAATTCAATTTTATCTTTGATATCATTAAACTCAGATTCTCTTCCCAAAAATAATAACTTATTTTTATTAAAAGATTCTACACCTATTGATAATCTATTAACACCATTTTCTTTTAAAACCTCTAAAAGTTCAATTCTTATATCATCTACATTTATTTCAAAAGTAAATTCATATATATATTCTAAATTAATTAACTTTATTATATTAAATAATTTTTTTAAATTACTTATAGACAAAGCACTCGGAGTACCACCACCTATATATAAAGTTTTAATATTATCTTTTTGATATTTTTCAATCACTTCTTTTTCTAAAGATACCAAATAATTAAAAGCAATTTCTTCATTATAAAGTATTTTGCAAAAATCACAGTAAGTACAAATTTTCTTACAAAATGGTATATGAATATATATACTAGATGCTACACTATTCATTTTTAAGGACCTCTAAGAATACTTCAGAAGGTACTTCTACA
>CAYJPM010000052.1:0-5108 GCA_964372145.1 uncultured Muribaculaceae bacterium | reverse complement strand
CACCTTTAGTAACTTTTGTTACTCTACCAATAGATATAACTTTTTCTTCTAAAAGGTTTTTCTTAGGTTCAAATTTTCTTCTTCTGTTATTAAATTTACCATCTCTTGGTTTTACAGTTTTATTATTATCTTCCATCATTACCTCCTAGAACTCAAGTCCAGCTTCTCTAGCTGCATCAGCTAAAGCTGCTACTCTTCCGTGATAAACAAATCCACCACGGTCAAATACTACTTTACTTATTTTTAATTTTTTACATTTTTCAGCAACGTCTTTACCTACTAATTTAGCACCTTCAACATTACCACCATTAATTTTTAACACTAAGCTTGAAGAAGAAGCTAAGGTAGTACCAGTTACATCATCAATAACTTGTGCATATATAGCCTTATTTGATCTAAATACTGCAAGTCTTGGTGTTTCACTAGATCCGCTTAATGTTTTTCTGATTCTTGCATGTCTTCTTAAACGACCTTCATTATTTGAAACTTTTTTTATCATAACTTACCTCCTTATGCCGCTTTCTTACCTTCTTTACGTCTTACAATTTCGCCTTTATAACGAATACCTTTACCTTTATATGGTTCTGGTTTTCTTATTTTACGAATATTTGCCGCAAATTCAGTCACTTGTTGTTTGTCAATACCTTTAATAGTAATTTCAGTATTTGACACTTGTTCTACAGTTAAACCTGCAGGAACATCTAATACTATTGGATGAGAGTATCCAGCAGAAACATTTATTTTTGATCCTTGAACATTAAATTTATATCCAACACCAACTGCTTCTAAGCCTTTTTCATATCCTTTACTAACTCCGTCAATCATATTACTAACTAAACTGTTAGTAGTACCTTGCATTACATTAGCTTCTTTAGTATCTTTAATTTTTTTAGTAGTAACAACTGTTTCTTCAACAATTATTTCAACTAAATTACTATAATTAAGTTTAAGTTCACCTTTAGCTCCTTTTACAGTAACTACATTGTTTTCACAAGTAACTGTAACGCCAGCAGGTAGGGTTAATTTTCTTTCTCCGATTCTACTCATAAGATTCTTCCTTACCAAACATAGGCAAGTACTTCGCCTCCTAACCCTTTAGCTCTAGCATCTTTATCAGTCATAAGACCTTCTGATGTAGAGATAATTGCAATTCCAAGTCCGTTAAGAACACGAGGAATTTCATTTGATTTTGCGTAAACTCTTAATCCAGATTTACTAATTCTTTTAAGACCAACAATAACTCTTTCTTTTTTAGCACCATATTTAAGTGTTAAAGTTAGAGTATTGCCAGTTATACTTTCTTCAAGTTCAAAACCTTCAATGTAACCTTCAGATTTTAATATTTCAGCTATAGCTACTGTCATTTTAGTTCCAATAACATCAACTGTTTTATATTTCATTTGATTAGCATTTCTGATTCTTGTAAGCATATCTGCTATTTTATCTTGTACAAACATCTATAATTCCTCCTTCTTACCAACTTGATTTTTTCACGCCTGGGATTTGTCCTTTATTTGCAAGTTCTCTAAAGCAAATACGACAAATTCCATATTTTTTTAATACTGAATGAGGTCTACCACATCTTTCACAACGAGTATATTCTCTAGTACTAAATTTAGCTTTTCTTTTATTTTTAACTTTTAAACTAGTTCTTGCCATAGGTCCTCCTTAATTTTTGAAAGGCATTCCGAACGCTTTTAATAAGCTCTTTGCCTCTTCATTTGTGTTTGCTGTTGTAACAATAACTATATCCATTCCACGAGTTTTAACAACATTGTCAAACTCTATTTCAGGGAATATTAATTGTTCTTTTATACCTAAAGTATAATTTCCTCTTCCATCAAAAGCTGTTTTTGATACACCACGGAAATCTCTAACTCTTGGTAAAGATATTTTTATTAACTTTTCTAAAAAGTCATACATATTTTCTCCACGAAGTGTTACTTTAACACCTACGTTTTGACCTTCACGTAATTTAAATCCTGCGATTGATTTACGTGCTCTTGTAACAACCGGTTTTTGACCAGCTATTGCAGTTAAATCAGCTACAGCTGCAGTGATGAATTTTTCATCTTTAGTACCGTCTCCACATCCCATGTTGATAACTATTTTTTCTATTTTAGGCACAGCCATTTTAGAAGCATAATTATATTCTTTGATTAATGAAGGAGCAACTTCTTCGTTATAAAATTTCTTAAAATTACTCATAATTACTTACTCGCTTTCTTAGAAGTTGTTTTCTTAGCTTTTACTTCTTTAACTTCTTTTTCAACTTTTTTAGTTGCTTTTGCTTTTACTTCTTTTTTTGCATTTTCAATTACTTTTACATTAGATACATGAATAGGTGCTTCAATTTCAAAAATTCCACCTTTGTCATTATTATTAGTTGGTTTAGAATGTTTTTTGATAATATTAACATTTTCAACAACTACTTTATCAATGTTTTTTAAAGTTTTAATTACTTTACCTTCTTTGCCTCTATCTTTACCAGCAAGTACTTTAACATTATCTCCTACTTTAACTTTCATATATCCTCCTATAAAACCTCAGGTGCTAAAGAAACAATTTTATTAAATTCTTTTTCTCTTAATTCTCTAGCAACTGGTCCAAACACACGTGTTCCAACAGGTGTTTTATCATCCTTAATTAATACACATGCATTGTCTGCAAATTTAATATAAGATCCGTCATTTCTTCTAACACCTTGAACAGTTCTAACGATAACAGCTTTAACAACTTTACCTTTTTTGATTTGTCCATTTGGTAGAGATTTTTTAACAGTTCCTACTACTACATCTCCGATATTACCAGATTTAACTTTAGATCCACCTTCAACTCTTATTACTAAAAGTTCTCTAGCACCACTATTGTCTGCAACTTTAAGTTTTGATTCTTGCATTACCATAAATAATACCTCCTAAAGGATAACAGCTTCTTTTAGAACTTCAACCATTTCAAACTTTTTAGTTTTACTTATAGGTTTAGTCATTCTAATTTTAACTGTATCTCCCATTTTTGCTGTGTTATTTTCATCATGTGCAGCATATTTTTTAGATGATTTGTAAATTTTACCATATAATTTATGTTTCTTTTGTGTTTCAACTAATACAGTAATTGTTTTATTGTTTGTAGCACTTACTACAGTACCAACTAATTCAAATTTAGCAGCATTCATTATTTAATACCTCCAGCATTTTCTTCTAATTCTCTTTCTTTAAGAATTGTTAACATTTTAGCAACATCTTTTCTTAGTAATCTAAGTTCAGCAGGTTTTTCTAAATTTCCACTTGCTTGTTGCATTCTTTTAGTAAATAACTCTTCTTTACTAGTTTTAATTTTTTTATTCAGCTCTTCGCTTGACATTTTTCTTAATTCATTAATTTTCAAGTGAATCACCACCCTTTTCTCTCATTATAAATTTAGTTTTGATTGAAAGTTTGTGAGCAGCAAGTCTTAATGCTTCTCTAGCCACTTCTTCTTCAACACCATTAATTTCAAATACTATTTTTCCAGTTTTAACAACTGCAACGTATTCTTCTACGCCACCTTTACCTTTACCTTGACGAGTTTCAAGAGGTTTTTTAGTTCTAGGCATATGTGGGAAAATATTTATAAATACTTTACCACCACGTTTCATATAACGTGTCATTGCAATACGAGCTGCTTCAATTTCTCTTGCAGATATCCAAGCACCTTCCATCGCTTTTAATCCATAATCACCTAAATGTAATTCTAAGTTTCCTTTAGCTTTTCCATCATAACTAATTCTGTGACTTTTACGATATTTAGTTCTTTTTGGCATCAACATTTGAATCAGCCTCCTTTACAACTCTTTTAGGTTTGTTACGAAGAACTTCATCTTTATAGATCCATACTTTAACACCAATTTTACCGTATATTGTATCAGCTTCACTTATAGCATAATCAATATCAGCTCTAATTGTATGTAAAGGAACAGTTCCTTCAGTATATCCTTCGCTTCTCGCCATTTCAGCACCAGCTAATCTTCCAGATACTAAAGTTTTAATTCCTTTAGCTCCAGCTTTCATAGTATTTCTGATTGCTCTTTTTTGTGCAGATCTAAATGGAGCTCTATTTTCAATTTGACTAGCAATTGAATCAGCTACTAATTTAGCATTTAAATCAGCATTTTTTTCTTCAACTATATTTATATATACAGTTTCTTTAACTAATTTTCCAATTTTGTTTCTTAGTTTTTCAATATCTTCTCCGCCACGTCCGATAATAACACCAGGTTTAGCAGTATATAATGTGATGTCAACACGTTCTTTTTTTCTTTCGATAAGAACTTTAGCAATCGCAGCATCTTTTAAATTTTTAGCAACGAATTCTCTTATTTTTAAATCGTTATTAAGTTTAACACTAAAATCTTTATCAGCATACCATTTAGATTCCCAATCTTTATTAACACCAAGTCTGTATCCTATTGGATTAACTTTTTGTCCCATATATTACTCTCCCTTCCCGTCTGTTACACATACAGTAATGTGACTTGTTCTTTTATCGTTTCTATCCACGTTCCCACGAGATGCAAATTTAATTCTCTTATAAACAGGACCTGGATTAACAAAACACTCTTTTATTTTTAATTCAGTTTCTACAGCACCGTTATTATTAACAGCGTTTGCCACTGCAGAATTTAAAACTTTTAATATCATTACGCTAGCTTTAGTATTAGTAGTTTCTAATATAGCTCTAGCTGTGTTTACATCTTTGCTTCTAATTAAATCCATAGTCATTCTTGCAAGTCTAGGTTTAATTAACGCAGTTTTATGTATTGCATATGCTTCCATGTTACCTCCTATTTATTTCCAGCATGACCACTAAATTTACGAGTTAATGCAAACTCTCCTAATTTGTGTCCTACCATTTCTTCAGTTATGTAAACCGGGATAAAATCTTTACCATTATGTACTGCAATTGTATTACCTACAAATTCAGGGAAAATAGTTGATCTTCTAGACCAAGTTTTTATAACAGTTTTCTTAGCTGCTTTATTCATTTCTTGAACCTTTTTCATTAAAGATTTATCAACGAAAGGTCCTTTTTTTAAACTTCTTGCCATTTTATCCTCCTATTTCTTCTTT
>CAYJPM010000051.1:0-5292 GCA_964372145.1 uncultured Muribaculaceae bacterium | reverse complement strand
TTAAAAGCAAGCATATTATATTTCTTTAATGCTCTTTCTAATTTCCTAAATTCATTCTCATCTATATAGTCTAAAACATAACCTTTCATAATATATACCCCCTACTACAAAAAGATTATAACATATTTGATACATTTTGTCAAATGTGTTACTATTTTCCCTATTTACTATGGGATATAATTGTAGCAAATTACTTATATTATGTCAATTTTCCACAAAAAAACACACATTGTGTGTTTTACTTTGTTTTTAATAATACTATTGTTTCTCCGGTATTCCAGTTATTTATAAAGTATTTTGTAACATCTTTGTTACTTTTCAGAAACGAATGTACTTCGTTTTTTAATATATTAGTACTTCTTCCATGGATTATTCTCACCACATTATTTTTCATTTTAACGTTATCTTGTATAAATACTTTAACTAATGCTGGTACCATAGAAGTTATTTCACCATGTAAATCAAGCTTAGGTGTTGCTTCCGTCAACATTATTTGTCCCGGAAGGATTTGGCATATTGTCTGGGGTTTGGACGTTTTGTTGAATATTTGCTTGTGTTTGCGGTTGCGCTGTTTGTCCATTAGTTACTACTCCCATCTTGTTATTATAATATGTAATTACATTGTTTAAATTAGGTATTGCTAATCTACCACCTACTGCTGCACAAGATAATCCCGCTGTTATATTAGCGTATGATACTGCTTTTTCAATATCAAAATTATTTAATATACAGTAAGCAAATGCTCCGTGAAATATATCACCAGCTCCTGTAGTATCTTTAACATCAACTTTTATTCCAGGCATAACTTTAATTTGATTATTGACTGCATATAATGCACCAAATCCTTCTAAAGTTATTATAATTTCACTTTTTGAATATCTTTCTTTTAATTTATTATATATATTAAGTAAACTTAAAGAATTTTGATAATCTACTTTAATTCCTGATACTGTTTCAGCAAATTCTTTAGAACATACAATATAATTACATAGCTTAGCTAGTTCAAATACTTCTGTAATTGGTTTTCCTGCATCAATTATACTAATTTTATTAGGAAATTTATTTAAAGCATTTACACTAGCATGATATTCATATCCATCTATCATTATTAAGTCAGGATCAAGTGGAATTTCATTTCTTTTTAAATGAGGCGCTCCATCTTCTCCTGAAATATTTAATATTGTTCTAGATCCATTTGTTTTATTAATCATTACTACTGCTGTTGAAGTGCTTTTATCAAATGAAGTTTCTAACAAATTAGTTTTAACTCCGAATTTATCTAATTCTTCCTTAATTTTTTCCCCATATGTATCCGAACCTATAGCTGCTGCTAAATATGTTTCAATACCCCATTTTGCTAAAACACAAGCTTCATTCGCAGCTTGGCCCCCGCCTACCTCTAACTTTTCTTTAATATCATATTTCCCATTTTCTATTGGATAACTATCTATCATACAATTTATATCATAAGTAGCATGTCCTATACATAAAACTTTCATATCAACACCTCTTTATCTATAATTAATTATAATATATTTTAATGATATTTTCTAGTATTATTCTTCTTTTTTCATTTTATCTGTTTTAATAATATATAATTCTTTATTTTTAAAGAATGAATAAAACACATTGTCTAGTGAAACTTTATTATTTTTAAGTTCTTTAATTAACCATTCTTTAGATTTTTTTATTCTTTTAAGCGTGTCTTCTTGAATATTGCCATCTATAATAAGAGGCATTGGGTATGTGGATTTTTTCTTAAATCTATCATATTTGAATATGGATAATTTTCCATTAATTTCTAGAAATGCAAATTCTACATCTTCAATAGTTTTTATTTCCTTTTGTCTTAAACTAACTAATAAATCATCTAAGTTATATCTTGTTCTTACCATTTCTTTGTAGTTAATCTTACCATCACATATAATAAGAGATGGTTTGCCTTCGATTAAAGTACGTATTTTTTTATTTTTTATTGAAACTACCGCAAATATTATTTCAAGCATTACTAATATAAACATAGGAATTAAAGCCAACATAATAGTCTCATCGTACTTTTCTATAGATATAGCGGCTAATTCTGCGATTAATAATGATACTATTAAATCCATTATTCCAAGTTGACCAATTTCTCTTTTTCCCATTACTCTATAAATGATAGCTATTATAAAGTAAAATATAATAGTTCTAAATACTACAGTCAATAAATCCATATAAAATCACCTGTATATATAATGATATATTAATATTTATTTTATTCATACATATATTTAATTAGGTGATTTTATGAAAAAATATAATATTTACTTTAAAGATTTAAGCATATTTTTCTTAGGTGAATTATTTTTAGTTTTTATATTTAGTTTGCTTAATTTATTTGGTTTAAATTCTAGCATTACTACAATACTTATTTTAATATTTAATATTGCATTATTTATTTTATTTGGTGTTAAACATTCTTTAAGAAGTAGTAAAAAAGGTTTTATAATAGGTTTTATTACTGGACTTTCTCTTCTTATTATTTTGATATTATTAAATATATTATTCTTCAAAGGTGATTTTAATATGGATAATATGCTATATTATTTAATATTAATATTATCATCCACTCTCGGTGGAATGTATGGAAAAAATAAACAAGTTAATAATGAAGCAAAATAAAAAAGACTTATGTCTTTTTATTTTACAACAAATTTATAATCATTATCTTCTTCAACAACATAACTTAATTCATTATAATATTCTTTAGTAACTGGGTCTGATTCTTTTTCTAAATAATTATTTTCATATAACATTTCTAATGTTATACTTTCTTCGGTACATATACTTTCTTTTTTACATTTAATAGCAGCTTCTATAATTCTTTGCTCTGTTACTTTTATTAAATTATCTTCATGATTTTTATATACTTTATAAACGCTTGGAACTAAAACTAGTAGTAAAATTATTATTACAGAACAAGTAACAATTATTTTATTCATTTGTATCTCCATAGTAACTTGTTTTAAATTCATCTCTAAATTCTAATAAAGTACCCTTTTTAATATTATCTCTTATTTTATCCATTACTCTTAGTAAAAAATTTATATTATGTATTGATAATAATCTAGCTCCAAATGTTTCATTAGCCACGATTAAATGTCTTATATATGCTTTAGTATAGTTCTTACATGCATAACAATTACATTCATTATCAATTGGATTAAAATCTTCTTTGTACTGGCTATTTTTTATATTTATTTTACCATGCCATGTATAAGCATGACCATGTCTTGCTAATCTAGTCGGAGCTACACAATCAAACATATCGATTCCTCTAATAACATTTTCAATTAGATCTATTGGATCTCCTACTCCCATTAAATATCTCATTTTATCTTCTGGAAGATGTTTTGTTGTATCTGCAACCATTTTATACATAGTTGGTTTATCTTCTCCTACTGCTGTTCCACCTACTGAGTATCCATCAAAATCCATTTCAATTAATTTTTCTGCACAATATTTTCTAAGTTCTGGATAATCTCCACCTTGAACTATACCGAATAATAATTGGTTATCACCTTTAAATACATCTTTTCCTCTTTTAGCCCATCTAAGAGTTCTTTCAACACTATTTTTTACATAATCATATGTTGCAGGATAACCTATACATTCATCAAAACTCATTATGATATCAGCACCTAATTTTTGTTGTATATCTATACTTTTTTCAGGTGTTAATAGTAATCTTTCACCATTAATATGACTTTTAAATTTAACACCTTCTTCAGTAATATCTTTAGGTTTAGCTAAACTGAATACTTGAAATCCACCTGAATCTGTTAACATTGGTCCATTATAGTTCATAAACTTATGTAGTCCACCTGCTTTAGCAACTATATCTTCACCTGGTCTAAGCCATAAATGATATGTATTAGAAAGAATTATTCCACTTCCTAAATCTTTCACTTCTTCAGGAGATAATGTTTTAATAGTAGCCTGAGTTCCTACTGGCATAAACATTGGAGTATCATATTCTTTACCATTATGAGTTATTTTTCCTAATCTCGCTTTTGTATTTTTATCTGTATATTCTAAATCGAATTTTAACATATTTCATCACCACGAATTAATTATATCATTTAAAATAAAAAAAGAAAATCTAATTTTTCTTTCTTGTATTTATATATTCTTTATTAATAATGTTTTCACTTCCAATTTTATTTCCTATTTCTATCAATTGTTGTAAAAATGTATTTTTACATGATAATTTTCCTACTATTTTAAAATCTATTTCATTTAAACATTCACCTTCTACAAAATTATCAAATATTATTGTAGCTTTTTTAAAATTATTAACCATTTTTTTTGTTATTCTTTTTTGTCTATTGACTAATTCCTGTTTATCTAAATTTTCATTAAAAAATCTTTTGAATCTAAATGGCATATATTCACTTAATGTTACTGTTTCAATATTCATTGATTCTAACATACCTAAAAATATTATAATCGATACAAAATGATTAGGATTAAATTCTCTATATTTTTTTGTTTTTTCAATTAAATACTTAAATGATTTTGGCATTTTTTCTATTAAGTTAAGATTACTATTTTTTTGAGATGATTGTATTGCCAATATTTGACACTCTACTTTGTTATCTTCAGATAAATAAAATCCTGCTCTTATATTCGGTAGTTCATACATAATTTTATCTGAGTTATCTACTAATATAAATGAACAATAATATGGAGTTTCATATGCTAAATCGCTCTTTAGATATTTAAAATATATTTCATCCCCGTGTAATTCTCCATACGGTCTATAGTCTAATTGTTTTTCATAATATGTAGAATTTAAATATTGTATATATCTATTAAAAAAGTCATTTAAATCTCTTATTTCAACTATATTAGCATTTAATAAAGTCCAAAAAAATACTTGATATTTTGTGTCATCATTTATTTCATACAATGAATTTTTATACAATGTTGAAGAATTATTTATTGTTTCTATATAGTTTGATAGTGTTAAGTTTAATTCTTTTACATTTTTTATTATTGAATTAGGTATATTTATTAAATCGTTGTCTTCTTTACTCATGATTATTTCTAATTTTTCATTAAAATGACTTACACTTATATTTTTTTCATCATTTGTATATCTTGCTTTAAGTGCAGTTAATAAAATTTTAACATTTTCGTTTTCATTTAATAATTCGTTATATTTATTTATATAATTTTTAGTTATTTCTATTATATTTTGTTCAGTTATTTTATTTGAATTAATAATAATATTATTTAAATATATAGTTA
>CAYJPM010000050.1:0-5835 GCA_964372145.1 uncultured Muribaculaceae bacterium | reverse complement strand
GTTGCTGCTCCTATAGCTAAAACTATTTTTGAATCTGCTATTGATATATATGATTTTAAACCTAGTGAAAATACTATTCCTAAAGAATATACTTATTTAGATGAAAAATATAATATAATACCATGTGTTGAAGGATTAAATATAGATGAAGCAAATAAAGAACTTAAAGATTATAAAGTAGAATTTTCTGGTACAGGTGATACAGTTATATATCAAAGTCCTGATTGTAATACTTATGTTAAAGAAGGAAGTACTATATTATTAAAGTTAAATTAATGTAAAAATATATAATATCTTGGAATATATTAATTATTTATTATATTTTATAGTATAATGGTATAGAAAGAGGTGGAGTTATGTTAATTCTTGCTAAAGCAGCAATGGCTATGATGTTAGGGTTTATCTTAGCAATTATTTGTGGAATTATATTAATACCAATATTAAAAAAGAAAAAGATGGGTCAAATAGTTAGTAATTTGATACATGTTAGACATCAAGATAAAAATGGTACTCCTACGATGGGTGGATTTATATTTATTATTCCAGTTATCTTAGCTTTAATTTTATTATATTTTAGAGGTAGTATTGATATCAGTTATAATTTAATGATTGTTATATTTGTATTTTTGGCTTATGGTTTTCTAGGATTTATAGATGATTATTTAAAGGTTTTTAAAAAGAATAATGATGGTTTATCACTTGTAACTAAATTTTTATTGCAAATGATTATTGCTTTAATTTTCTTCTTCCTATATTTAAAAGGTGGAGGTTCTCCAGAAGTCACAATATCATTTTTAAATTTAACTGTTCCACTTGAATGGGCATTTGGTTTATTTATTCTTTTAATGTTAGTGGCCACTACAAATGCTGTTAATATTACAGATGGTTTAGATGGTCTTGCTGGTGGACTTAGTTTAATAGCATTTTTAGCTTATGGTATAATTGCTTGGAACTGTGGATGGTTAGAAGGTTATGAAGAAATAGCAATATTTTCATTTATATTAGTAGGAGCATTAATGGGTTTTATGATATTCAATGCTCATCCAGCTAGAGTATTTATGGGTGATTTAGGATCTCTTGCTTTAGGTGGTTCTCTTGCTGCGATAGCAATAATAACTAAACATGAATTTTCATTAGTATTAATAGGTGGTGTATTCGTAGTTGAAGCATTTACTAGTTTAGTTCAAATAATAATGATTAGACAATTTGGTAAAAAGTTATTTAAGAAAGCTCCGCTTCATCATCACTTTGAAGAACTTGGTTGGGAAGAAACTGATATTATAAGGTTATTTTGGGTAGTTGGTTTAATACTAGCTATGATAGCAATTACTTACGGTGTATGGTTATAAAAACTCTAATTATAGAGTTTTTTAATTGAAGAAAATTATTGGTTATGATATTATATTTAATATAGTGAGGATAAAATATGGAAATAGTTTTAAATAAAAGAAATGTAACTTTAATAGTAATCGCATTACTTCTTCTTACGCTTATTGGTTTTACTTTTGCATACTTTGTTGGAGGTGTAGGAACACCTGCGATAACTGATACAAGTATAACTGGAGAAAAGGAATCAAGATTACAGTTTACTCCAGGTACTCCAATAAGTTTGGTCTCTTCTTTAGATAATTTTTCAGAAGGAGCAGGTAGTTTAACTGGAGAGACAACTTCAACAGCTACACTTACATCATCTTCAACACAGGAAGTAGTAAGTGATGAATATTTTGTTTATTATTATATTAGTGATAATAATTATGTATATACACAAAATTCAAGTACACCAGAGTTAATACTTGAAGTGTTTGATAATGAAGGTAATGAAATAACTTCTTTAGAAGGTTTAACTTATGTAACAACAACTGATGCTTTAACAGGAGAAACTATTAATGGTTTTGATGTAACAACGTATACTGGATTAATACCTATAAAAGAAAATATGCCTATATCAGCAACACATCCAGATAATACAACACATGAATGGAATATTAAACTAACATTTATAAATTTAGATTCTGATCAAACTTTAAATGAAGGTAAGGAATTTGGAGGAAAATTAATGTTGCAGGGAGATAAATTTGTTGTTGCCGATTTAACATTAGGTAACTTAGGTTATACTAGCGAGGAAATAGTTGCAATAAAAAATAAATCGACACCTAATTTTGATCAAATAGCAACAACTAATGAAGGTTTATTTGCAACACCAGATGATTATGGAACAAGTTATTATTATAGAGGGGCAGTGGATAATAATTGGGTATACTTTGCCGGATTTTACTGGCGTATAGTTCGTATAAATGGTGATGGCTCAGTTAGAATGATTTATTCGGGGATAATACAACCAACTGAGTTGGAAGCTGTAACAACTAATTCAATTGATATTGCTATAGGAAAAAGTGTATATAACCCTGGGTCTGCGCACACTTATGGTGGATACATGTATGATTTTGCGGATATTCACGGTTTTGAAAACGATAGTAGTATAAAAATTGTGGTAGATAATTGGTATAATGATAATTTGATAGATTATAGTAGTTATATATCTGATGCTATATATTGTAATGATAGAAACATTTATTTAGATACTACTGGAACTGTTCCTTTTTCTGGCAATGGTAAGGCTGCAATTTATTTTGGTGCTGCTGTAAGACATTTGGGTTTAAATATTCCTACTTTAGAATGTTCTGTGAATGGAGATTCATTTACTGTAGATGATGAAGAAAATGGTAATGGAGCACTTACATACCCTGTAGCTCTCATAACTGCTGATGAAATGGTAATGGCAGGAAATGTAGATCCACTAGTTAATAAAAACAACTATTTGGCTGTTTCAAGTATGAATTATTATACTATGTCACCTTCAATAAGAACTTATAGTTATAATAATATTACAAAAGAAGAATTTTATTATATGACTATGTGGTCATTAAATGCAACAACTTTTGGAACGTTAGGAATAAATCTTGAAGGTTATGTGAGGCCTGTAATTTCACTTAATTCGGATTTAACAATAACTGGATCTGGTACGTGGGATGATCCTTACGCTGTGTTGTAAATTTGAAATATTTTTAATAAATTGACACTATATAAAGAGTATGTTAAACTTTTTATATAGTGTTTTTTTAGAAAGAGGTACTTATGAAAAGAATAATAACTGGTATACAACCATCTGGTACAATTACTATAGGAAATTATATAGGGGCTATTAAACAAATGGTTAAATTACAAGATGATTATGAATCGTTTGTGTTTTTAGCAGATTTACATACTATTACTGTAGGACAAGATCCTAAAGAATTTAATAAAAAAATAAAAGAGTTAATTGCTCTTTATATCGCGTGTGGTATTGATCCTAAAAAGAATACAATATTTTTACAATCTGATAATTTATATCATACTAATGTATCTTGGCTTTTAGAATGTAATACACCTTATGGTGAACTTACTAGAATGACTCAGTTTAAAGATAAGTCTTCTAAAAATTTATCTTTTTCAGCTGGTCTTTTAACTTATCCAGTATTGATGGCTGCAGATATATTAATATATGATGTTGATTATGTTCCGGTAGGAGCTGATCAAAAACAACATGTAGAAATAACTAGAAATATAGCCCAAAAGTTTAATAATAAATATGGTGATGTATTTAAAGTTCCAGATGTAATGTTATCTAAAACTGGTACTAAAATTATGAATTTAGTAGATCCAACTAAAAAAATGAGTAAGTCTGATGAAAATCCTAAAACATATATAAGTATGTTAGATGATGTAAATGTTATAAGAAAGAAAATAATGAGTGCTACAACTGATAGTGAATGTATTGTTAAATTTGATATGGAAAATAAACCTGGGATATCTAATTTAATGAATATAGTAACATCATTGAATGGATTACCTTATAAAGAAATTGAAGATATGTTTGAAGGTAAGCAATATGGTGAATTTAAAAAATATGTTGCTGATGTAATAGTGGATGAAATATCTAAAATACAAGAAAGATATAATGAGTTAATTAATAGTGATGAACTTAGAAATATTTTAGATGAAGGTGTTAAGGTTACTAATGAGATAGCAGAAAATAAATTGAATAAAATGAAAGAAGTTATGGGATTTTGGAATTAATATGGACTTAAAAGATATACAAAAAAAGATAATACAAAATAAAATAAATAAAGGTTTTAATACTACAGATATTGCTAAAGAATTTTGTTTTTTATACGGAGAAGTAACTGAAGCATATGAATCATATTTTAAAAAGCAAGATGATGTAGGGGAAGAACTGGCTGATGTTGCAATATATCTTTTAGGGATATCTGAATTACTAGGTATAGATTTAGAAAAAGAAATTGAAAAAAAGATGGATAAAAATGAAAAAAGAAAATATGTTGAAGTTAATGGTGTTAAAATAAAAGAAGAAGATTTAGTAAAATTATAATAAAGTTAGAAAGATAAATTTGTTTTTATCTTTTTTTTATTATATACTAATAGTAGGTGTTAATATGAGTAAAGGGTTTGATTATTTTATAAAATTGTTTTTAATTTTTTTACTTGGATCTTTTTTTGGATTATTAGTAGAAGAGACATTTTTATTTGTAAGAGGGATTATATTTAATATAGATAGAATTAATTGGGTATTTGATAGAAGTTTAATATATGGACCATTTAGTCCAGTATATGGAATAGGTGCTGTTGTAATTACTATCTTTTTTGCTGATAAAAATTATTCAATGGTAAAGATATTTTGTATATCTGCGCTTCTTGCAGGTGTGACAGAGTATATAGCAAGTTATATTCAAGAACTAATGTATGGAGTAGTATCATGGGATTATACTGGTCAGTTTTTAAATATTGGTGGAAGAACTAATATTCCTTATATGCTCGGGTTTGCTTTAATAAGTATTTTCTTTGTATATGTGATTTATCCTTTATTTACAGATGTTTATAAAAAAATTAAAAATCCATATAAAACAATTATGTTTACTATATTATTTATATTTATGTTATATAATGTTGTAATATCAAATTTAGCTATAAATAGATATTATGATAGATTAGATAAAATAGAGGCTAATAATAATTTAGATAAATTTTTAGATAAATATTATGATGATGATTTAGTTGATAATCATGTTTATAAAATGAAAGAGAAAAGAGATAAGTAATTATGAAGAAGAAATATATATCTATAATCGTTCCTAGTTATAATTCAGAAGATTATTTAGAAAGATGTATAGATTCACTTCTTCCAGGTGGAGAAGATATCGAAATAATTATAGTGAATGATGGATCTAGTGATAATACTAAAGTAATAGCTGATTCTTATTTAAAGAAGTATCCTAGAATAATTAAAGTTATTCATAAAGAAAATGGTGGACATGGTTCTGGAGTTAATGCTGGTTTAGAAATAGCTACTGGAGAATATTTTAAAGTAGTGGATTCTGATGATTGGTTAGAATTAAGTGCTTATAAGAAACTTATTAATAAAGTAAAAAAAGTAGTAGATAATAAAAATAATATCGATTTATTTATAACTAATTATGTTTATAATAAAATATCACTCAATAAAACTTTAGAGGTTAATTATAAAAATATATTTGAGTCTAATAAAATAAGTACTTGGAATGATATGAAAAGGTTTAAAACCGGGCAATATTTTATGATGCATTCTTTTATGTATAAAACTAGTGTATTAAGAAAATCAGGGTTAAAATTACCTGAGCATACATTTTATGTGGATAATATATTTACATATCAAGCTATGCCTTATGTAAATAAACTGATATATCTTGACATTAATTTATATCAGTATTTTATAGGTAGAGATGAACAGTCCGTTAATGA
>CAYJPM010000049.1:0-6081 GCA_964372145.1 uncultured Muribaculaceae bacterium | reverse complement strand
TGTATTTGATCCTTTATTTACTATTTTTGTTATTGTATCACCTAGTTTAAATCTAGTGTTATCTGGCATCATTGATAATTTTGCTTTTATACCTTCACCCACTATATTTTCTAGACTTCTACCAAATATTTCACTTTTCCATATACTAGTAGGATCTACTTCATAATCTTTCATTAAATAATCTATTAATTCTTTAGATTGTAATTCACTACCTATAATTGGTTCGAATGTTGATTCAACATCTACCCTTACCATATGTATAGACGATGCAACTGCTTTTAATTTAACACCATATCTAGAACCTTGTTTTATTATTTCAGGTGCTGTTAATTTCATATCTTTTGTACTTGGATATACTATACCATAGCCAGTTGTTTTAGCAAATTTGAGCGCAGACTTCATATTCTCCATCTCTTCTCTACCATCTGTATATGAAACAAATATTTTTAGTAATCCTGCTTTTGATACTACTGATTCTCCTAATATATCTTTTAATATATTATTATATAATTCTTCTTTACTTTCTAAATTTATTGTTACGATACCAGATGCTGCATCTAAATCACTTATATACGATTTACTTATATATTCACTATTAACATAGTAATTATTTATAGTTTCTATATCTTTTACTTTTTCTACATGCATAACACTATCTCTAATCATTTCTAAATAATGCATTTTTAAATAATGATTATTAGGTAGTACATGTACCCATTCTGGTATTGATATTTTTATATCAAGTACTGGAAATTCATATAATGCAGTTTTTAGTATTTCCATAATTTGTTCTTCAGTCATTTTATCAATAGCCATTGGCATAACTGGTACATTATATCTTTCTTCTAATTCATTTGCTAGTTTTATGGTAGTCTCAGAATTAGGACTAGCTGTATTTAAAACTACTATAAATGGTTTACCTATATCTTCAAGTTCACCAACTATTTTTTCTTCTGCATCTACATAGGAATCCCTTTTTATTTCTCCGAAGCTACCATCAGTAGTTACTACTACTCCAATAGTTGCATGATCTTTAATAACTTTTTCGGTTCCTATTTCAGCAGCTTCGACAAATGTAATGGAATCTTCAGACCATGGACTTTTTACCATTCTTGGGTTTCCTTCTTCATCTTCAAAACCACTTGCTTCTGGTATTACATATCCAACACAATCTACTAATTTAATATTAGTCTTAAAATTATTTACATTAATTTCTGCACCACTTGAAGGTACAAATTTAGGTTCTGTAGTCATGATAGTTTTACCTTCTGCACTTTGAGGAATTTCATCTAAGCATTTTTTCTTTTCGTATTCATCCTCTATATTAGGTACTACTAAATTTTCAATGAATCTTTTGATAAATGTAGATTTACCTGTTCTTACAGCACCTACTACACCTAAATAAATTTCTCCATTTCCCCTTTTTGCTATGGAGGAAATTATTTGTTCTTTATCCATAAACACCAAC
The DNA here is from genome assembly GCA_964372145.1 of uncultured Muribaculaceae bacterium. Classification (GTDB taxonomy): domain Bacteria; phylum Bacillota_I; class Bacilli_A; order RF39; family UBA660; genus CAKOSP01. Next base: position 4,613 of record CAYJPM010000049.1, on the reverse strand, counting down.
TCTTTCTTTATTACTACTTAAATTTATGTATAATTATATTTTTTATTCCACTAAAAAAAATACTATTAAGTATTTTTCTTTTTAACTTTATAAATTATAATTCCTGTTGTAATGGTAATTAATAAACTTACTCCTATAATTATATATATTAAATTATTATTTTCTTCTTCTTCGTTTATTTGGGGAGTAAGAGTTTCTACTTCATCTTGTATACCTAAGTCTATAGAATCTTCTACTGAAGTTGTTACTCTTTCTGTTAAGATATACATACCTGGTTCACTAATTTCAAATGTATATAAATCGTCAGTAGTTTTAGTAACTTCAATATTCGATTCGACATTTATCTTATTTTTTAAATTTATAGCAACTATATCTGTAATATCTGTTTCACTTTTCATAGTTACATACACTTTATCATGTAATGAACTTATAGAAGGATAGTCTGTTTTATAATCCATACCAATTATTTCAGCAATATTAAATCTAAATGATATATCAAGTATATCGTTTGATAAAACAGTTAACTCATTAGAATCAATTATATTATTTAAATACTGATCATCATTTATCTTATCAACTGTCACATCATAAAATATTTGTTCTGTAAACTCATTTTTATATTTCATACCTTCATGATAAGTATCTTCAAAATATACATCTAACTGATATGTATCATTTGTTACTTTTATATTAGTTGTATTTTCTACATCCGTTTCCACATCTAGTTCTTCAAGAGGTCTTTGTGTTAAAGATTCATCTAAAAACCAATAAAATGCTAAATATATTTCATTATCTTGACAAATTGGAAAACTATAAGTTTCTTTAAGTAAATCTACTTCTTGTGCCCCTATAGATATACTATCAGTTGTCATGGTAACATTTCTTACATATAAATATCCATCTTGAGGATAAAGCATATCCATCTCTGTATAATCACTATTATATGTTTGAAGATGAGGCCTTCCTTCTGAATCGACATGTGGACAAGCTAAAATATTTAAAGGTAGCAACATTATGCATATTAGTAGTTTAAATATCTTTTTCATTCTTCTTCTCCTTTTTCTTATGTAATAAAACAAATATAAATATGGTAATTGGAATAGTTGCTAATAAACCGATACTTCCCGCTAATGCTCTTAATATTTCTGTAGCTATTGATTCTAAATTTATTATTTCACTAAAACTTTTTTCAAACCCAACGAATAATAATATTGTTGGAAGTGAACTTCCTGTATATGCTAATATTAAAGTATTAACCATAGTTCCCATTATATCTTTACCAATATTAAATCCTGATTTTATTAATTCATTATCTTTTATTTTAGGGTGATGTGATTTTATTTCCATTAGTGAAGATGTTATTTCCATAGATACATCCATACAAGCTCCTAAAGCTCCTATTATTATACCTGCAAATAATAATCCCTTGAAATCAAATGTTATATCATAAGGTAAATAGAAAAGCATTTGTTCACTTTCACCTGCTACTCCAGTTAAATGCATTAAATTACTGAATATTAATGCTATTATACCTGCAAATAGTAGACCACCTATAACACCTATTATTGCTATTAAAGTTTTTTTAGTAAATCCATTTGTAATTGTAAATGTGAAAATTGTAGATATAATACATACTAATATTGATAAAATAATTGGATCATAACCGTTTAATAGTAATGGTATAAATCCAAAAATAATTAATAATATGGTTAATACAAGTGATATTAATGCTTTAAAACCTTTTATTTTACCTAATATTAATATTATTATTATAAAGATTAGCATTAATAATATATAAGAATTAGATTTTTCATAACTATGAAAATAAAAACTATTTTCTCCATTTTCTTCAACTGCGATTACATTTATTTTATCACCTGACTCTAGTGGAATGTCATTTTCATTTCCAGTAAGTGTATTTTTAATTTCATCTATTTCACCTTTAAATTTAGTACTTATCAATTCTATTTTTAAAGTTTGAACTAATGTGTCATTATAATTTGTTTCATCTAATACTTCAATTACTTTAGCAACATATATATCTGTTTGAAATTCTTCACTTATATTAGTATTTTCTGCTAATACAATGTTAGGTATTAATAAAAATAATAATGAAATTAAAAATTTAACCTTTGTAGTCATATGCTTCTAAAACCATTTCTTGATGTCTTTCATCTATTCTATTAATACCTGGAGTTAAACTATTATAAAAATAAATATCTACTACACCAATCATACCATTGTCTCTGATACTATCTAAATTTATACCTGTACCAGTCGCTCCGCTTCTATTATCTATTATTTCTCCATATGCATAATTTTCATCACCTGAATGATAAAATGGTGATATCGAAGCTGCGATTTTATGGTCACCAATTGTAACTATGACAGACCTTCTTATGATCCCCCATTCTCCAGCTGCTTCCAATAATTTATCTGTATCTTCTTGTGTAAGTGTTTCAACATCGGCAAGCGTTTCGTAACCACCTACTACTCTTCTTACATTAAAAGTAATACCAGTTTCTACATCTAACACTTCTGCTTCCATACCTTCTTCAAAAAGTTCTAGTGCTTCTTCATAATTTATTAGTTCAGAATATGATGTTTCATTAGAATTATCTTTAGTATTAGTTTCTTCATTATTACATCCACATATAAATACTGTACATATTATAATTAATATTATTTGTTTTATCTTCATTTTTTTTACCTCTTTATGATAATAATTATAACAAAAAAAATACTAAATTAATAGTATTTTTATTTAAACATTTTATCTACATTTTTTGGTATTTCATCTTTTGCTATCTTGTTAATTATTTTTTCTTTTTGTTCTTCAGTTACTTCTTTTCCAGTGGCTTTACTTAAAACATTTATTACTTCTAAAATAGTACCTTTATCATTTAAATTCCCTTTGTTTATTTTTTCTGCTAAAGACATTATTGTATCTTTATCCACTTTTGTTTTTTTCTCTATCTTAGTAAATAAATCATCATTCAACTTCATAAGTTCCTCCTAGTTTAGTATATGAACAAATTATAATTAGGTTATTATAACAAAATTAATCTGAATGAATATACTATTATAGGTGATAATATGTTTGGCACTGGGGCTACAACTGGTTTAACAATTGGAAAAGTTGTTTCTGGAATTTCTAAAACTCTTGGAATTGTTAACCAAGCTATTCCTATATATAGAGAAGTAAAACCAATGATAGGAAATGCTAAGAATATGTTTTCTATTGTAAAAGAATTTAGTAAAGGAAGTAATTCTACTAACATTGTGAGTAATACTAGTGGTACAAATATTGAGACTTCTCCAAAAAAAAGAGTTGAACAAAACAATTCAACTTTAACATTCTTTCAATAATTTATTTAAAATATTTATTTTTTTTACAAATTCTTTTCTTTTTTTGTTTGGAACTTTGTTAATTAATAAATTATATTTATCAATTAAATAATTATAATAATTTTTATTTAATGAATTTCCAAATAAAATGTATTTTTTACTTAGGAATTCATAACCTTTAATATATTTTATAATAACATAAAATTTATTATTATCTAGAATAGTAAGTTCTTTTTTGATTTTATAACCTTTTAAATTCATATATCTTCTTAATTTATCATGGTCACTATTGGTTTGAATAATTAAATTTTTAGGTAGTTTTCCACTTCTAAGTATTTTTTTAATTGTACTAAATCCCATTCCTGCGATTACTAAAGTAGTATAATTAAATTCAACATCTTTTAAACCATCACTTAATATTATTTTTATTTTACTGCTTAACTTATTTTTCATAACATTAGATTTAGCTATTTTTATAACATTTTCTGATACATCTGATCCATATGCACTTTTAACTATATTATTTTTTAATAAATATATTGGTAGATATGCGTGGTCAGTACCTACATCTAATACTACTTCGTCCTTATCAATTAATGATGCTATAGTTTTAATTCTAAAACTATACATATTATTCACCTAAGAAATCTTTTAATTTTTTTGCTCTAGATGGATGTCTTAATTTTCTTAAAGCTTTAGCTTCGATTTGTCTTATTCTTTCTCTAGTAACACTAAATCTTTTACCAACTTCTTCAAGAGTATGACAAGTACCATCAATAAGACCAAATCTTAGTTCTAACACTTCTTGTTCTCTTGGTTGTAAACTCATTAATACTTGGTTAATTTCTTCCTTTAACATTTCATTTTCTGCAAATTGTTCTGGAGATAATGTGCTTTCATCTTTTAGAAAATCACCTAAATGAGAATCATCTTCTTCCCCAATTGGGGTTTCTAATGAAACTGGTTCTTGACTTATCTTGATTACTTCTCTAACTTTTTCTACTGATAAATTCATTGCTTTTGATAATTCATTTTCACTAGGTTCACGATTATATTCTAGAGTTAATTGTCTATGAATTCTAGCCATTTTATTAATAGTTTCTACCATATGAACTGGAACTCTTATTGTTCTAGCTTGATCTGCTAAAGCTCTAGTAATTGCTTGTCTTATCCACCAAGTTGCATATGTACTAAATTTATATCCTTTTTCACTATCAAATTTATCAACCGCTTTTAATAAACCAATATTACCTTCTTGAATTAAA
>CAYJPM010000048.1:0-6427 GCA_964372145.1 uncultured Muribaculaceae bacterium | reverse complement strand
GCTTCTAATAGATTTGAAAAAGGATTAGATCCTAAACGAACTTATATGGCAATTAAAAGAGCATGTGTTTTATTATCAAAATATGCTAATGCTAGTATAGTAGGTAATACAGTAGAGTTTAATAAAATTAAATCTGAAGATGTTGTTATTAATTTAGAATATTCTAAAGTAGAAAAAGTTTTAGGTCTTAAAATAGAGAATAATGTTATAAATGAAATATTAATATCTTTAGGTTTTGAAGTAATAAATGAGGGTAATTCATTTAAAGTAGTAATACCTAGCAGAAGATTAGATATTAAGATACCTGAAGATGTAATTGAAGAAATTGGTAGAATATATGGAATAGATAAAATTGAAGGTAAACTACCACTTTTAGAAGCTACTGTTGGTAAATATAATAAGAATAAAAGAGAAATAAGAAATAAGATGATATCTTTTGGTCTTAATGAAACTCTTAGTTATACTTTAATACCTGAGAATGAAGTAAATAAATATACTAAAGATTTATTTACTAGTATTAAATTAGCTGATCCAATGAGTGAAGATAGAAATACATTAAGATATAGTTTAATATATTCTTTAAAAGAAATATATTTATATAATAAATCTAGAAATTTAAAAGATGTATCAATTTTTGAAATTGGTAAAGGTTTTTATAAAGATGATATTTATAAAGAAGAAATGAAGTTATCTTGTTTAATGAGTGGAAATTATTATTTAGGAATAAATAAAGTAAAAGTAGATTTTTATGTCATTAAAGGAATTGTTGAAGAACTTTTAGATTATATGGGTTATGCTGGTAGATATTCATTTGTTGTAAATGATAGTATACCAAATGAATTACATCCTAAACAAAGTGCTAGTATAGTTTTACAAGGTAAAACAATTGGAGTTATTGGTAAGATTCATCCAAAAGAAATAAAAGATGATGTTTATGTATTTGAAATTAATTTAAATAAATTATTAGAAAATAAATCATCTAAAATGTCATTTAAAGAATTATCTAAGTTTCCAAGTGTAAGTAAAGATGTTGCATTTGTGATGAATAAAGATATAACGTCTGGTAAAGTAGAAGAAGTTATAAAAAAAGCTGGAGGTAAATTACTTACTAATATAAATGTATTTGATTTATATGTAGGTGAAAATGTAGGTGTAGATGAAAAATCAATAGCTTACTCATTAACTTTTAGTGATAAAGATAAAACATTGACTGAAGAAGAAGTAATGAACGTATTTAATAAAATTATTTCTGAAGTTGAAAATAAATGTAATGTTAAATTAAGAGATAAATAATAAAAAAACCAAGATTAAATTAATCTTGGTTTTATAATACATAAATTATTAACGATAATAAAAATAAAAGAACAAAAGATGTTATTAATAAAAACAATCTTTTAGAATAACCTTTTGGGTTAATCATATCATTATCATCTAATTCTTTTATAATAGGGTGTAATCCAATATAGTATGAAGAAATAGAAATAATCATTACTATAAATGAATGTATTTTTAATAAGTCATTACCCGCAATTAATATTATAAATAGTAGTAATATAAATATTAATTTTGTTCCTGCTACCCAATTTTTCATATATTTTGCAAATAACATAGAGTTTTTATCTTTTTGTAATTCTTTATATGATTTAAATATTGCTACTCCATTACCAAACCTACAATTTGGAAAAAAATAAAGAATTATTACATTAGAAAATTCTAATACAATAAAAATTATTATAGCTATGTTTAATATATTCATTGTTATCACCATAATAATTATAACATATAAAAATAATATATGTTATAATATTTTTCGAGGTGAAGTAATATGATTAATTATGATACTAAAGGAGTTTGTGCTAGAAATATTAGCTATGAAATAAATAATGGTAAAATTTACAATGTGCATTTTAATGGTGGTTGTAATGGTAATCTAAAAGCTATAAGTAAATTAGTAGATGGTATGGAAGTAAATAAAGTGATTGAACTTTTAAATAATATAGACTGTAATGGTAGAGGAACTTCTTGTGCCGATCAACTTAGCAAGTCATTAATAGAGAGGGAAAATAAAAATGGAAATAATTAATAAAGATGAAAAAATAGTATTACTTGATGTAGATGATTGTATTTTTCCGACAAGTGAAATTTTGTTAAAACATGTAAATATATTTTTAGGAACAGATTATAACACTGATAATTTTAAAGAATATTACGTGCAGCAATTGCTTGGTGATAAAACTGTAGAATTTTTTGAATATTTTAAAAGTATATCATTATATAGAGATACTAAATTAATTGAAGGAAGTTATGATGTTTTAGAAGCTCTTAGTAAAGATGCTGGTATCAAAATTTGTCCTTGCTCTGCATTTGTTTGGAATGGGGCAATGGATTTAAGTGGATATCAATTAAAAGAAAAGTATGAAACTTTACTAGATAGGTTTCCATTTATTAATCCTCATAACCATATATATACATCTCAAAAATTATTAATACCTGCTTGGTGTAGAATTGATGATAGATTAGATAATTTATGTGTTAATACAGAAATAAATTTATTAAAAGATATGTATCATAATGAGTATCTTTCACAAGAAGAATTGACAAATAAAAATGCAGTAAGAGTTAGGACTTGGACTGAAATAGGAAATAGATTATTATAAATAGTCTTTTTTTATTGACATTATATAGATGGTTATCTATAATTAAATTGTAACAAATATAGATGGTTGTCTATATAATATAATGGAGGTAAAAATTATGAATACTAACTATGAATTATTTAAAGTATTATCAGATAAAAATAGATGTGATATTTTAGAAATAATTTTTAAAGAAAAAGAAATATGTGCATGTGAGCTTTTAAAGAAATTTGATATAACTCAAGCTACATTTTCATATCATATGAAAATGTTAAAAGATGTTAAACTTGTTAACTGTTATAAGAAGGGTACTTGGTGTATATATTCAATAAATAATGACACTATGCTTATGCTTAGTGAATATTTTAAAAAGATGGTAAATAATAATGACTAATATATGGAATTTTATATCTGATAATATTATTGGATTAAAGTGGATCAATTCTTTAGTTGGTAGTTTATTAGAATTAATAGGAGTAGATTTAAGTACTACAATGGGTTCTGCATTACAGTTTTTTATATATGATGTTATAAAAATTGTAATGTTACTTTGTATATTAATATTTCTTATATCATATATTCAATCATTTTTTCCTCCGGAACGTACTAAAAAAATGTTAAGTAAGTTTAAAGGAATTAAAGGTAATATAATGGGAGCTTTACTTGGTACTATTACACCATTTTGTAGTTGTTCTTCAATTCCTATATTTATTGGATTTGTAACAAGTGGTATGCCAATAGGTGTTACAACTTCATTTTTAATATCATCTCCATTTGTTGATTTAGCTTCAGTAATATTGTTATTTACTATATTTGGAATTGAAGTTGCTATAGCATATTTAATAGTAGGAGTTGTACTTGCTGTTATAGGTGGAACTATTATTGAAAAAATGGGTTTAGGAACTGAAATAGCTGATTTTATTAAAAATGCAAAAAATGTTAATAATGAAATTGAAATTGAAAAATAAAAAATTAAACAAAGAATAAAATATTAAGATGATAAACTTATTAAAAAAATAAAAAAAGTATTTTTGTTTATTTTAATTGGTGTTGGAATAGGTTCTCTAATCCATAATGTAATACCAGCTGATTTAATTCAAACTGTTATAGGTGAAAATAATCCATTTGCACCTATTATGGCTGCTTTAGTTGGTGCTCCTATATATGCAGATATATTTGGAACTATACCTATAGCAGAAGCTTTATTTGCTAAAGATGTTCCAGTAGGAACTATACTAACATTTATGATGAGTGTTACAGCATTATCTGTACCTTCATTAGTTATGTTATCTAAAGTAATGAAAAAGAAATTATTAATTACGTTTATTGCTGTAGTAGTAATAGGAATTATAGTAATAGGATATTTATTCAATATATTTGGATTTATATTAATATGAAAATAGGAGATTGTAATGAAAGAAGATAATAAGAAAGTAATGTCTATATTTATAGTAGCATTTATATTTGTAATTTTAATGATAATAGTTGTATTTAAAAATGGTAATAGTGAGGAATACAGTACTGATGATTTGTTTGATTTACACGTATCAGCAGACTTTGATAAAGATGAAATATTAGAAGAAGGATATCCAACATTATTAGATGTTGGTGGAGCCGATTGTGTACCTTGTAAAGCTATGGCACCAGTATTAGAAAAATTAAATGAGGATTTAAATGGAGAAGCAATAATTAAGTTTGTTGATTATTGGGAATATCCAGCTCTTGCTAATCAATTTCAATTTAGCGTAATACCAACTCAATTCTTTTATGATGAAAATGGTGAACTATATACTACACATGAAGGTCAATTAACAGAAGAAAAAGCATATGAAATATTTGCTGAGATGGGATATGAATTTTAATGAATGATTTTTTAATAGATTTAGGTACTATAATAGAAAATAATTATTGGGTTGCTCCGTTAATATCTTTACTAGCTGGAGTTTTAACATCGTTTACACCTTGTAGTTTAGCTAGTGTTCCATTAGTTATAGGTTATGTTAGTAATAAAGAAAATAATAATACTAAAAAAGCATTTAAATTATCATGTGTGTTTGCTTTAGGAACTGCTATAACTTATACAATATTAGGTGTAGTAGCGTCATTAGCAGGTCAAATGTTAATATTTGTTGGTAATTGGTGGTATTTGGTAATAGGTTTTTTGCTTATAGTGATGGCTTTACAATTTTTAGAAATAATAGATATACTACCAAAAAATAATTTACTTTTTAAAAACAAGAAAAAAGGGTACTTAGGTGCGCTAATTACTGGTATGTTAGCAGGTTTGTTTTCATCACCTTGTTCTACTCCAGTATTAATTGTTTTACTTGCTATTGTAAGTGGTCAAGGTAGTTTGGTGTTTGGTATAACGTTATTATTACTATATTCTATAGGTCATAGTGTATTAATAATAATTTCTGGGACATCAATTAATTTTGTTCAAAGAATATCTGCATCAGAAAAATATAATAAATTTAATAAAATAATAAAAATAGTATTTGGTATATTAATGATAATTTTAGCGTTATATTTAATATACGTAGGATTATAGGAAAGGAGATAAAAATGGAAATAAAAGTTTTGGGAAGTGGATGTAAATCTTGTAAGGTTTTATATGAAACTGTTAAAGATGTAGTAGATGAAAATAATATTACTGCTAATGTTGAATACGTTACAGATTTAACAAAATTAGTTGAATTTGGAATAATGAGTGTTCCTGCATTAGTTATTGATAATAAAGTCATTACTTCTGGTAAATCATTATCAAAAAGTGAATTAATTGAAATTATCAATGGAAACAATAATGATAACCAAGGTGTTAAAACTTCATGTGATTGTGAAGGAAATTGTTAATAAGAAAAGCATATTAATTAATATGTTTTTTTATTGAAAAACTTTAAATTATAGTAATTTTATGATATATTTAAATTGAGGTGTATAATGGATCAGATAATTAACTTATTAAAAAATTCAGGATTTGGAGTTTCACATGATTCAGATTCTATTTTAGAAATAAGAGATGAAAAAAATGGTGTTGTATTTGAAAAAACAACTGAAACTTTTATAGATAATTATGTTGGTAGTTGTGATATAGTAATTAGTATGATAAATGAATTGTGTATTATTGACTTTAAAAATGGTTTAAAAATATCTTATGCCAAGAATTTTAATGGTTATGAATATATTGTAGAATCTAATACTTTAAATGAAGGTATAGATAAAATAAAAATGAATTTATTTCATAAAAATCATCGTAAAAATACAAGGAATTTTCCTAATTTTCAAATTTCAACAATTAAATCTAATAATAAAAAAAATGTTTATTATAATCAGTGTAATATTGATCAGAGAGATAGCTTTACTGACATAGGTATAAATGGTAAATGGGAATCATTTGATTTATCAGATTGTAATATTGAACTGTATAATAGTAAAGTTGCAGAAATGTTAGTTACTGACACACTTTTAAAAAATAATAAACTTTTAAAAATTGGTTTTGATATAATTTCACCAGCAGTTGGTGAAACATTAACAATTTTGTATGAAAAATTAGAAAGTAAAAATTCAATAAATATAAATAGATAATAAAAAAACATTCACTATAAGTGATTGTTTTTTATTGTAGTCATAAAATTTAAAAATTGGTTAATATATATTTAGTTGTTAGGATAGTTGACCATCCGAGATTAAATTGAAACAAAAAAAAGTTAACTGTTAAGTTAACTTTTTATTTCAATTGGAGCGGATAGGGGGAATCGAACCCCCGTGGTCAGCTTGGAAGGCTGAAGTTC
>CAYJPM010000047.1:0-6480 GCA_964372145.1 uncultured Muribaculaceae bacterium | reverse complement strand
AAAATAATAAATAAAAAGTATTGTAGAGAAAATTATCAATCTATAAGTAGTGAATTAGACGCTGTTAAGTATCAATATAAGAAGTTATATGGTGAAGAAAAACCTGTTCAAAGAAAGAAAAACAAATGATTACTATTTGTTTTTTTAATGTTATAATAATTATGGTGATTATGTATGCAATATAGAAAATTAGTAAAAAACGGAGACCTATTATCATTAATTGGTTTTGGATGCATGAGATTTACTTATAAAGGAATAAATGTAGATGAAGATAAAGCGTTTAATGAACTTAAATATGCATATGATAACGGAGTAAATTATTTTGATACTGCTTATATTTATTGTGGTGGTAAAAGTGAAGTATTGTTAGGTAAATTCATTAAAAAATATAATATAAGAGATAAAGTTTTTATAGCGGATAAATTACCTACATTTTTAATTAGTAAGAAAAGTCAAATTAAAAGTTTTTTTGAAACACAGTTAAAAAGATTAGATACTAATTATATTGATTATTATTTGATGCATATGTTAGATAGTTATCATTCATGGAAGACTTTAAAAGATTATGGAGTTATTGAATTTTTAGAAAATAAGAAGAAAAATGGTGAAATAAGATACATAGGTTTTTCATTTCATGGAAGATGTGAAGAATTTATTAAAATATTAGAAGATTATAATTGGGACTTTTGTCAAATTCAGTATAATTATTTAGATGAATATAATCAAGCTGGTATAAAGGGATTAAAAAGAGCATATGAACTTGGTGTAGGTGTTGTAGTTATGGAACCACTTAGAGGTGGTAGCTTAGTTAATAAAGTTCCTACTGAAGTTATAAAAGAATTTAATTCGTATAGTAAAGAAAGAAGTTTAGCTGAGTGGGGTTTAAAATGGATATTTAATCATGAGGAAGTTAGTGTTGTTTTAAGTGGTATGAATGATATAAAACAAGTAGATGAAAATATTAGAATAGCAAGTGAAACTAAAGTTGATAGTATGTCTAAAAACGAAATAAAAGTAGTTGATAATGTTAAAGAAATATTTAGAAAATTAATGAAAGTTCCTTGTACTGGATGTAAATACTGTATGCCTTGTCCATTTGAAGTTGATATTCCAGCAGTTTTTACTGATTATAATAATAAGTCTTTTTTTGGTGGTTTTCAAGTAAGACAACAATATATAACACGTAAAATTGGTGGGACTGGTTACGAAAAAAGTGGAGCAGATTTATGTAAAAGTTGTATGAAATGTGTTAAACACTGTCCTCAAAATATAGATATACCTAAAAAGTTAAAAGAAGCAGATAATGATTTAGATAATATATTTATTAAAACTGGTTTAAAACTTGCATATAAATATACTAGTAGGAAAAAAAATAAATAAGTGATATACTATTATAGTAGGAGTTGAATAAATGAAAAAATTAATGTTAGTTATAAAAGGTTTTTTTATAGGAATAGCAAATATAATACCAGGTGTAAGTGGTGGAACACTTATGATATCTTTAGGTATATTTGAAGAATTAATTGAAGCAGTTAGTCACTTCTTTAGTAATATAAAGAAAAATTTTAATTTTTTGATGTGGATATTTTTAGGAGCTGGTTTATCAATACTCTTAGCTAGTAGATTAGTAACATACAGTTTAGATAATTTTAGATTACCAACAATATTATTTTTTATAGGATTGATAATTGGTGGTGTACCAATGCTTTCTAAAACTGTTAAAGGTAATTTTAAAAATGTACCTAATATTATAATATTTTTAATAATGTTTGGTATAGTAATGTTTATGACATTTTTTGAAGGTGGAATAGACGCTGTTAATTTTAATGATATGAATATAATGTCATATGTAATATTGTTCTTAGTTGGTATAATAGCGGCTGCTACTATGGTAGTACCTGGATTAAGTGGATCATTTATGTTAATACTTTTAGGTTACTATGAACCAATACTTAATACTATTAAAGAATTCACTAAATTTAATGACATTATTTCAAATGGATTTATATTAGGTGTATTTGGAATAGGTGTATTAATAGGTTTAATATTAGTTGTAAAATTAATTGAATATTTATTAGATAACTTTAAAGTAAAAACATTTTTTGGAATATTAGGATTTGTTTTTGCATCAATTATATCTATAACTTTTACTGCTTACAGTGATGGATTAATGTTTTCTGCAGGTCAAATAAGTTTTGCTATAGTACTATTTATAACAGGTTTTATAATATCTTATAAATTAGGTGACTAAAGAAAGTTCTTGCTTTCTTTTTTTATGGGTTTATAATACATGTACGGAGGAAAAATATGATTGAATTAAATAATTTGAGCTATTCTCAACTAAACGATTTACAAATTATTATTGATGCAGAAAAAGAGAAATTTAAACCTTTAAATAATATATATATTTATGAAATTGATAATAAAAAAAGATTATGTTTATGTGCTTCAGAATCTGGTTTGAAAAAATACGGTAAAGAAAATTTTTATGATGTTTTTACTAACGATTTTATTGTCTTTAGATATATATTTGGAAGATAATTCTATACAATATATTGATTTTTATTGTAGAGTCCAAAATCTGGTCCAATATATTGAACTAATTAACAATAAAAGTAGAAGATAATAATTATATTATCTTTTTTATTTGCAATTTTTGTTCATAAAGACTATAATACTATTTTATGCATTGGTGGTTGTTATGAATTCAGATTTAAAAAAAATTAAAAAGCATTATGGTGAAAAAATGATGCATTTATGTAGAGAATTATTTTCAGAACATTTAGAAACAGAAGGTTTATTATATAATGTTATGGATAAATATTTTTCTCATAATAGATTTTTAAGTAGTGATATTATTTCTCAAAATAAAATAAGTGAATTTAAAATATACATTGACACTTTATTGAAAACACAAGATTCTGAGATTATAGATGTAAAAGAAACTCCGTTTGAACTTTTAGATAAAGCTGGATATATTTTATATGAATGTAAAACTCAAGGTGATATTCAATATTTTAATAAATATTATAAGAGTGACGAACTATTATGTACTTTTAACGAAAAAAGATTAGAAAAAGCATATGTGTTCTTTGCAGTTATAAAGGACATTAATAAAATAAGAAGAGAAGATTTTAAAAAACCTTTTAGAGGTGATCTTTATAGTAAATCTATTATAGGTATTCAATTTAGTAAAGGTAAATATAACAATGTTGCTATTAAGAATAGATATAATACAAAAATAGATGATATTGAATGTGTATTTGGTAATGATTTAGATAATATAATACCTAATTTAACAAGAGCTTTTGAACAATATTATGGTTATAGAATTATTAATAGATACAAATCATTTGATTTAGAATTAGTTGGATATCATAAGCATATAGATAATAAAATGTATAAATATAATGTTAATGATGCTGGTACTTATTATGGTATTAATAATGTTATTATAACTAATGAAAATATATTTTGTTATGATTATGAAAAGTATATTATATTTGAAAAATATATATTGAGTTTAGAAAATAAATATATTTGTAGGTTTGATAATAAAGAGGATTCGTTTACAAAATCTATAAAGGATATTGTAAAAATATCTGTATATAATGAAGTTGATGTAAAGAGAGTTGTTATATCTGTTAAGGATGGTTTTGATGTTATTTTAGAGTTAGATAATCATAATAAATTAATATCATATACTAATTATAATATTGTTGTTTTAGAGAATTCTTTTATGTTTGATATGATAAATTTAAAAAAATTAATTGTTCCTAATGTATATGCAATTGAAAATTATGCTCTTCAATTTAATGAAGTTTTAGAAGAAATTGATATAAAAAATGTTGTTGATATAGGAAATTCTTGTTTTATATATAATAAGTGTTTAAAAGAATTAAATATTCCATATGCTCAAAATATTGGAAGTAGTTTCTTTCTTATGAATTCAGTTTTAGATAAGATAAATGTATTTAGTTTAAAATCTATTGGGTCATATTCATTTGATAATGTTGATAATCCTTCACAAGTAATAGGTAATATTAATATTTCTAAGAACAATACTAGAATCTTAAAGTAGTTGAAAAAAATGTATAATATGATATAATAAGTTTGTAATTGAAAGCGAAGATTAAGAAGTAGTAATAAAGGAATTATTTTTAGAGAGTCTATGGAAGGTGTAAATAGATAATAATATTTTATGAATTCAACTTATGAGCTTTAAAGGTAACGCTATATAGTATTAAGGTGTATTATTTCAATAATGCATAAATTAAGGTGGTACCACGTAATCACGTCCTTATTACAAGGATGTGATTTTTTTATTTATAAGGAGGAAAAATGGAAGAAAAAATGAATAATTTACTTGAGGAAATAAGAAGTAAATCAGAAAATGTAATGGATATTAATAGTTTAAATGATCTTAAAGTGGAATATCTAGGTAAGAAAGGTCCTGTTAATGAATTATCATCTGTGATGAAAGATTTATCCAATGAAGAAAAAAAAGAATTTGGAATAAAGTTAAATAAATTTAGAACTGAAGTTAATTGTATATTTGATGAATTAAAAATTAAATTTGAAGAAATAGAACTTAATAAAAAGTTAGAAAAAGATGCTATAGATATAACGCTGCCATCAAAAAAAATAAAAAGAGGTAGTAAACATCCGATGAGTAGAATTGAAGAAAAATTCGAAGATTTATTTACTTCTTTAGGTTATACAATATATGAAGGTCCAGAGCTTGAAAGTGATGAAAATTGTTTTCAAAAATTAAATGTTTTAAAAGGACATCCAGCTAGAGATGCACAAGATACATTTTATTTAGAAAATGAATATGAACAATTTTTACTTAGAACTCAAACATCAACAGCTCAAGTAAGAGCTATGGAAGAAAACACTTTAAAAGGTCCTCTTAAAATTGTATGTCCAGGTAAAGTATATCGTAGAGATGAAGATGCTACACATTCACATCAATTTATGCAAATAGAAGGTTTAGTTATAGATGAAAATGTTTCCATGGCTGATTTAAAAGGAACTTTAGAATTATTTGTTAAAGAATTTTTAGGAGAAAAGACTAGTGTAAGATTTAGACCAAGTTTCTTTCCATTTACAGAACCATCAGTTGAAGTAGATGTAACTTGTTTTAAATGTGGTGGTAAAGGTTGTCCTTTATGTAAAAAAACTGGTTGGATTGAAGTTTTAGGTGCTGGTATGGTTCACCCTAATGTTCTTGAAATGAGTGGATATGATTCTAAGAAATATCAAGCTTTTGCTTTTGGAACAGGTATGGATAGATTTGCTATGTTTAGATATGGTATAACAGATATAAGAACAATATATGGAAATGATTTAAGATTTTTAGATCAATTTAATAGAAAGGATGTAGACTAATGAAATTAAGTAGAAAATTTGTAAGTGAATATATAGATTTGCCTGAAAAGACAATATTTGAAATAGCTGAAGATATGACAAGTGTTGGTAATGAATATGACAGTGCTGAAAAGTTAGTTAATGCAACCAATTTAGTTATTGGTAAAGTTATAGAATGTGATAAACATCCAGATTCTGATAAGTTAAAAATTACTAAAGTTGATATTGGTACTGAAGTATTAGATATCGTATGTGGTGCTCCAAACTGTAGAAAAGATATTAAAGTTATAGTAGCAAAGGTAGGAGCAGTACTTCCTGAAATAGAAATTAAATCTTCTGTCATAAGAGGTCAAAGTTCTAATGGTATGTTATGTGCTTTAAGTGAATTAGGTATTGATAGTAAATATTTAAAAAATACTGAAGTTAATGGTATTCATGAATTGGGTGAAGACGCTACTGTAGGTGAGGATCCTATTAAATATTTGGGTTTAAATGATGAAGTAATTGATTTTGAACTTACGTCTAATCGTGGTGATTTACTTAGTATACTTGGTATGGCTTATGAATTAGGAGCAATCTATAAAAAAGATGTTAAAGATATTGATTTAAACTTTGATGAAAATAACGATAATATAAATGATTTCTTTAATTTAGAAGTTAATACTGAAGATTGTAAACTATTTTTAGTAAAAAAAGCTATAAATGTAGAAATTAAAGAATCACCAGAATTTATTAAATCTAGATTAATAGCATCAGGGATTAGACCCATAAATAATGTAGTAGATATTTCTAATTATGTAATGCTTGAAACTGGTCAGCCACTTCATTTTTATGATGCAGATGCATTAGGAAATGATTTAATAGTAAGAAATGCATTTGATAATGAACAATTAGTAACTCTTGATAATAATGAAAGAATTTTAAGTACTGAAGATATAGTAATTGCAAATAAAGAATCTGCTATAGGACTTGCTGGTGTTATGGGTGGTTTATCAACTGAAGTTGAAAATACTACAAAAAATATTATAATAGAGGCTGCTATATTTAATAGTGTTAAGGTAAGAAAAACTAGTAAAAAAATACTTAGAAGTGAAGCATCTAATAGATTTG
>CAYJPM010000046.1:0-6726 GCA_964372145.1 uncultured Muribaculaceae bacterium | reverse complement strand
ATTCTGAATTAGTTATACTCTCAAAATATATAGATGGATTAAATAATGATGGTATCATAGATAATTTAAATGAAGAAGAAAACTTATTTTGTTTTGGATATGATTTGGGTTCTTCTCTTATAGTACCTGATTTAGAAAGTTTTAGATATTTAAATGAGTTTATTGATGATATTTTAGAATATAAAGTTACAAATGAAGTATATAATATTACAACTATAGAATTAGATAAAATTTATAGTGAAAGTATTATAAAGAATGAAAAATATAGAAAAAGTTTTATAAGAAAGTTTTTTAAAAAATAATTACAAATAGGTAGATTTAACTTATTTGTTTTTTTATGATATAATACTTTATAGGTGATTTGTTTTGGAAAGATTACAAAAAGTAATAGCGAACTATGGATATTGTTCAAGAAGAGAAGCTGAGAAGCTTATATTAGATAAAAAAGTATATGTTAATAACAGTTTAGTAACTGAGTTAGGTACAAAGGTAGACGCTACTGATTATATAACTATTAATGGAGTTACTATAAATAAAGAAGTTGTTAAAACTTATTTTGTTTTAAATAAACCTAGAAAAGTTATTAGTACTACTAGTGATGATAAAGGTAGAATAACTGTAACAGATTTAATAAATACTAATCAAAGAATATACCCAATAGGAAGACTTGATTATGATACAACTGGTATAATACTTTTAACTAATGATGGGGAATTTGCTAATATGTTAATGCATCCATCTAATAAAATAAAAAAAACTTATGTGGCTAAACTCGAGGGTATAATAGATGCTGATGCTGTTAAAGCATTAAAAAGAGGTATATCTATTGAAAGTAGAAAAGTTGATATAGTTCATTTTAAAGTTAGAAAAAAAGATTATGAAAAAAATAGTACGTTAATTGAACTTACTATTATTGAAGGTAGAAATCATATTGTTAAGAAAATATTTGAAAAATTAAATTTTCCAGTTGAAAAATTAACTAGAACTAAATATGGACATTTAAATGTTGATAATTTAAAATCCGGTGAATATAGAGAACTTAGTATTAAAGAAGTTAAAAAATTCTATGCTTCTAAAAGTACTATTCAATAAAAAAAACTACTCAAGTAGTTTTTTTATTGACCACAATTGCAGTCTTCGCATTCACAATTTTCACATTCACAGTCAGTATTTTCATCTAATACTATTGCTCCAGTAGGACATGATCCAACTGCATTTTGAAGTGCACTAGTTTCTAAATTTTCAGTTAAAATAACTGATGCTAATCCATCGTCATTAAAATCAAAATGTTCAGGATCAACTGCTATACAAGCTCCGCATCCAATGCAAGCTCCATCTCTAATTATTAATTTTTTCATGTATTTCCTCCACACGTATAATTATAGTAAACAACTATTAAAAAAGCAATAATTTCTTTAAAATATGTGTAAACTATGGTATTATTGGTCTAGGAAGGTGTATTTCATGGATAGTAGAATGTCAAAATATGAAAATATTGATAACGATAAATTATCAAGAGTTAAAAAAAATGAAAATTTATATAATAATATAAATCATAAAGAACTTGAAAATTTTAATGTTAATAACAATACAACTGTAATTGGTGAAAATAGAAGAAATGAAATAGACATCGACAAAATAAAAAAAATATTAGATACTAAGTATAATGAAGAACCTAAAAGAAGAAGTATTAGGTTAGAAAAAGAAGAAACTGAATATGATTTAGATATTGAAAATACTAAAGAGTATGATATTAATACTATACTTAATAAAGCAAAAGAAGATAAA
This sequence comes from uncultured Muribaculaceae bacterium, assembly GCA_964372145.1. Lineage (GTDB taxonomy): Bacteria > Bacillota_I > Bacilli_A > RF39 > UBA660 > CAKOSP01. Next base: position 4,938 of record CAYJPM010000046.1, on the reverse strand, counting down.
CCACTTAGTTATGAAGAAGAAAGATTGAAAAAAATTAGGGATACACAATATAATATATTAAATAATTTAAATTTAGAAAGTGAACTTCAAAAAAAAGAAGAAAAGGAAGACGAACTTGATTTACAGAGTTTAATAAATACTATAACAATTAATGAAAGTAAAATTAAATCTGAAATGGAAGATACTGGTGATTTATTTGATGATTTTAAAAGTAGTGGTAAAACAGAAATAACTCCAGTTATAGAAAATACTATTAAAACACCAGTGGAAGTTAAAAGTATAGATGAAGTAAAAGAAAATAGAGTAAGTTCTAAAACCAATGTTAAAGAAGATTTTTATACATCAAGTGTTAAATTTGATAAAAAAGACTTTGAAGATTTAGATATTGAAGATAAATCTAAAAGAAATATAATTATGGAAATAATAATAGTTATAATATTACTTGCATTTATTGTAGGAATGTATTTATTTTTTAAATCTATTTTAAATTTTTAAAAGTATTCATATTATTAAATATGAATATTTTTTTTAAGCATAAAAGATTTATTATATATTTATTTATTTCTTTAGTAATATTTACTTTTACTAATAGTATTTTTGTATGGTATTTAGAAAAAGTCACTCCTAAACTTAATAAAGTTGTTGAAAGTAAATTAGAAAAAGTTACATACGAAATAATAATGAATAATATAAATGATTCATTTATAGAAGCTGGTAATTTGGAAGATATTCTTAATATTACTAGGAATAGTAGTGACGAAATATTAATGATTGATTATAATTTAGAAAAGGCATATGTAGTTAATAATTTAATTAATGATCAAATAAGAAATAATATTAATAATTTAGAATATGGTAATTACAATAATAATGAATTTTTACTTGCTAATAATTCTATGTATTTAGAAGAACCTTTATTTATATCGAGTGATTATGCAATTATATCAAGTTTAGGTCCTAAAATACCTATTAAAATATCATTTATAGGAACACTTATTACTAATTTAAAAACTAAAGTAACTGATTATGGACTTAATAATGCATTAGTAGAATTATACGTAGTAGTAGAGTTAGAACAGTTAATAACAACTCCAGTTGTTAGTGAAAGTATAAGGTTAGAATATGATATATTAATTGACGCTATTATGGTGAATGGAAGAGTACCTACATTTTATGGAAATGATATTGTAAAAGAAAGTAACTTGTTAGATATTCCACTTTAATAATTATTGTGATATAATCAATAATAGGTGAATAGTATTATGGGAACATATTTTATAAATGAAGCTTTTGATAAAGCTATAAAAGATTATATACAAAGTAAAGATAAGAAAGATGGTGTTTTATATAATTCTTTCTTAGTAGTTTTAATTAGGAAATTATCTATAATATATAATGAATTAGATATAGTAATACCTTTTGAGAAACAAGATGAAAAATTATTTGATGCTAATATATTAAAATATGGATACTCTCATAATGATTTAATATTATTTAAAAATACTATTCAACTATTTTATAATAATGAAAAAAATAATATAGTTCCAAATACTGAATTTATATTAATTGAAAAAATGTTAATTAATATGTTTATGCTTAAGAAGGTTAATTTTGAGATAACGTTAGAAGAAGAAAAGAGTTTTAAAGAACTACTTTATTCACCATTTTCAAGTAATGAACTTATAATATCATATAATTATTTACACGCAAGTGATGAAAATGAAATAATTAGTTATTTTGATGAACAAAATAAGATTAATCAAAAAATTATATCTGAGACTCCTAAGCATTTATTGTCTCCGGAAGCTTATAAAGTTGTTAATAAGAATTATACTGATATATATTTATTAAGTGCAGAAGATATAGAAAAAATTAATGACGAAATTTATGAAAAATTGGAAGTTAAAAAAAATGCTATTAATTTTGAATATTTATTTGATAAAGCATTATATAATTTTTTTCATAAAGATGATAAAATATCATCGGGTAATGGTTATGTAGATATATTATTAATACTTGGTATAGTTTGTACTATAGTTATGATTATATTAATAATATCATTATTCTTTATTTAGGGGGAAATATGGAATTTAATAAAATTAAATACGAGTTAGTAAAAGAAATAAAAGATGCTTATGATGAAGAAATAGTTAAAGAAAAAATAACTGATTATTTTATCGAATATGATTTCATTGTGTGTGATTGGGCTTATGGTAAATTAAGATTAAAAGGTTTTTGTAATAAGCAAAATAAAAATTTTAAGGAAATAAATAATTATGATAATGTAGATAAGTATATTGAAGAAAAATGTGCTTATGGATGTAAATATTTCATTTTAAAAAAAATTGAAAAATAAAAAAGATTATGCTATAATTATTTCAAAGTAGAGAAGGGATTGAATAAAAATGGGGAAAGTGAAAATTAAATTAGTTTCAGGAAGTGAAATGGAAAAACCAGTATTAAATGCATTTAAAGCTGATAATAATAGTTATGTTGTTTTAGATAATGAATCAACAGGATCGATGGGGTTACCAATTATTTTGGTATGTAAATTAATTGATAATAAATTAATTAAAATTATTGATCAAGTAGAATGGCAAAAAACTAAAGAGTCATTAAAAAGTATTATAGCTAATGGTCCTATGGAATATATTAATGTTTCAAGTGATTTAGCTGCAGATGATGTTTATTATACTCAATTAACATTACCAATAGCATCATACGATGCACTTAAAAACAATTATAAACCAGTAGGAGATGCTTCAGTAGCATCTGCGCCTGTTGTTGAAACTCCAGTTATGCCTATGACTGAACCAGTTGTTAGTCCGGTTACTCCAATTAATATTGAACCTGTTGCTCCAGTTATTGAACCAGCTGGACCAGTGATGCCTGAAGTTGTAGTTCCTAGTGAACCAGTTTTACCAGAGATACCAACTGTTGCTCCTGTTGTTGAACCAGTAGTGGCGCCTGTTGAAATTACACCAGTAATGCCTGTTGTTGAACCGGTAATTGCTCCAATTGAACCAGTGGTTCCTGTTGTTGAGCCTGTTGTAGCTCCAGTTATACCAGATGCTCCAGCAATGCCTGAAGTAGCACCAGTAGTTAGTAGTGAATCAAATAATACAATTAATTATGATGAAATGAAAGAATCTTTTATGAAATCATGTGAAAATATGTTTGATGCATTAGTTAAAAAATTTGAAAACAAAGAATAGATCATATTGATCTATTTTTTTTCATATATTTTATTGTGATAATATGAAAGAATTAATAGAATATTACTATGATATACATATAGAAGATATAGATGAGAGTAATAATGTTTATTCTTTTTTATTAAATGGATCGATATATATATTAGTAAATTATTTAAGAACTAAGGAAGAGTTAGAAGATATAATTAAATGTTCATTAGAATTAAAAAATAAGAACATAATTTCAAATGAAATAATATTAAACAGAAAAAAAGAATATATTACTGTAATAGATGAATTACCATATTCATTATTGAAATTAAATTATAATTATTTAGAAGAAATAGATATTACTAAGATTATTTCATATAATAAAAAAACAAAAGTTAGTTTAGAATATTTAAATAAATATAAAAATAATTGGGGAGAACTTTGGAGTAAGAAAATAGATTACTTAGAATATCAAGTGAGTCAGTTAGCTCTTAATAAAAGAGTTATACTTGATTCATTTAGTTATTATATAGGTTTAGCAGAAAATGCCATATCTTATGTAAATAAAATTACTAAAGATAAAATTGATTATTCTAATGAATTAATTTGTTTGTCACACCGAAGGATTAGTTATCCAAATATAAATATGAATTATTTTAATCCTCTTAGTTACATTTTTGATATTGAAGTTAGGGATATAGCTGAATATATTAAATCATGTTTTTTTAAAGGTGAAGATGCTTATTTAGAATTTATTACTTTTATTAAAAGTAATAAATTATCTAGTTTTAGTTATCAAATGTTTTTTATAAGAATGTTGTATCCTACATATTATTTTGATATATATGAAAAAGTTATTAGTGATGAACTTGATGAAGATGCTTTAATAACTATTATAAGTAAAGTAGAAGAATATGAATTATTCATAAAAAAAATATATTTAGAATTATCTAAATATACTTTTATAGAAAAGATAGATTGGTTATTAAATTGATATATTAATTACTCCCTCGATTTCTGGTATTTCATCCTTCAAAAAATCATATATTGTTTCATTAATTGTATTATCTTGTGCCATACAATTAATACAATTACCTAATAATCTAACGTATACATAATTATCTTCATAATCTACAAATTCTATATCACCACCATCCATTTGTATGTATGGTCTTATTTTTTCAATTAGTTCTTTTATTTTATCTTTCATATAAACCTTTCTTTTTTATAGTATATCACATTTGTTATATAATTAGTATTATGTTATAATTTTGGTGTGAGAGGTTTATATATGAAAAATTATAAAGTAGGAGATATAATTAAATGTATGGTTACTGCGATAGAAAGTTATGGTTTTTTTGTTAGTACTGAAAATTGGTTTTCTGGTTTAGTTCATATATCAGAAATAACTGAAGGTTATGTTAAAGATATTAATAATTATGTTAAATTAGGAGATGTAGTTTATTGTCAAATACTAGAAGTAGATGAAGAATCTACACAACTTAAATTATCTATTAAAAATATTAATTATAAATCTTCTAAGAAAATAATGATGAATGAAACTAAACAAGGATTTATATCACTAAAGAAAGAATTACCTAACTGGATTGATTATAAATTAAAGGAAATTGAAGAAGCAACTAAATAGTTGCTTTTTTTATAAAAAAAAACAGCTATTAAGCTGTATTTTATTTCTCATGGTGGTTCCAGTAAGAATCGAACTTACGACACAAGGATTTTCAGTCCTTTGCTC
>CAYJPM010000045.1:0-6813 GCA_964372145.1 uncultured Muribaculaceae bacterium | reverse complement strand
TTAATTAAATCATCTGTAGATAATATAATTGGTTCCGCTGCTTTCGCTTCAGTCCCTTCACTATCTTCTTCTTCTTTAGTTATAACATTTATATTGTTTTCAACTAAAAAACCATATAACTCATCTAATGTTGATGGATCAATATCTAATCCTTTTAATTCTTCTGCTAATGTTTCAAATGTTATGTATCCTTGTTCTTTTCCTTTTAATAATAAACTTTCTTTTCTTTCTTCATACGTTTTTATCTCATTCATAATCCTAATTCCTTTTCTACTTTTTTAATTGAGTTAATTTTTCCATTAATTTTATTTTTTTATTAATATCTAGTTCATTTTTTATTTTTTCTTTTAACTCTTTTATTTCATCTTTTTTTATTTTACCCTTCATTATTTCTAAATATTCTATAAATTTGTGATGTTCCAATTCTTCATTGGTGTACTCACTCATAATTTCTAATATTCTTTTATGTAACACTTCTTCTTTAGAAATATATGTTATAAAATCTGCGAATGTTCCATTCTTATTTTCTTCATAAAAATGGTTGATTTCACTTGCTAAATTTCGTTCTTCTTTTTCTTTAAAGAAGTTTAAATCATCTTTATATATTTTTAAGTACTTTGCATCACTTGCTATATAGTATAAAATAATATCTGCGATCAATTTATAATTATCTTTCTTTTTAACTACTTCTTCTTTTACTTCATATTTTACTTCTTCGGCAGGCTTTACTTCATTTATTAATACTTTTTTATCTATTCCATATTCTTTGCAAATTTTATCAACTATTATATTCTTAGTGATATTGTCGACATATTTTAATAGTTCTATTATTTCTTTAACAAATTTTGATAATTCTTCAGCACTATTTAAATCTTTATTTTGTTTTATTGCCTCTATTTTAAAATCTAAATATTTTATAGGTTTATCTATATTTTCTTTTAGTGCTTCTATACCGAATTTTTCAATATATTCATCTGGGTCTTTCGCTTCACTTAATCTTATTACTTCAGCGCTAATACCTTTTGAAAGTAATAACTCTCCATTTTTAAGTGTTGCTTCATATCCTGCATTATCATTATCGAACATTAAAATTATCTGATACTTTAATTTTCTAAGTATTTCAACATGTTCGTTAGTCATTGCTGTTCCCATAATTGCTACAACATTTTTTATACCGCTAGCATGCATCTTAATAGCGTCCATATTTCCTTCAACTATTATAACTTTTTTTTCTTCTCTTATATAATTTTTAGCGTTGTAATAATTAAATAGTATATTACTTTTTTTAAAAATATGTGTTTCCTTAGTATTCATGTATTTAGCAGTATCTTCACCATTAAATATTCTACCTGTGAAACCTACTGTGTTACCACTTATATTATCTATTGGTATTACTATCCTATTACGAAAAGTATCATATATATCGACACCATTCTTACTTGTTAAACCTAATTTGTCTAATTCGTTAACATTATAACTTTGGCTAATTAAAAAATTAGTTAAACTATCCTTTTCATTTACGGCTAATCCAATTTTAAAATCGTTTATGACATCATCTGTTATACCCCTTTTATTTAAATATTTTTTAGCTTCTAATCCATGTTTAGTATTTATATTATTTAAATAGTATTTTTTTGATAAATCCATAATATCGTAATCTTTTTGAAATTTTTCATTATTACCAATAGATTTAACATTTAGATTTACTCCAACTTTGCTTGCTACTATTTTTACAGCTTCTGGAAATGTAACATTTTCGTATTTCATTACAAAAGTGAAAATATTACCACCACTGTGACAAGTAAAACAATTAAATATTTGTTTTTCCTTACTAATTACCATACTTGGGTTGTGATCATCATGAAACGGGCATACCGATACATGATTTTTTCCATGTGGTGAAACTGAGATATATTCAGATATTACATCAACGATATCTGCTTTTTGTCTAATCTCTAGTATCTGTTCATCGTTAATCATACCTAAACTTACTCCTCAATATTATATTTTACCTTTAATATGCTAATTTCCTTTAAAAATACAATATTTTTATGTATTATAACAAAAAAACTAATAAAATCAATGATTTTACTAGTTATTCTTAATTTGTTGGATAAAAACTACCATCAATATCCATAGTTGTATTTATTGACCAATCATTTAAATTATTGATCCAAACTTCCTTTTCTTCACCGTATAAAAAATCAGTATATATATTTTCTTGTAACGCTGGTAAAAATGTATAATTCATACTCATGTCATCATTTACCTCAAATGTTACTATTCCAAGTTCTCTACTATAGTCGTCAAATATAAAATTACCTATATTGTAAACTATTGGTTTATCATTATAAAATTCTATTCCTTGTAGTACATGGGCATGATGACCTACTATTGCATCAGCTCCAGCATCTATATACATCTTACCTGTTTCTAATAAAACTTCTTCTATTGTATGTGATGCTTCTAATCCCCAATGTAATATTGGAATTACTATATCACTTATTTCTTTTTCTTCTTTTATTCGTTGAATTAAATTTTCAGGGTCATAACATCTAAATACTCCCTCGGAATTTTCAGATGCACCTGGTGTCAATATATATTTTTCAGATCTATTTGCATTTATAAAGGATATTTTATAACCATTTACTACAAAGTAATAAGCCTCGGCTGCCTCTTCAATGTTTGAACCTGCTCCAATATATGGTATATTTGCATTTTTAAATGTATCTAGTGTTTCATTAAAGGCTAATGTCCCATAATCGTATACATGATTATTTGCTAGTGTAACTAAATCAACGCCCATTTCATGATACATATTTACATTGCTTGGATCCCCTATAAAAGTATATATTTTCCCTGCCATTGGATCACCACTTGTTCCAAATGCAAATTCACTATTTAAAATTAGTACACTACTATTATTAATATAATCTTGAACTTCTGGTGATAAAATACCATCCAATCCTATATTTCTTTCTTTATAAGCTTGCATAACTAAATAATTATCAGCTAGTGATGTATCACCTACGAATGTTATTGTGTTATCTTGATCTTCAACAATATTTAAATTAATATTATTTTCTAAATCTTTTAATACTTTATATGAAAATCCTGTTATTTGGTACCACATATTTTCATTATATTCTTGATCAGATAATAAATCATTTAAATCTTTTAATGCACTTTCATAATTATCATCTACGTACTTCAAAAAATCATATTCAATATCATCAATATTCTTATCATTTATTACATTTAAATAATCTATATTATCTTCTTTTTCTATAGCTTTTTTTGTATCATTATTAATGTAATAATATACTCCAATTCCTACTATTAATATTACTATTAAACTAATTATTATTTTTTTCATATTTTCTACCTCTTATTTTACCTTTTATATATATTAATGATTGTAAAATTAATAAACTTATAAATAAGCTTTCATAATAATTTATAAAATTAAATAATACTATTAATATTCCTAATGAAAACGAATATATTATTTGTGATTTAATTGTAGCTGGAGTATATTTGAGTGTACTTCCTAATAACATTACACCAATGAATATACCACCAATATTAGTAAAGTCTATATTAGTAATAAAACTTAAAACTAAAGTTAATGCAGAATATGTACTGATGGTTACTATAGTAATATTTTTTTTATAAAATGTATTAGTATACAGTAGTACATAACTTAGCATAGCAATAATCAAACTAGTACTTGCTATTCCTCCTACGGATCTTCCAAATAATATATCTAATGTATTAAAATTATAACTTATTGTTTCTTCTGCTATATTTAAATAACTATAATTTCCTAATAAATATAATATCAGTATTAATATAATTTTAAATACTAAACTTAAATCAACTTTGCTTTTTAATAATCTTATGTCTAGAAATATAAATAATATTATCAAGCATGAATATATTAATATATTTGTATTTACAGGCATAAATATACTTATAAAAATCCATGAAAGATTATTTAATTCAATATGAATTTTTTTGTCTTTTATATAATTTAATATTAATATTGTTATAGTAGGTATACCTATAAAAATTAATATTTTAAATATTTCAATAAATGATATTAAATCATTTTGATATAGTAGTATACCATTTTTATATAGTCCATATAAAATTAAAGGTAATATTGAAATGATGTAAACATATACTAATTTATTTATTTTGTTATCATTTTTAATATATATTTTATTCATTTTCTTCACCTCTTAAACGACTTCTTAAATTTATATTCGATGGACAGAAATATGAACATAAAGCACAATCAATACATTTTTCATTTTTTTTAAAAATTAATTCTTTAGGATTATTGTTAAGTGGACAAACTGCAGAACATTTACCGCAATTAATACAATCTAATTCTGGATTATTACAATCTTCTACTATATATAAACTATTAAATGATTCATCTATTACTTCTGTTTCTGGATTTATTTTAATACCGCTCATTAAACCATTTTTAATATATGTAGCATTTTTATTTAATTTAAATTTATTCAGAATATCGATTATTTTTACGTATTTTTTTGTGTTAATTATAAATATTTTTTTATCTATCATATTAACTATTGTAATATATTTTTCACTTTTATTAGTGCCATATTTTAAATAATTTCTTATTTCAAGTATTTCACTAGGTTTTAAAACGATAGTTTTTTTGTTTTGTAGTTTTATTTTTTCTAATAAAAATTCATTTTTTCCGAGTAAGTATAAATTATCTAACACTACTATATTTAATGACGGATATGCTCCAATAGAAGATAAATATTTATCTACATTATCAATATCTGTATTTTTAATAGTAATATAATTTTTTTTGGATTTGTATATTTGATTTAATTTTTCTGTTGTATCAAATATAATATCTATATTTTTTCTTAATATATAACTTTCAGTATATGTGTATGGTTCGTCTTCTATTCCATTAATTACAATGTTTTCTGCTTGTTCGTTATCAATATTTTTTAATAATATGTTTTTATTTAATAATTCAATTAACCCTTTATATTCAGTAGTGTCATTTATTTTATATTTAATTTCTTTTTCTTTAAAATCATTTTTTAATACTATAGCGTTATAACCAACATTATTAATTGTTATTTTACTTAAAGTTTCTAATGAACCACTTATACTAGAGTTGTAATCAATATTATCTTTTTCAAATATATTTTGATTTTTATAGATATATTCTTTTTCTTCTAAAAATGAAAAATCATCTATAGGTAAATATATATAATCAGGATCTAAAAAGTTGAGAATATTTTTATTTAATGTCATCTCATTATCTATATTTAATTTATATAACTTTTTCATAATAATATTCTCCTTTAATTTATTATACAATAATAATTAAAAAACCAAAAGATATTTTCTTTCGGTTTAAGATTTTTTACCCCATTCACTTAAATATTTTTTTAATTTTTCTGCTGTATTATTAGGTAGCATTTGATTTAATTCTTCAAGAGGCGCCTCTGATATCTTTTTTACACTTCCATATTTTTTTATTAATTCTTTTTTTCTTACACTACCTATTCCTTCAACATTATCTAGTATACTCGCTATTGATCCTTTACTTCTAATTTGTTTATGATAATTAATAGTGAATCTATGCACTTCATCTTGTATCTTAGTAAGATACAAGAAAACATTTCTTTCATTACTTAAATCTATTTCTTTGTAATTATCACCATCAATTAAAGCTTTAGTTGAATGTTTATCATCCTTTTTTAATCCTACTACTTTTATATTTAAATTCAAGCTATTTAATACATCTTTTGCAGCATTAATTTGATTTATACCGCCATCTACAACTATTAAACTGGGTTGTTCTTCTTCGTCAATGATAGTTCTAAAATATCTTCGATAAACTACTTCCTTCATCATATTATAGTCATCATTTTTATCTAAACTTATTTTATATTTACGATATTCTTTTTTATTAGGCTTACCATTAACAAACACTACCATTCCACTTACTGAATAAGATCCAAACAAATTAGAATTATCGAATGCATCTATTCTATGTATTGGGATGTTTAATAATTCACCTAATCTATTATTAGCTCCTAAAGTTCTTTCTTCCTTATTATTTATAAGTTCTATTTCGTTTTCTAAATTTATTTTGGCATTATTTATTGCCATATCAACTAAATTTTTCTTTTTTCCTTTTTCTGGGATTAAAACTTTAGTGTTTAATAGTTCACCTATTATTTTATTATTTACATCTTCATTTATTAAAATTTCTTTTGGAATTTCATGTTTATCATAAAATGATATTATATATGATGATTTTACATCTTCTATTTCATTTATTACATATACACTATTATTAGTTCCTCCGACTATCTTACCATTTCTAACAAATAATATTTGTATGCAAACTATACCTTTATTATAATAATATCCGATAATATCTCTATTTACTAAATCATTAAGTTCAACTTTTTGTTTAGCCATTATTATTTCAATATATTTAAGTTCATTTTTTAAGTCTAATGCAACTTCAAAATTTAATTGATTTGAATAATAATCTATTCTTTCCATTATTTTATTTTTTATAATTTCGTCATTACCTCTTAAAAACAATAATATTTCATTTTCCATATTTTGAACTTTTTCGGTATCAAGTTTTTTACTACAGTAACCTAAACATTCATCTATATGATAGTAAAGACAAATATCTTTAGGAGAACCTTCACATTTTTTTAATGGATAAATCCTATTAAGTAAATTTACTATTCTTCTAGCGGCATATGCATTTGGATAAGGTCCAAAAAT
>CAYJPM010000044.1:6121-6813 GCA_964372145.1 uncultured Muribaculaceae bacterium | reverse complement strand
AAATGCCAACTAATCCCGATACCACCTGCTAATACAAAAATTAATATGATAATACAAGATATTAAAAAATTAACTACAGTACTACTAACTACTGATATAGGTAATATTTCTCTTGGAAAATAAACTTTTTTAATTAAATTTCCATTATTAGTGATAGTCGTTGTTCCTTGAGATAAACTTAAAGTGAAAAAATTCCAAGGTATTACCCCACATATCAAGAATACTAAATAATTTTCAGTTTCAATTCTCATTATATAAGGAAATACAATTGCGTAAACTAATACCATTAATAAAGGATTAATAAAAGACCAAAGTATTCCTAAAAAAGATCCTTTATATTTACCTCTAATTTCTTTTTTTACATTAGTTTTAAATAACTCTCTATATTTATATATTTCTTTAAATACATTCATTATGCGCACTCCTTAAGGTAACTTTTAATTACTCTATTACATTTACCATCTAAAGCAACTTCACCTTCATTAATCCAAATAGCTCTATCACATAATTTTTCCATAGCACCTAAACTATGAGATACTATAACAATAGTTTTATCACTTTTAGATAATTCTTCTAATTTAGCAAAACATTTATCTTGAAAATGTTGATCTCCTACTGCTAATATTTCATCAATTAAAAGTATTTCAGCGTCTACATTTATAGCCACACTAAAAGCAAGTCTCATATACATA
>CAYJPM010000044.1:4980-6111 GCA_964372145.1 uncultured Muribaculaceae bacterium | reverse complement strand
TCTAATTGGTGAATCAATAAAATCACCAAGTTCACTAAACTCTATAATATCATTAATACGACTTTCAATTTCACTTCTAGTTAAACCAAATATAGAAGCATTAAAATAAATATTTTCTCTACCAGTAAAATCTGGATGAAATCCAGCACCAAGTTCTAATAAACTAGTTAACTTACCATAAGTAACTACACTACCTTTATTAGGATAAATAATTTTAGTCATTAATTTTAAAAGAGTAGATTTACCACTTCCATTAATACCAATTAATGCAACTGTTTCACCCTTTTTTATATCAACATTAATATTCTTAAGCACAGTTCTAATTTCTGTTTTATTTTTAAAACCACCAACTATTCTTTCTTTTAATGTTTGTGGTTTATCAGAATATAATTTAAATGTTTTAGTCATATTTTTAACTTCAATAGCATTCTTATTTTCCATTTAATTACCTCATTTATATTATTAGTATACCATAATTTTCATCTTTATTACAAACAAAAAAAGCCTATTTATAAGACTCTTTATATTTTCCAGACTTAATATCATTAATCCATTCTTCATTAGCTAAATACCAATCTATAGTTTCAGCTAAACCATTTTCAAATGTATAAGTTCTATCCCAAGATAATTCTTTTTCAGATTTACTTGAATCAATCGCATATCTTAAGTCATGTCCAGCTCTATCAGTTACATAAGTAATTAAACTTTCATCTTTACCCATATGTTTTAAAATAGCTTTAACAACATCTATATTTTGTCTTTCACTTTTTCCACCTAAGTTATAAACTTCTCCTACTACACCATCATGCATAATTTTATCTATACCAGTATTATGATCATATACATGGATCCAATCTCTAACATTTTCACCCTTACCATAAACAGGAATATCTTCATTATTAAGTGCTTTAGAAATAACTACTGGAATTAACTTTTCAGGAAACTGATAAGGTCCATAATTATTTGAACATCTAGATATAGTTGCTGGCAATTTAAAAGTTCTCATATAAGCCATAACTAATAAATCAGCACTAGCTTTAGATGCAGAATAAGGACTTGATGTATGTATTGGAGTATCTTCTCTAAATAATAAATCAGGTCTATCAAGTGGTAAATCACCATAAACTTCAT
>CAYJPM010000044.1:0-4970 GCA_964372145.1 uncultured Muribaculaceae bacterium | reverse complement strand
CATAATATTTGTTTCTAGAATATACCAGGATTCTTAATTGAATTATCAACATGACTTTCAGCAGCAAAATTAATTACCCAATCAAAATTTTCTTCTTTAAATAAATTAAATACTAAATCTCTATCAGTTATACTTCCTTTAACAAATTTAAAATTATCTTTTTCTTCTAAAACTTTTATATTATTATAATTACCTGCATATGTTAATGCATCTATACAAACAAATTTATAATCAGTATATTTATTTACCATATAATGTAAAAAATTACTTCCTATAAATCCTGCTCCTCCAGTTACTAATACTTTCATTAATTTACTTCTCCTTCTTCAGTTCTAAATTATATCTATCTATCGCATCTTTCCAACTAGGCATTTTATCAATACCTATGCTATATAATTTATCTTTACTCATTTTTGAATTTCTTGGTCTATGTGCTTTCTGAGGATACTCCTCACTAGTTATTTTATTAACTTTCATTTCAATATTATTAGTTTCAAATATGTACTCTGCAAAATCAGCCCAGGAACAATATTCTTCATTAGTTACATGATATAATCCATAGTTATCTGTTTTAACTAATTCTAATAATACTTTAGTTAAATCAACAGTATAAGTTGGACTACCTATTTGATCACTAACTACATTAAGTTCATTTCTAGACTCAGCTAATTTCAACATTGTTTTAACAAAATTATTACCATTTACACCAAATACCCAAGACACTCTAGTTATATAATGTTTAGGATTCTTAGAAGCTTCTACTTCCCCTAAATATTTTGTATTTCCATATACACTCTTAGGATTAACTAAATCATCTTCAGTATATACACCATCTTTATCTCCATCAAATACATAATCAGTACTTATATAAACTAATTTAGCTTTTACTTTAATTGATGCTTCAGTTATATATTTAGTTCCAAGTACATTTACTTGATTACAAATATCTTCATCTTCTTCAGCTTTATCTACTGCTGTATAAGCAGCACAGTGAAATATAACATCTGGTTTATAATCTAATATTACTTTGTTAACACTTTCTTCACTAGTTATATCCATTTCATCTCTATCAACTGCTAAGATGTTTTTTTCACCATTATTTTTCAACTGTTTAACAATATCGTAACCTAATTGACCATTTACACCAGTTACTAAATATTTCATTTATTTCTCCTAAATTTATTATCTATTTCTCTTAGTCTAGGTAAAACTCTATCTTTATCAGATAAAATAGGATCATCTATACCCCAATCAATATTAAATTCTGGATCATTAAATATAATACCACCATCATGTTCTTTAGAATAAAAATTATCAACCATATATGAAAATACTACATCATCAGTTAAAGTTATAAATCCATGAGCAAATCCTCTAGGCACTAATAACTGTCTTTTATTTTCATTTGATAACTCAACTTTAATCCATTTTAAATATGTTGATGAATCACTTCTTAAATCTACGACTACATCGTATACAGAGCCTTGTGTAACTCTAACTAGTTTAGCTTGACACATTGGATCAGTTTGAAAATGTAAACCACGTATTGTACCTTTTTCTTTTGTAAAGGATTCATTGCCTTGTACAAAATGATAATTTAAATTATTATCTTCTAAATCTTTTTCACTATGTGTTTGCATAAAATATCCACGATGATCACCAAACACACTAGGCTCTATTATATAGCAATCATTAAGTTCTGTTTCTATTACTTTCATTATTTTTTTCTTTCTCTTTGAGCTACTTTTTGTAAGTACTCACCATAACTATTTTTACTTAGTAAATTACCTCTAGCTTCTAAAGCCTCTTTAGATAACCAACCATTATCATAACTAATTTGCTCTAAACAAGATATTACTTTACCTTTTATATTTTGTATACTTCTTATCGCAGAAGCTGCATCATCTAAACTATCAAACGTTCCAGTGTCAAACCAAGTAAACCCTTCAGGAAATATTTCTCCTTTAAGTAAACCATCTTGTAAATACATATCATTAAGAGTAGTAATTTCCACTTCTCCTCTAGCTGATGGCTTTACATTCTTAGCCATTTCAGATACACCTTTAGGATAAAAATATAATCCTACTATTGCTAAATTTGATTTTGGAACCATAGGCTTCTCTTCAACAGATAATATTTTATTATTTTCATCTATTTCCATAATACCAAATCTTTCTGGATCATGTACTTCATAACCAAATATACTAGCCATTCCTTCTTCTGCAGATTTAACTGCACTTTCCATTAAACCAGTAAATCCTGCTCCATAAAATAAATTATCTCCTAAAACCATCGCACATTCATCACCATTAATAAATTCTTCACCAATAGTAAATGCTTGAGCTAAACCTTTAGGTTCAGGTTGAACCTCAAAAGACAAATTAATACCAAACTTAGAACCATCTCCAAGTAATCTAATAAATGATGCTTGATCTTCTGGTGTAGTAATAATAAGTATATCTTTAATACCCGCTAACATTAATGTTGATATTGGGTAATATATCATAGGCTTATCATAAACAGGTAATAACTGTTTACTAACTCCTTCTGTAATTGGATAAAGTCTTGTTCCACTTCCTCCTGCTAAAATAATTCCTTTCATAAATAAATACCTCCCTATTTCTTATTTACTTTCTCTTTATTTTTAAATAATATATTTGTTTTTAATACTAAAAATAGTAAAAAAATCATTAATATAACATAAATTAATATAGCCATTTCTTGATCTCCTAAGACAAAGAAAACTGACACACTAGCAAACATAATATTAATTAAATATATAATTAATATGCTAGTCTTACTTGAAAATTTTAATTTTAGTAATTGATGATGAAAATGTTCTTTATCAGCTTCACCTATATTTTGTTTATTAAGTAATCTTCTTCCTATCGCAAACACTGTATCAAATATTGGTATAGCCAGTATTAATACAGGTACTATTAATGTTGTAATAGTAGTAACTTTAAATCCTATTAACGCTATTACTGATATCATAAATCCTAAAAATAAACTTCCAGAATCCCCCATAAATATTTTTGCTGGTGGAAAATTATGTATTAAGAATCCTAAAGTAGAACCTAACATAATCATACAAAGCATTACATCTAACCCACTAAACATATTAAGTATAAATGCTATTATACCTATTGTAATAAAGTATATAGAGCTTACTCCACCTGCTAAACCATCAAGTCCATCTATTAGATTAATAGAATTTGTTATAGCTACTACAAAGAATATAGATAGTACATAAGACCATAATTCATTTAAATATAATGTCCATCCTAAAAGTGATATTTCAGTAAAAAATATTTGTCCATAAAATACTACTACTGAAGCCGCTATTACTTGAAATAATAATTTATATCTAGCTCTAATTGAATTTATATCATCAAATATACCTAAAATAATTAAAATAACTGCACCAATAAATATAGATATCATTTGAGAAGTCAATTGACCAAAAAAAATATACCCCACTAAAAAACCAATGAATATTCCAAGTCCACCTAACCTAGGCATAGGTTTAGCATGTACTTTTCTTTCATTTGGCATATCTATTGCATTTACATGAAATGCTAATTTTTTTACAAAAAACATTGATAAAAACGATGTTAAAAAAGTTACTATTAGTATTAATATAATTGAATGACCATTAATCGATAAGTTCATAATACACTTCCTTATAACAATTATAACTCAAATATTACTAAATTCAAATAAAAAAGTGTTTTTATACACTTATTTGAGTTTTTTTAATTCAATTTCTTTTTCCAACTGTTTTATACTTTTTTCAGGTGTTGGTAACTCTTCTGGCATAGTACCACCTATTATTTTTATAGTTTCCCTAATAGCAGAACCCACTTCATAATGTGCATCAGTTGCATTCTTTTCACCAATAATCTCTTCATTAGTAATTTTTTGTTCTATTTGAGTTATTCTAAATAAATTAGCAGCTAACTCTACACTTCCCATATTATCTAATATTTCTTTTAGAATCACTTCCTAATGTTACCATTTTGTCGGCGCCGACAAAATGGTATAACAATTAAAAAAGATGACTAATCGTCATCTTCATCATCTAATACACTTTTAGATTTATTTTTCTTTTTTCTTGTTTTATTTTTACCTTTTAATAAAGATATAATTACAATAAATAAAATTATTAATATTACAGAAAATACCATGATAATATAAGTATATAAACTCACTTTTTCATTTAATTCAGTTATAAGTTCATCATCATATTTTATAACAGTATTACTTTCTTCATCATATTTATAAAATCCTTCTTCACCAGATTCTACATTTTTACCATAAAATATACTAAATTTAGAATCTTTATTAACTTTAAAAACATCTAACTCTTTTTCACCAATAGTGTCTTTAAAAATAGTATAACCTTCTAAAGTTTTATCTGTTTCTATAGGTATAATTATAGAATTGGAAAATTTAATATCTTCATATAATACATAAGTATTATCTTCAGCATTATATACATATAACTCTACAGTACCAGTACTGTCTTTTAAACCTACTAAAGTATAATCTAATGCTTCATTATAAAATGCTGGTATATCAAATTCATTTATTTTAACAGTAGTTTCAGTAAAATATATTGGAACTTCTAAAGAATCTTTTATTTTAACAACAGACTTTTCACCTTCTAAAGTAGCAACATTAATTGGATCTTTATCTATTACATTAACTGTTAATTTATAAGTTTTTTCACTACCATTTTGTGCCCTTACTAAAATATCAAAAACATTAGTTCCAGGAGTTACAGCAAGAACCCCATCACCTGACACAGATGCATAACTATTATTTTTAGTTGCAGTTACATTAACTTCTTTTACATCTTCTGCTACATCTATACTATATTCTAAAACATCAGCGCTAAATACCGGTAATAATTCATAACCATCTACCACTAAACTTTTTAAATCATTATCTTTAGAATAACTAGCTTC
>CAYJPM010000043.1:0-7009 GCA_964372145.1 uncultured Muribaculaceae bacterium | reverse complement strand
GGAACAGTTTCAACACCTGACTCTGTAGTAATAGTAATCTTATCACCAGTTTTAATAATACCATCTGTTATAACAGAACCATCTTTATTAGTAATCTTAACATTACCTTTACCAGCGATAGCTTCTAGTTTACTTTGTGTATCTGCTATAGATACACCTACTTCAAATCCAGTTATACTAGTAGTTGAATATTTAAGCCCTGAACTAGTAACTATAGTACTTACAGCAAGTATAGATGGATCAACATTTCCATCTTCACCAGTCGCACCATTACCTTCAGTTGCAATATCACCATCCATATTAGAATATACTGGTATATAAAATGTATATGCACTATCACTAGTTAATAACCCTGAATCTCTATAACTAGCATATGTAGTTTTAGCTTCACTAAATGGTGCTTCAATATTAGTCATATATTGATGAACATACATTTGAGAAGAATCGGTTGGAGCAACATTATATTTTTGTAAATAAAGTGTATCTTGACCTACATTAATATATAAATCCGCTATTTTAGCAGCTCCACCCGCTATAGCGGCATGTAAAGAGTTCCATCCATTAGTTTGCGCCGTTTGTAAACCACAATATGTTGGTCCACTAGTAGTCGCACAGCTATCAGAAACACCCCAGTTATAAAAATTATAATATCCTTCAAAACCAGGATATATACCACTATATAAATTATATAACGAAGTACCACTTCCAAGTTCTTGAAGCATTCTAGCAGCTATAAAAGATGGACTAACATTAGTATCTTTACCTGCATTATGTATTATTTGAGCTATATTTGAATTCAAATGATATTTATAAAATTCAGAATGATCAATTATAGTAGTAACAACACCAGTATAATTATTAATTAATTTTTCATCATATTTTAAATACTCAAACTGAAATATGAAATTTTCAGCTAAAAAGTTTCGTGGATCCATATAATAAGCAACTGCTGTAGATGAAGCTGGAAACCATTTGCCATCATCGTACTGATTATTACAAGTTGAATCATGTAACAATGTATTTGATGAATAAACATAACTTTTACCACATGAACTTTCTCTTGATACAGAATATGCAAAATCTGCATTAACCATTTCTGGAACAAAGTTCCAATTAGGATGCTGTTCTTTTAAATAACATAAATAAGGCCAGTATGATGCATCTTTAAATCCTGCATTATATAGTTCAATTTCACAAGCTTGTGTTGGAGTATTTGTACCAGTTTCATAATCTATATATGGTACAACATAATTCGCAGATACATACCCTACTGCTCCTGTTTTAGGACTTTGTACTTTATACCAATTACTACTATACTTATTAGTATCAAGTAGTATTAAAACATCATCAGCATAAAAAGTTTCGCTCCAACTAGAACTACCACTTGGACTAGAATGTAAATCAGCATATCCAGTAATATCAACTACTTTAGCATAATAAGCTTTTGCATCAACATTTGAAGTAAACATGAAAAAAAATAATAACGATATAGCTGTTAAAATAATTCTTTTCATTTATTACCTCCTATTATAGTAAATACATTATAACATTATTTTGTCGAATTTTGTATGTTAAGTGTACTATTTTACTAATTTTTACTTTACATATACTAGTTTTTTTAATAAACTTATACTATAATTAATTTGGAGAGATATTATGATTAAAGAATTTGATACTATAGATACTGTGTTTATATCGCTTATATGCGCCTACTTGTTTTTCTTAGTAGTCATTATAATATTTTGGTTACTAAAACCTACTAATGAAAAAGAATCAGTTGTTAAAGAAAAAAATAAATCTAATAAAACTAAAATTAAACAACAACCTAAATTTAACTTTAACAAATATATAAATGTTATTAAAATAAACATTTTAAAAGTATCAAATAATATAAAAACTTTTACTATAAATTTATATAAAAAGATTAAAGAATATATTATTAAATTATGGTATAAAATCACTAAAAAAGAAACAAATATTAAAAAATCTAAAACAACACCAACTAAAAAAGTTGTTAACACAAAAAGTAAAACAACTAAAAAAGATAACAACAAGAAAAAGACTCCTACTAAAAGAAAAGTTACTCCTAAGAAAAAAGTTAATACTAATACAAAAATTCAAAATAAATCTCATACAAAAGCTAAAACTAAAAAAAGAAAGAAAACAAAAAAACAAAATTACAAAAAGAAAAAATGATAGATTACTCTATCATTCTCCCATTATATCAGTAACATCTGAATCAACTGGTTCTTCATCATTACTATCATCACTATCATTAGTATCACTGTCATCAGTGGTACTATTATTTTGTGATATTATTTCACCATTAACATAAAATGTAACTTTACTTATCGTATTTAAAAGTGTATTTTCATGAACACTTTGATATCCAATTTTATCAGATGCTATTCCACTATTATAATTTTCATTCTCAGAATCAACTATATTAAATGTACAATTAACATTATTTTTATTACAAAAACTTTCAGCTTCACTTTGTGATAAACCTATAAAATTAGGAAGTACATCAGTAGTTTTACCACTTAATTCACCTTGACCAGCTACATATGCTTCATATGGTTCATTAACTGAAAAACTAAATGTTTTAACTACTTCTCTTTCTTCAAGTTCTAAATTAACTTTCATCATATCAACTATGTCATTTAATGAATCTTCATAATAACCTAAACTAGCACTTTCTCTACCACTTGAAGGTAACCATACTCTTAAATTATATACTTCTAAATAACTTTTTTCTATATTAATAAATTCATTACCAGATAATGCAGAAGATAAAACATCTTTCATTACATCATATGCTGAAAACATTTGATCAACAGACATATTAGTAATAAAGTTATCTTGAACTGTTTCATATATCATATTAAAATCATCTACACTAGTAAATTCTAATAACTTATTAGCTATACCAGTAACAACTTGTTGTTGATGTCTATTTCTATCCATATCAGATAATAAATATAAACTTCTATTTCTTGAATATGCTAAAGCTTGTTCACCATTTAATGTTTGTAATCCAGGATCCATACATATTAAACTAGATCCAAACTCTCTATCAGAATTTTGTTCACATACTTGTCCGTCATAAGTATCAAAATCTGGTTCTTCAACATCAACTTCAATACCGCCTATAGCGTCTACTAAATCTACTACACCTTTAAAATTAATTTTAACATAATAATCAATTTCTATATCAGTTAAATTCTCTACTGTATCAATAACACACTGTGTTCCATAAGCAGCAGATGAATTAATTTTAGCATACTGATTATTATTACACGCTATAGGTACTAAAGTATCTCTAGGTATACTAAACATCGTAGCATTTAATGTATTCGGATTAAATGTTACTAACATAAGTGTATCACCGTTAAATGCAGCACTAGCGTCTAATCCATCAGTTTCTGAATCTACACCCATTATTAAAAATGTAAGTGGTTCATCAAAACCTTTATTAGAAACAATACTTGCATCAGCATTTTTTATAGTTTCACTATATTGAAATACTATTTCAGTATCATTAGTTAAATTTTCAAAACCTTCTTCTGTTCCAAATAATGAAACAAAATTACTAGGAACAATAATCGCACCTACTTCACCTTCATAAAGTTTATCTATTAATTTAATATAATCATTATAACTTTCAATTTTATTATTTAATTTTTCTTCTTCTAATAACTTTTTAGCTAAATCATTATCTTCTTCATCAACACTAGAATCGATTATACCAATAACATCATCTTCATCAAATTCTTCATCAGTTAGTGTTATTAAATAACTTGTATGCGTAACACTTTCAGATTCACCTAAATTATTTAAACCATTATATATATAATTTATAAAATAAGAAGATATACTAAATATAATAATAAATATAAAAGATAAAATAGTAAGTCTTATAAATTTACCATACTTTCTTTCCATAATTCTAGCTAAACTTATAATAAAATAAAATATGAAATATAAAAAGAATAAAACTAATACAGTATATCTAAGTATAGTTTCTATATTAGCTAAACTAAGCAAACTATTTGTAAAAAAGGAAAAACTTACAATATACGCAATCATTGTAAGTAGATATATAACAATTATAGCTTTATTTCTCTTTGATAACTTTCTAATAACCTTATTCATCTATTCCTCGCTTGTAGTATGTTCAACTACATATAATTTATCTTCCTTATTTATTATAATAACACTAGCACTATAATCATATCCTAAATCTTTTTTATATTCCCATACAAAATCTAATGTATATCCAGAATACTTATCTTCACCTATTTCATATTCTGCTTCTTCTAAATTTACTAAACTTATATCTGTTACTTCAGGTAAATCACTATCATTGTTTAAAGATAATTCTTTATACATAGTATCACTTACTTTTAAAGTATAATTATCTACGAATGTATTAAGTACAAACTCTGCACCACCTACATCATATTTAGAAATTTTATTATCAAGTGTATATAAATCAATTAAATATAATTTACCAATACTCTCAGCATACTTTTCATAATCTATTTCACTTTCATCCAAAATAATTTCTAAATCATCATATATATTTTTATATATTGGATAATCTCTATCTTCTAGTTTATAACCATATCCATCAATTTCGTGTAAAATAGTTATTTCATTTTTACTAGTAAAAGAAGTAAAAAGTTTATATACTCCAAATAAAAGAAGAGCTATTAAAACTAAAACTATTAAAAGTATAATTAATTTCTTTCTTTTCTTCATTCAGTCTCCTTTTTAATATGCTCTTTTAATATTAAATCATGAAGTATAATTGAATTAGACATTTCTAATTTTTCTTCTGCTTCTAATAATTTATCACTTATATAATTTTCAGTAAGAATTACTCCCTCTTTTAAAGCTTTATATTCACCAGTTGAATTATTATAATATATTTGATCACTTATAAAACTTACATTTGGAAATATAACATAATTGTTTTCTTTAACTTCGAAGATATCATTTCCTAAGGCATACCTGTTATTCAAATTCATCATGTTAAGTATAGTCGGAGCTATATCAACCATTCCCATTGGGTAACTAATTTCTTCATTTATTTCTTTTCTTAATTCTTCATCCTTAGTCCATATTACTAAAGGTGTTTTCTTATATATTTCTTTATCAAAACTATCATACGATACATAATTTAATTCATCTTCATCAGGTATTTCACCAGTTACCGGATCATAATTAAGTAGATATTCCATATCTCTACTACTCATTCTTGCATCATGATCTCCATATAATACAAAGATTGTATCATCAAAATTTTCACTATCATTTACCATTTGAATAAATTCACCTAATGCTTGATCAGCAAAATGTGCACTTTTTAAATAATCACCAATAGTTCTATCACTTAAATAATCAGTAGTAACTTCTTCACCTAACTCATTTGTATATGTATGTGATAAGTCATATATACTGTATTTACTTACATCTTCATATGGAGAATGATTAGATAACGTAATCATAGTTCCCATATAGTTCGGATATTTATTTTCTATTTCTACTAAATAATCAAAAGATTGATCAAACCATAAAGAATCATTTATTCCTAGTCCTATCTCATCTTCTTCAGTAAATGTATATTTATCTTTGAAATAAAATTCTTGATATCCCAACGATGGATGTGCATAAGTTCTATTCCACATACTAAAGTCATTACCATGCATACTAAATGTATGATAGTTTTGCTCAGTTAATATATTAGGAATAGATTCATAATATCTATTAAAGTAACTAACAAATACAGTACCAGATGCTGCTGGGAATAAACTAGTTAATAGTGAAAACTCTGAATCACTTGAAGTACCTGTTGATATCTGTGGATAAAAATTATTAAAGAACATTCCTTCACTAGCTATTTGATTTAAATATGGAGTTACATCTTCACCGTTAAAAGATAAATCCATTAAAAATGTCTGGATACTTTCTAAATGTATAAAAACAACATTCTTACCTTCAAATATACCAGTATATTCATTCGTAGGAATTTCTTCTTCTACAAAATACTCATTAAAAGCTTCAGCTGCTTCTTCATAACCAAATAATGTAGATATTCTTGGTGTAATAGTTTGAATCAAATCATTTGCTTGGTAAAATAATATTCCATATCTTTCAACATTTAAAACCCTATTCCATTGTTTAGCCAATCTACTAAAGTCAGTTGGTGATGATGTTACTAATATAAATGCAAGACAGCTAAGACCAACTATAAATGTTGATACAAATACTTTTTTACCATTAGATACTTTGTTAATAAAGTTATAATATGAAGTTTTAGATAATTTTCTATGAATTAAATAAAATATAATAGGTATTAAAATAAATAAAAAATCATATACCTCCAATTTATCATATACTGAGTCCATAACTGTTTCAGTTTGACCTAATGTAGCAAATTCACCAAAAGATACAAATGACGTATAAAATTTATAATATATTGTATTTATTGTTTGAATTAATGTAAAAATAATTACCCAGAAAAAATAATAATGAAATCTACTACTAGGTCTAAATAAGTAACCAAATGATCCAAATAATAATATTAATGCTAAGTTAGATAAAAAACTACTTAATGTTACTACTTCGCCTAATGTTAAATACCTAGCAATAAAACAACCAAGCATAGTAAGAATAGTATATGACAAAAAGAGCCTGTTAGAAATAACATACTCAATAGCTTTATTCTTAGATATTCTTAAAAGAGATAATATCTTCTTCTTAAGTTTTAATATAGCTAATATCCTTTTTTTCATACTACCCTTCTTTGTGTAACCATTATATCAAATTACTAATTATATTACAATTAATCTTGATTAATTTACAATTTATTGGTACAATTAATACACACGCAGGTGTAGTATAATGGTTATTATATAACCTTGCCAAGGTTGAGATGCCGGTTCGATTCCGGTCACTTGCTCCAATGACGAATCTGTTCGGAATTATCTGAACATTTAGATAT
>CAYJPM010000042.1:4078-7677 GCA_964372145.1 uncultured Muribaculaceae bacterium | reverse complement strand
GTACAACTTTTTATCTCAGATGAAACAATAGGTTGACCACCACCCATAATGCAACCACCAGGACATGCCATTATTTCTATGAAGTCATAATGTTCTTTTTTATATTTCATATTTTCCAATACTTTTCTAGCATTATTAAGCCCACTAGCAACTACAATACTATATTCATTATTTTTAATATTTATTTTAGCAGTTTTAATTCCTTTTTCACCACGAACTTCTTCAAAAATAATCTTTTCACTAGTTTCTCCTAATAAATCTTTAGCAGTTCTAAGTGCAGCTTCCATAACACCACCAGTATTACCAAATATAGCTCCAGCTCCAGTAGCTTCACCTAAAGGGTTATCAAAAGAAACATCCTCTAAATTTTTAAAATCTATATTGCTTTTTTTAATCATTTTTGCTAGCTCTCTTGTGGTAACAACAGCATCAACATCATAAAGTCCATCTACTATATTAGCATCTCTTGTTATTTCAAACTTTTTAGATATACAAGGCATAACAGACACTATAAATATATTTTTAGGATCTATATTTTTCATCTTAGCAAAATAAGTTTTAATTATAGCACCTAACATTTGATGAGGTGATTTACAACTAGATATATGAGCAAGTAATTCAGGATAATTCATTTCTATAAACCTAACCCAAGCTGGAGAACAAGAAGTAATCAGAGGCATAGTTTCATTGTTTTCAATTCTTTGTACTAATTCCATTGCCTCTTCCATTATAGTAAAATCAGCTCCAACATTAGTATCAAAAACATAATCAAATTTTAATAACTTTAAAGCATTAACCATTTTACCAGTTACATTAGTTCCTATATCATATCCAAACTCTTCACCTAAAGCTGCTCTTATAGATGGAGCTGTTTGAACAAATACTATTTTTTCTTCATCGCTTATAGCATCCATAACTTTTTCAATATCTTTTTTTTCAGATAAAGCACCAGTAGGACAATTATTTATACATTGACCACAAAAAGTACAATTTACATCATTTAAACTTTTATTTAAAATTGTATCAACACAAGATACAAAACCCCTATTCATCACATCAATAGCATTGATATTTTGAAGTTTATTACATGTGCTAACACATCTTTTACATAATATACATTTATTAAAATCTCTAGTAATCGAAGGTGAAGATAAATCTTTTTCATGTTTATTCTTAACACCAGTGTATTTACTCATATCGAAATTTAATTTATTCATAACATACTTAAGTTCACATTTGCCTTCTCTATTACAATTATTACAATCAAAATGATGATTAGATACTATTAAATCTAATATATCTCTTCTTGTATTTTTTATTTCATCTATTTCTAAATCTATTACCATATTATCTTTAGCAATTAAATTACATGATGACACTAAGTTACCATTATTTACTTTAACTAAACACATTCTACAATCAGATGATTCATTTATATCCTTTAAAAAGCATAAAGTAGGTATATAAATATTATTTCTTCTAGCTACATCTAATACAGTTTCATTTTCATTAAAGGAATATTCTTTCCCATCTATAATAATACTCATTACAAACTACCCTTCTATAGCATTAAATGGACATTTACTAATACATGCTTTACATTTAATACATTTACTTTTGTTAATAAATCTAATTTCTCTATTTTCACCTTCGATAGCATTTTTTGGACAAACTTTCTGACATATACCACAAGCTTTACATTTATCTTTTATAATAACAATATTCTTATTAATTTTACATTCACCTGCCGGACACTTTTTATCTATTATATGACTTATATATTCTTCCTTAAAATGTCTTAAAGTACTAAGAATAGGATTTGGAGCTGCCTGTCCTAAACCACATACACTTGTTTTAGTAATTGTATTAGCTAAAGTTTCTAAATTTTCTAAATCCTCCATAGTAGCATCAAAAGAACATATTTTTTCAAGTATCTCATGCATTCTTTTAACACCTATTCGGCATGGTGTACATTTACCACAACTTTCACTTACTGAAAAATCTAAATAAAACTTAGCTAGTGAAACCATACATTTAGAATCATCCATTACAATTAATCCCCCTGATCCCATCATAGAACCAGCATCTTTTAACGTATCATAATCAATTTTAATATCTAATAATTCTTTAGGTATACAACCTCCTGATGGACCACCAGTTTGAGCAGCTTTAAAATTTTTATTATTAGGAATTCCTCCACCGATATCATATATTATTTCTCGTAGCGTTATACCAATTGGAACTTCAACTAAACCAGTATTAACAACATTACCACCTAAAGCAAATACTTTTGTTCCAGATGAATACTCTGTACCAAGTTCCTTATACCAATCACTACCTTTTAAAATAATATTAGGTATACTAGATAATGTTTCAACATTATTTATAACAGTAGGCATTCCCCACAATCCTACTTCAGTAGGATATGGAGGTTTACCTCTAGGTTTTCCTTTTTTACCTTCAATAGATTCCAAAAGAGCTGTTTCTTCACCACAAACAAAGGCTCCTGCTCCTAATCTAATTTCTAAATCAAAGTTATAATTACTACCTAGTATATTACTTCCTAAAATATTATATTCATACGCATTTTTAATAGCATTTCTTAATCTAGTAACTGCTTTAGGATATTCAGCTCTTACATATATATATCCTTTATTAGCTCCTACTGCTATACCTGCTATAATCATAGCTTCTATTACACTATGAGGATTACCTTCCAAAATACTTCTATCCATAAAAGCACCTGGATCTCCCTCATCAGCATTACATACTATATATTTTTGTTTAGATGATATTTTATAAGCTGATTCCCATTTTAAACCAGTAGGAAATCCAGCTCCACCTCTACCTTTTAAATTAGATAATTTAATTTCATTTATAATATCTTCACCTTTTAAAGATAAACTTTTCTCTAAAGCTTTATACCCATCATGTTTTATATAATCATCAATCTTTTCAGGATTAATAACTCCACATAAACCTAAAACTCTTCTATGTTGTTTTTTATAAAAAGAAATATTTTCTAACTTCTCTTTAATACTCCCATCTACATCTTTAACTAATAAATTATTACAAATTGTATCATTTAAGATACAATTAACTATTTCACCACAATCTTCTAATTTAACATTTCCATAACATATATTATCAGGTTTTATAACAACAAAAGGACCTTTTGAACAAAGTCCAAAACACCCAGTTTTAATAACTTCAATATTTTCTATATCTATAGTCAATTCTTTTAATTTATCAAGGATTTTTTCTGAACCAGATGCTGAACAACCAGTATCTGCACATACAAAAATATGTTTGACATTTAAATTATCGACTTTTTGACTTCTAATGAATTCTAACTTACTCATTAATTACTACCCCTTAAATCATTAATAATTTTTTCTAATTTTTCATTAGTACAATTACCATGAACTTCATCATTTACTATTAATACAGGTGCCAAAGAACATGCACCTACACATCTATTTTCAACTATTTTAAACATTCTATCAGAAGTTATTTCACCTAATTTTATATTTAGAAGTTTTTCTAAATGATCTAATAATTCTTTAGCACCTTTTACATAACAAGCTGTTCCCATACAA
>CAYJPM010000042.1:0-4068 GCA_964372145.1 uncultured Muribaculaceae bacterium | reverse complement strand
GATATATTATATTTACCACTAGGTTCTAATGTAAATCTAGAATAAAAAGTTATTACACTATATATTTCAGCAAGTTCTATTTCTAAATATTTAGATATCATAACTTGACTATCTAAGCTAATATAACCTTCCATATCTTGAACTTCATTTAATATTTCAATCAAATTACTTTTATCTTTTGAATACTTATTTAACACATTATCTAACTTCACTTTTAGTACTCCTCTATTATATTTATAATATCAAATTTATAATACATTGTCTATTAAATAGACATAAAAAAAATATGATTTCACGTAATCACACTAATATATATAATTGACTAATTTACTCATATAAGATAAAATCAATAATAGAGGTTATTATGGAAAATATATTTTTTTGGTTTCTATTATTTATGATGTATTCAATTTTAGGTCTTCTCATAGAAATTCCTGTAATTTTTATTGATGAAAAAAAATTGATATTAAATCGTGGTTTTTTAATAGGTCCTTATCTTCCTATTTTTGGAGCTGGATCAATTGCAATGGTACTACTATTATATGAAGTAACAAATTATTTTAACATATTTATTTTAAGTGTATTAATATGTGGAACAATAGAATACATAGTTAGTTATGTAATGGAAAAAATGTTTTCAATTAGATGGTGGGATTACACACATAATAAATATCACTTAAACGGAAGAATAGAATTAACTAGATTAATATTATTTGGATTTGGAGGTATAATAAACGTTAAAATACTATACCCTACATTCACAACAATATTAAATAAATTATCAAGTGAATGGATCATTAATATAGGTTTTGTAATATTTGTAATTTTCATAATAGACTATATAATATCATTTTTCGTTGCATTTAAACTTAAAGGAAAAATAGAAAGTTTCATCTCAGCTGATCAAACAGAAAATTTCAAAAAAGAAGTAACTAAATTTTTAAATAAAAATAATTATTTACTAAAAAGAATTTTTATAAATTATCCAGAAATTAAAGATTTCATTAAAAATATTCCTAAGAAAATAAAAAAGAAATAATTACTTATTTCTTTTTTTTGACCAATTATCAATTATACTCATAGGTATATTTAAATTTCCAAAACCTACTCCTATTTTTCTTTCAGCATTTTTATCACCATGACAATCAGAACCACCACACATCATTAAATTGTATTTATTACAATAACTTTCTAAAACACTAATTTGTTCACTAGTAAATGATGAATGATAAACTTCAATTCCATCAATAATATTATTTACTCTTAATTCATCTAAAAATTTAATTGGTTCATAAAAACCATACCTAAATATATGAGCAACAAAAACTTTCCCACCAGATTTCTTAACTATTTCATAAACTTCATTTATAGTAGGATAATGAATACTCCAGTCAATAAATAAAGGAAAATCTTTTTTAACTAAACAAGAGAAGAAAAATTTATCAATATTACTCCATTCTTCTTCATGAAACAATTCTTTATTTTCAGAATATTTTTTTATATCAGCATATATTACATCTATAGGCCAGCCATCTTCTTTATTATATTTAAGATTGTTACTTATTTTTATTTTATATTTTAAACAATTATTATACATCATTTCAAATTCTTTATTTAAATTAAGTTCTTCTGCTTTATAATTATCATATATGAATTTTTTCATTATATTCAAATCAAAATCATAACAAAGAGCTTCAAATTTAAATC
This sequence comes from uncultured Muribaculaceae bacterium, assembly GCA_964372145.1. Lineage (GTDB taxonomy): Bacteria > Bacillota_I > Bacilli_A > RF39 > UBA660 > CAKOSP01. The sequence continues at coordinate 2,361 of CAYJPM010000042.1, read as the reverse complement.
CATCAAATACAACATTAAGTTCAACACCATTTATAATTTTACCTTTATAATATTCTTTATAATTAATATTATTAAGTTCAAAGTAAGCATCTAAAGTATCATGATCAGTAATAGATATTAATTCAAGATTAGCATTTTCTGCTTCCTGTAACATTTTTAATATAGGCCATGTTCCATCAGAATAAGTTGTATGCATATGTAAATCAATCATATTATTCCTCCAAATTTAAAATATATTTATTATTACTTTTTTCATAACCAATAGTGGTTTTATCACCATGTCCTGGATAAACAATAATATCTTCACCATATTTAATTATTTTTCTTAAACTATTTAACATTACTGTAAAATTCCCAGTCGGAAGATCGCACCTACCTATTTCTTCTTTAAATAAAAAATCTCCCGTAAACATAATTTTTTCTTTTTCAAAATAAAATGTAATTGAATCATCTGTATGACCAAAAGTAAATATAATTTTAAATTCAAAATCATCTATTTTAAATAATCCCTCATCTACATTATCTTTTTTTATTACAGGTATATTTTTATCAAAATATTTAAGCGCCCCTACATGATCAAAATGATTATGCGTTATTAATATACCAATTACTTCTTTATTTGAAATAACTTCCATTATTCTTTCATAATCATCTCCTGGATCGACAACTAAAACTTTGTTATTTTTAATAATTAAATAACAATTTTCTTCTAAGTAACCTGTTACTACAACTTTAATTTCCATAATTACTTATCATACTTTCTAAATAAACTTGCTATTCTTGTATAATGATTATTAGATACAGAAAAAAATCTATCAACATAACAACAAATGTTTTTATTTACAATTTCTTTTCTCAGACATGGTAATTTATAATTCGAATCAAAATTAAATAAAAATTTAACATCTTTTACATATAATTCTATAAATTCACAATTATTTATTAAATTAAAATTATTAGATTCAATAATATTTTCTAAAATTTCTATTTTTTTTATTATAACATCACTACTTAGATTTTCAGCTTTAATTTCAAACAATCTTAATTCAAGATCCAATTTACTAACTAGCACTTTGACATATAAATTATCTTCACTGAAATTTACATTTATAACATCATTATCATCAAAACACATAACATTACTATATTTTTCAGTTATCTTTAAAATCTTCAAATAAAAATAAAAAATGATTTCTGCTTAACTTAATCATCGATGAATCTTCTTTCAAACCATTTTTATTATCATCAAAATGTTGATTAAATAAATCTATAAATAATTTTTTCTTTTGATAATAATTACTAACTTTATTCGAATCCATATTTACTGCCAAATGGCAATAATTTATCATTTCAATTTCGATAAATTGATAATCTTCGTTTATTAATATTTCTTCATAACTTAATTCTATCACTACTACACCTCTTATAAAGATTATAACAAACTAGATAAATTATTTCATCCTTATTTTCTATCTTTTAATATTTTAATATCAGTTAATATTGTATTTGTAGTATTTTCTCTTTCTTTATTAGTTAAAATTAATTCATCTATTTTCTTTTCCAATTTATGAGCATTATCGGTATAACTTTTAATAACAGAAGAATTATTATCCATAGCTTTAGTATTATGTTTAATTACATTTGTACAATTATCTAAAGATTTTGTTAAAGCATCAATCATATAATTTTTATTTTCCATCCTTGTTAAAGATATATTTAAAAACTTCTCTCCATACTTAAATATAAAATATATAAATATACTCACAAAAACAAATACAAAACCATAGTCAGTAATCAACTTTATTATTTCACTCATTTTATTCACCAGTTCTATCTGATTTATTATATTCTTATATAAAATATATAATTAATTAATAAGTTTATATTTATTTAAATATCTGTAAATTCTCCAGTACCTATATTTCTATAATATTTTTGTTCAACAGTATCCCAATATAATACTTCATTTGTATCATTTAATTTAACTGGAACAAAATTCCTAAGTAATTCACCACTTATAGCGTCAGTTATTTTAAAATATTTTATACTCCCTTCAAATTGTCTAGTATCAACTGTACCATCCCAATTTACTAAATTACCACCAAGTAAAATAGAAGCTCCCTCTGATTCTGGAACAATATTTTGAGAAAAGACAGGAATTTTTATAGAATTAATTGTAAATTCAGTTCTAGAAAAATACATATCATACCAAGTATTTTTAGGTAATTTAAGCGCACTATTAGCATTAGTACTCCCGCCATACGAATTAATAGTATAATTAAATGTTGAACTTACAAAAAAATATAATCCAAGAGTATGACTAGTCACTTTACGTCCACTGAAAAGCCAAAAACCTTCTTT
>CAYJPM010000041.1:6679-7928 GCA_964372145.1 uncultured Muribaculaceae bacterium | reverse complement strand
AATCTCCTAAATCATGAATCGCATCTGATATTATAGATATACTATTTGTATATAATCCTCCTATTATTTCAAATATAGCAAAACTAAAATTTAACACAAATGCTAATTTCATATTATTAATACTTTTATCTTCTTTTTTCATTAGTAGTCCCTCCTATTAATAAAATAATTATATCATAGTTTTAACTTTCTTTTTAATATATACTATTAAAATAAAAAAACGAGCCGATTTCTCGGCTCTTCAGGGGGTTTCGGTTATATTATTTTTCACAATTGAATTCGTAAAAAATATTTACCTAACATGATATGTATCATGCTATATTAATAATAATATATAAATATTGTTATGTCAATGAGATGGAATTAAGTTATTTTTACTTTACACTTATTTTTCAAAATCATTAATTAAATTTGTGTAATAAGTATCATTTACATATAATTTATCTTTAACAAATTCTTCAGCATCTTTTTGAGTTTGTAATACTATTTTATAATCTCTTTTAAGATCCGCTAGTTTAAATACCATATCTCCACTTTGTTTAGTTCCAAAAAGGTCTCCTTCTTTTCTTTCTTCAAAATCTTTTTCAGTAATATAAAATCCATCATTAGATTCTTCCATTACTTTTAATCTTTTATTATCACTATCGCTTATTAAGAAACAATATGAACTATATTTACCTCTTCCTACTCTACCTCTTAATTGATGTAGTGTAGCAAGACCAAATCTTTCTGCATTAAATATAGTCATAATCGTAGCATTAGGAACATCTATTCCTACTTCAATAACAGTTGTAGATATTAATACTTGTATTTTATTTTCTGAATATAAATTCATTATCTTATCTTTTTCATCTTGTTTCATACTTCCATGTATTACTTCAATTGATACATTTTCTTTAAATGCTTTACTAAACTTTTCTTTAAGTTTATATACACTATTTAAATCCGTTTCTTCATTATCTTCTTTAAGTGGTGATACTATAAATATTTGTCTATTATTTTTAAGTTCCTCATACATTTTTATAAGTACTTCTTTTATATCTTTTTCTTTATATACTTTAGTAAGTATTTCTTGTCTACCTTTTGGTTTAGTTTTAATTAGTGATACATCAGAATCACCATATAAAATTAATGCATACGTTCTAGGTATTGGTGTCGCAGATAAATAAAGTATATCTGGATTATCTCCTTTATTTTCTAAATTTTTTCTTTGAAGTACACCAAATCTATGCTGTTCATCTGTTATTAC
>CAYJPM010000041.1:0-6579 GCA_964372145.1 uncultured Muribaculaceae bacterium | reverse complement strand
ACTAAGGTTTTACCACTTCCTACATCTCCTAGAACTAATCTATTCATTCTTTTACTACTTAGCATATCTTCTTTTATTTCATTAAAAGATTTATTTTGATCTACTGTTGGTTCAAAAGATAAATTATCTATGAAACTATTTAATTTAATTTCATCTATTGTTCTTTTAATACCATTATAAGATTTATTTTTTATTTTTAAATAATTTATCTTAAACATAAACTCAAATAATTCTTCATATATTAATTTTATTTTAGAATTTTTTAAATCAGTTATATTACTTGGTTTATGAATATTTTTAATAGATAAATTTTTATCCATAAATTTATATTTATCATTTATATAATCTGGTACTTTATCTATAACATTAAAATCATTATCTAAAGCATTATATATTATCTTTTGTAAGTTACTTCTTTTTAAACCTTCAGTTAATCTATATATAGGTTCAATAGTATTATCTATTATATTAAACTTAATATCAGATGCTGTAAAAGTATTTTTTAATTTATTATATTTACCATATAATATAACTTCTTTTCCCATAGTAATATTTTGTTTAAGAAAAGCTCTATTAAATATAGTTACATTTATCAAATTATTATCTATAAGAACTTGGAAAGATAATCTATTAAAATTTCTTTTTATAAAACTTACTTTACCTTCACTTACTACTTCTGCTTTTATATAACTAGATATATTTTCATCTATAGAATCTAGACTAGATAATTTAATAATATTATGTTTATAAGGATAATAAGTTATTAAATCTTCATAAGAAAATATATTTAATTTATTAAGTAAATTTATAGTTTTATCACCAACTGATTTTATATTTTTTAAGTCCATATATACCTCTAAATTAATTATAACAAAATATATACATTTTTTTAACTAAAAGTATTGACAATTATACCTTTATCCTTTAGTATATGTATTACCAGTTCACTTTACGAAGAGAATTGGTGCTAGTATCACACTAGTCAACCCCTTTTTATTCTTTGAAGCTACCTTACCCGGTAGCTTCGTTTTTTTTACAAACTAAAACTAGATATTTTTTTATCTAGTTTTTTATTTTATTTAATTTATATTTTATTTAATTTATATTTTATAACTCTTGCAAGACTAAATATAATTAATATTAAAAATATAATAGCTAATATATTATCAAGTAAACTATATCCATGACTATGTAAATGATTAGTAGTTCCCATAATATTTATATTATAATAGTCCACTATATAGTTAAATATATAACCAAATATAATGGATAAAACTATTACAGAAGAAACATAGATTGTAAGAAGTTTTTTACCAAACGTTTTACCTAAAATAATTAAAGATGCCATATTAGTAACTGGACCTACAAATAAGAATACAAACGCAGCTCCTGGATTGATACCTTTCATCATAAGTGATAATGCTATAGGTATAGATGATGTAGAACAAACATACATAGGAAGTCCAACTAATATCATTATAATCATACTTATAAAATTACTATTTAAACCATACTCTATAAAAAAATCATTTGGAATTATTAAAGTTATTAAAGTAGATATAATTAAACCTATAATAAAATGTATAACTATTTCATCTAAGAAAAAACCAAATCCATATGTAAATATATTAACTACTTTTTCTTTAAAAGTCTTCTTCTCTTCTTTTTTCTTATTTTTACAACAGCAACTTTCTTCTTCTTTTTCTATAATACTATCTTCACTAAAAATATTAGTAACTATTCCCCCGATTATTCCAGATATAAAAGCCGAAACTGCTCTAAATATAGCCATAAATGGTCCTATAATTCCCCATGTAGCTATAATATTATCAACTCCTGTTTGAGGTGTTGATATTAAAAATGAATTAACTGCTCCATTAGATGCATTACTTTTTTTTAGTTCTACCGCCATAGGAACAACTCCACAAGAACATATTGGGAGCGGTACTCCGATTACTGCTGCTTTTATAACAGATAAAATATTATTCTTACCTACTTGTTTTACTATCCATTTTCTATTAACAAATGAATTAAGTATACCTACCATTAATAAACCTATCATTATATAAAATGACATATCTATAAATAAATTAATTAACTCTTTTAAAAACTCCATAATAACCTCTCCTTAATTTTATTATATAATAAATTTATTTTAGATGATACAACTTTTTCTTTTTTTACAAATAAAAACTAGATAAAAAAATATCTAGTTTTTATTATTTATAGAATAATTATGTGCTGATTTACACATATCTGCTAAAGAATGCTTAGCTTCCCAGTTAAGTTCTTTTTTTGCCTTAGAACAGTCTGCGAAACATGTAGCAATGTCTCCTTCTCTTCTTGGAGCTATCTTATAATTTATCTTTACATTATTAACAGTTTCATATGCATTTATCATGTCAAGTACACTGTAACCATTACCAGTTCCTAAATTGTAAACAAAATATCCTTTTTTTGATTTAATAAGTTTATTTACACCTAGTACATGAGCATCCGCTAGATCTACTATGTGTATATAATCTCTTACACCTGTTCCATCTTTAGTGTCATAATCATTTCCAAAGACACTTAGTACTTCTAATTCTTTAGTTGCTACTTTAGTAATAAATGGCATAAGGTTAGCTGGTATTCCATTAGGATCTTCTCCTAGAAGTCCTGATGAATGTGCTCCAACTGGATTAAAGTATCTAAATACACATATATTAAAATCATTATCAGATACATATAAATCTTTTAATATTTGTTCAACAAATAATTTGCTTGTACCATATGGATTAGTAGTTCCACCTATTGGTGTTTCTTCAGTTATTGGCATAACTTTTACATCACCATATACAGTAGCGCTACTACTAAAAACTAATGACTTTACATTATGTTTTTTCATAACTTTAATAAGTGTTAATACACTTGATACATTATTTGTATAATATTCAATAGGTTTTTTAACACTATCTCCAACTGCTTTATAAGCAGCAAAATCTATTACTACATCTATCTTATTTTCAGAAAATATTTTATCAAGTAATTCTTCATCTAACATATCACCTTCATAAAATTTAATATCTTTATTAGTTATTTTCTTAATATTATCTAGTGATATAGGTTTAGAATTACTAAAGTTATCTAAACCTATAACATTATAATTATTATTAAGAAGTTCAACACATGTATGTGATCCAATATAACCTGCACATCCTGTTACAAATATATTCATTATTTATTTTCACCTACTAATTTTTTATAGCTATTATATCTTTTAATAGCGTTTTCTTTTTGTTCTTCAAAAAGTTTAGTAGCTAAATCTTTATCTTTAATCATTAAAGCATTAAATCTTGTTTCATTATTTAAAAACTCTATATACTTATCAAAGTTAGGTTCTTTAGAGTCTAAATATAATTTTTCTTCAGTTGGATTATATCTCATTAATAATGAATAACCTACTTCTACAGCTAGTTTTTCTTCTTCAATACTATTAATCATACCTGACTTAATACCATGTGATATACATGGCGAATATGCAATTATTAAAGCTGGTCCATCATGTGCTTCAGCTTCTTTGAATGCTTTAACCGTTTGCATCATATTAGCCCCTAGAGCAATTGATGCTACGTAACAGTTTGGAGCACATGTTGCTATTTTAAACAAATCTTTCTTAGCACTAAGTTTTCCCATATTAGCAAATTCTGCAACTGCTCCAAGTTTAGTAGATTTACTAGCTTGTCCTCCAGTATTTGAATATACCTCTGTATCAAGTACTAATATTTTTATATTTTCATTTGAATGTATTACATGATCTAAGCCACCATAACCTATATCATAAGCCCATCCATCTCCACCAACAGCCCAAACACTTCTTGATGGAATATACTCTATTAAATCTTTTAATTCATTTGGTATTGTTTTACCATTTAATTCTTCTTTAACTTTATTAGTAATTTTAGAATCATTAAAGTTATTTAAAAGTTCTTCATATATAGTTTTAATATCTTCATCTACAGAGTTTATTGATTCATTTACTATATCTTTAATTCTATTTCTTTTTTGTTTATAAGATAATTGCATACCTAAAGCAAACTCTGCATTGTCTTCGAATAATGAGTTAGCCCATGGAATAGAATATGGAGTTGCTGGAGCACTACCACCATAAATACTAGAACATCCTGTTGCGTTTGCTATAATCATATTCTTACCACATAATTGTGTTAATAACTTAACATATGGAGTCTCACCACATCCAGCACAAGCGCCACTAAACTCAAATCTAGGTTTTTGAAATTGACTTCCTTTTAAAGTATATTTATCCATTACTTCTGGATTTTCATAATTATTAAAATATTCACTTACATTACTTTTAGTTGTATTAGGTATCATTTCTAAAGCTTTAATATTCATTTTACCAGGACATGTTTTAACACATAATCCACATCCAGTACAGTCTTCATTACTTATCTTTATAGTATAGTTATAATTATCTTTTCCAAGAAGTGGAACACCATCATCTTTATTATCAATAAATGGTCTTATAACTGCATGAGGACATACTAAACTACATTGTCCACATTGAATACAATTTTCTTTAATCCAGTTAGGTACTGTATTAGAAATATTTCTTTTTTCTTTTCTAGTTAAACTACATGGAAATGATCCATCTTTAATACACATTACATCACTAACTTTTAAATCATTACCTTTTCTTTCATTTATTAAATCAAATATATCTTTAGAATCTTCAAGTTCTTCAACTATATTATTATCAACAGTAATTTTAGTTAAACTATCATTTGATGATTTTATTGAATTAACATTGTTATCTATTATATCTTGACCCTTTGTTTTAAAAGTTTTTTCAAGTGATTTAATTAAATCTTCTTCATACTTTTTATCAAGTAATTTAAATATTAAATGTTCCATAATTTTACTTATTTTACCTTTAATATTATTTTCTATAGCTATCTTATCTGCATCCACTATAAATACATTTATATTTTTATTTATAAGTTCTTCTTTAACAGAACCAGGTAACTCATTATTTACTTCTTCTTCTGTTTTAACAGTGTTAATTAACAAAGTTCCATTATCTTTTAAAGATTTTAACATTTCTATATTTTTAAAATATTCAAACTTAGTAACCACGACTAACTTAGAAGTTTCTACATAATATGGTTTATTAATCTTTTTATCAGATATCCTTAAGTTACTAACAGTAACTCCTCCACTTTTCTTAGAATCATACTCAAAATATCCTTGAACATATAAATCTTCTTTTTCATTTAATAATTTTAATATATTTTTACTTGCTCCAACCATTCCGTCTGAACCAAATCCATATATTTTAATATTGTCTGTATCTTCTTCAAATTTAAATTCTTTTTTATCTAAACTTAAATTAGTTACATCATCTACGATACCTATAGTAAAGTTTTCTTTTAAAGATGTTTTCATCATTTCATATATATCGTATATGTCACTAGGTGTTACATTTTTACTAGACAAACCATATCTACCACCTACTATGTTTATATTTTTATCCTTAAGTACTGATAATACATCTAAATATAGAGGTTCACCTGTACTACCTGATTCTTTAGTTCTATCTAATACTGTGATATTTTCTACAGTTTCCGGTAAAACATTTAATAAATATTCTTTACTAAATGGTCTATATAAATGTACTTCAATTAAACCAATGGATTCATCATTTGTTATGTTAATAAGTTCTTTAATAGTATCACAAACACTACCCATAGCTACAATTATATTCTTAGCGTTCTTACTTCCATAATAATTAAATGGTTTATAATCTGTATTCATAATATTATTGATTTTTTCCATATAACTATTAACAATATCAGGCATATTTAAATAATCTTTATTTCTAGTTTCCATACTTTGGAAATATATATCTTCATTTTCTGCCATACCAAATTGTTTATTAGAATTTATATTAAGTGTTCTTTTCTTAAATTCATTTATTTTTTCAAAGTTTACTAATTTTAAAAGTTCTTTATCACTCATTTCTTCAATTGTATTAAGTTCATGACTAGTTCTGAATCCATCAAAAAAATGTAGGAACGGAAGTGATCCTTCTATTGATGACAGATGGGCTACAGCTGCTAAGTTTTGGGCATCAAAAACATTAGTTGAGGCTAACATACAAAAACCAGTTTGTCTTGTGGCATATATATCTTGATGATCTCCGAATATAGATAAACTTTGAGTAGCTATACTTCTAGCTGCTACATGAATAACTCCAGGTAACATTTCTCCAGCCATTTTATACATATTAGGTATCATTAATAAAAGACCTTGACTTGCTGTAAATGTTGATGCAAGTGATCCTGTTATTAAAGCACCATGCATAGAACCAGCAGCTCCTGCTTCTGATTGCATTTCCATTACAAGTGGCTTACTATTAAATAAATTATTTAATTTAGTAGATATTAAATCATCTACATTTGATGCCATTGGACTTGATGGAGTAATCGGATATATACTACATACTTCACTTAAAAGATATGCTATCCTACTACATGCTAAATTTCCATCTGTTATTTTTTTCATAATTATCACTTTCCT
>CAYJPM010000040.1:0-8072 GCA_964372145.1 uncultured Muribaculaceae bacterium | reverse complement strand
ATGAATGAAGCAGACGAATTCAACAATCAAGACGTTACTCTTGAAGAACATCATTATAATCAATCAATATATTATGAAATAAAATAAAAGAACTAATTATCAATATTAGTTCTTTTTTAATTCAATGTATTTTATTACTTCATTTATTGTATTATTAAAATTATCATAGTCAACATTAAACCATTCAACATTCATTTTATTATTAAACCAGGTATACTGTCTTTTAGCATAGTTTCTACTATTTTTTTTAATTAATTCTATAGATTCTTCTAATGAGATTTCACCATTTAGATATAATAACAATTCTTTATATCCAATCGCAGAATTAAGAACCCTACTACATTCTTCATATTTTTTCAAATCAGTAACTTCATTAACAAGACCCTCATTAATCATACAATCAACTCTAGAATTGATAATTTCATATAAATGACTTCTTTCAGTTGTCAAACCTATGAACTTAACATCATATAATAATTCCTTAGCTTTAGTAGATATCGTATCTTTATTAAGAAATCTCAATAATCTTACTCTATTGTTCTCATGAATATCTATATTTTCATCTTTTTCTAAAGCTAATTTATATAATTCTTCATTAGTTAAATTATCAAAATCACTAATTGTTACTTCATCAAAAAATTCATAATTATATAAAGCAGCAGAAAGATATAAACCAGTACCCCCGACAAAAATAATATTTTTGTCTTTATTCTCCGATAATAATTTTCTTACATCCTTTTGATAATTCATAACGTTATAATCATCTTTAATACTCACTTTATCAAATAAATAATGCTTTGCATTGCTCATTTCTTCTTTTTTAGGTTTAGCACTTCCTATATCTAATTCTTTGTATATTTGCACTGCATCAGCATTAATAATAATAGCATTATATTTTACTGCTAATTCTTCACTTAATTTAGTTTTACCAACACCAGTTGGACCCACGATAGCTAAAATCATTTAATCACCTAAATCTATTATAATATAACTTATCCAAATTGACAAATAACATTTACTGATGTAATATATTTTTAGGAGGATATATGAAAATTAAAGCAATTGGCATAATATGTGAATTTAATCCATTTCACAATGGACATCAGTATTTTATTAACTCTATTAAAAAAAAATATCCAGAGCATGTAATTATTTTAGTTTTAAACGGATACTTTCTACAAAGAGGAGAAATATCAGTTATGTCCAAAGAAGATAAAACTAAAATAGCCCTTTCTTATGGTGTACACAAAGTGCTGATAAATTTGCAAAATCAGCAATTGAAATACTAAATAAATTTAAAATAGAAAAACTTATATTCGGTAGTGAATGTAATGATACAGAATTACTAACAAAACTTGCATTAAACCAACTGAAGAACCCTGAATTTGATTCTAAAGTTAAAAATTATTTAAAAGAAGGGTTAAATTACCCTACTGCTATCGCTAAAGCATGCACTATTGATAACTTTGAATTTACTCCCAATGATATACTAGGTATATCCTATATTAAAGCGATTATGAATGTCAATGAAGATATAGCATATGAAACAATTCAAAGAACCAATGATTTTCATGACAACGAATCCAATAATAAAATTGTAAGCGCATCTAACATTAGAACAAAATTATCTAAAGGTATAGATATTAATAATTTTGTACCAGAGGGTGTTGCTAATAATATAATTTCTATTCAAAAACAAAAATTATTTGAATTAATAAAATCTAAAATAATTACTGATAATAATCTATATAATTATATAGATGTAGATTCAGGAATACATAATAGACTTAATAAATTTATTAAAACATCTAAATCATTAGATGAATACATTGAAAATATAAAACCAAAAAGATTAACATATAATAGAATTAATCGAATGCTTGTACATATTTTATTAGGGATGACGAAAGAAGATAATAGAAAGACTAAGATTGAATATATTAAAATACTTGGTTTCAATTCTAAAGGTCAAGAATATATTAAAAAAATAAAAAGACATTTAAATACTAGCCATATTCCAAAAAAAGATACAAGATTATATGAATATGAACAGAGATCGGCTTTAATATTCGAATTAATTACTGGAATAAACACTTATGATTTTGAAAATAATAATAAACCAATAACTTTAGAAGAATTATAGTATATTTTAAATTTAATTGCGTATAATATTAATACAACAATGATTAACATTATTGTTGTTTACCAAGGATATATCCAAAAAGGTATAAATCTAAATTATAATAAATTTAGAAAGAAAAAATCAGTTTATTAAACTGATTTTTTTATGGAATAATTCTTAATACATTAACGTCAATATTTTTATTATTATATTTAGAATGACGAATAGATCCAGATAATAAATCTGCGATTTGTATACCAGTATTTGATTTAGAACTAACATAATTTAAATTTATTTTTAAATTACCTATATAAGCATTTTTGTTATATCTATACATATTAATTATTTCTTTGTATATATCAAAAACATATATTCTATTTGTATTAGATAACATATTATTTTCATCAATTTCAATATTAAGTTCAATTGAATCATAAACATCAATGATTTTCATTTTAATAAGATATTTAAATACATCTTTTATTATTATTCTTTGAGCATATTCTTTATATCTTCCTTTAGATTTTTTGATATCCATTATACTTTTATAAATATTATTATTTTTAATAATAATACTGTATGTTATAGATTTATTAATTATATTAAGTAATTTAATTCTATCATTTTTACTTAAATTGTAGTTTTTCACTTCCCTAAAATGATACTTGTATATCATTTTTTTGATTTCATTATTATATTGTCCAAAAATATTATCTCTTTCTAAAGTAGAAGTAAACACTACTCCACCGTAAACACAATATTTATCATTATAATGTAATATTCCAGAATCATCCATATAAATATAAATATTTTTCATAATTATTATTAACAACTATATAAAGCAAAAATATTATACCATAAAAAAAGTATTTGAAAAACAAATACTAAAATAATTTAATTATATCCGATATTGCAACATATATTGTAAGCAACATTAATAATGCAAATCCAACTAAATGGAAAATATTTTCAACCTTTGAATTAACTGGACTACCTTTAATTTTTTCGATTATTAAGAATAAAACTCTTCCACCATCAAATGCTGGGAAAGGTAAAATATTTAAAAATCCAACGTTAATTGATAAGAAAGCAAATAAATAAATAACATTAGCTACACCTAAAGATACTGATGTTTCTACTACTTCATACATACCTATTGGTCCAGATAATGCATTTAAACTAATATTACCTGTAAAAAGACCATATAATGTAAGCATCATAGATTCAACAATACTACCAAATTTAGTAAATGAATATTGGATACTTTCAATAAATGTATCAGCTGTATCTATTTTAATATTAATACCAAATCTTTTAAATTCCTGACCGTTTTCTTCAACAATCTCAGGTGTGACATCATAATTATCTGTTGTGCCATCACTATGTTCAATAACAAAATTATAAACTTCAGCGTCTTGTTCCATAACCATAACAATGTCTGCTATATCCCAATTACTAATTTTATAACCATTAATTTCTAAAACTTTATCTCCTGATACTATACCAGCCTCAGCCATCGGCATATCTTCAACAACACTGTCTATTACATTAAGTCTTGTTCCACCACCCCATATTAATGAAATAACAAATAATACGATAATCGCAGATACAAAATTCATAGCTACACCTGCAACTAATATAATTACTCTTTGATACCAAGGTTTATTACACATAAATTTATCTTTAGGTATTTTATTTTCTTCATCATCTTCATAAACTTCACCAGCCATAGATACAAAACCACCAATTGGAATTGCACGTAAGTTATAGTCTATACCATCTTTACCTTTTTTACTAAAAAGAACAGGACCCATTCCTAAAGAAAATTCATAAATATGAACACCAAATTTCTTAGCAAAAAAGAAATGCCCTAATTCGTGAATAAAAATAATTAATCCTAAAATAAATATTAATAAAATAATTGAAACTATCATTATAAATCCTCCTTAAATAAATTGTAATATCATTAAATACACTAATGACACTATTAATAAACTATCTATTCTATCTAATATACCACCATGTCCTGGTATCAAATTAGAAAAATCTTTTACATTATTATCTCTCTTAATTTTACTGAAAACTAAATCACCTAATTGTGAAAACACTGCTAAAACAAAAGTCATTACCACTAAAGTAAAATTAAATTCACCAATTAAATTCACATAAATTATAATAGGAATACTCATACCTACTATTAATCCACCTACACTACCTTCAATAGTTTTTTTAGGACTAACCGCTGGGCATAATTTATGTTTTCCAATTAATAATCCTGTTACATATGCAAAAATATCACTAAATACTGTAATTGAAATTAAATATAAAAACATATATATATTATCTCTAGCAAATAATAAACCACTAAAAGCAAGTCCTAAAAATATAATCATACCTAATAATTGAAAAGCTGATGATATATTATATTCTTTTGAATTAGAAAAAACCATTGGCAACAACATAAATATTACTGGAACAATTAAACTAGCATAAATATATTCGTTGTAAAAATAATTACTTAATATTACAGTTAATAAACCAAATACACCCAATATTTTTACAAATAATGGTACACTATTTTTAATAGATTTTATTTCTATTACTTCTTTATATGCAAACATAGATAATAACGCTATTGCAAAAATATATGCATATCCACCTATTAACACTATAGGAAAACATATCAATAACATTATTATTCCACTTATAACTCTTTGTTTCATTTTATCACTTCACCTTATTATAAGTATATACTATTTTTTATTTTTAATAAAGAAAAATTATGATATTTTACATAAAATAAATTATATAATAAAAAAATAAGTTGCAACTTACAACTTATTTTCTATAAAAATTTCTTAAATACTTTAAATTCTTTATCATCATTTAAATCACTTTTGTCTAATTCTTTAAATAATTCTTTTTGTTTTTTAGATAATTTTCTAGGTACAACCACATTGATTACTGCGTACATATCTCCATAAGAATTACTTCTAATATGTTTAACACCTCTACCTTTTAATTTCAATTTAGTATAATTTTGTGTTCCTGAATCTATTTCTAACATAACGTTACCTTTTAAAGTAGGTATTTCTACTTTATTTCCTAAAATAGCATCAGTTATTGTTACTGGAACTTCTAAATATATATCATTTCCATCTCTTTCAAAAATATCATGATCTTTTACATTAAAATGTAAGTATATATCTCCATTAGAACCACCATTATAACCTTTTTCACCTTTACCAGTCATTCTAAGTTCATAACCATTATCAATTCCCTCAGGTACTTCAATAGTAATAGTTTTTCTTTTATTAATTCTACCACTACCTTTACAATGATTACACTTATCTTCAAAACTTTTTCCATTTCCTTTACAATCAGGACAAGTTTTTTGAGTCTGCATCATACCAAACAACGTTGCTTGTTCTTGAATAACTTTACCTTGGCCACCACAAGTTTTACAAACTGATTCACCAAAACCACCTTTACCAGAACATTTTTCACAATCATCATCTAAATCCAACACAATATCTTTCTTACAGCCAAATACAGCTTCCTCAAAAGTTAAATTTATTGCAACTTTTATATCATTTCCTTTTCTAGCAGAACTTCTAGTATTTCCTCTTCCAGAAAATCCTCCTGAAAATCCACCACCAAAAAAATCTCTAAGTATTGAGTCTAAATCAATATCTCCTGCATCAAAACCACCGAATCCACCACTGAATCCACCTTGACCAGCACCACCAAAATCAGCTGTTCCAAATTGATCATATTGTCTTCTTTTATTAGCATCTGATAAAACTGCATAAGCTTCACCTATTTCTTTAAATTTAGCTTCTGCTCCTTCTGATTTGTTTTTATCTGGATGATATTCTTTAGCAAGTTTTCTAAATGCTGATTTAATTTCTGCATCACTAGCACTTTTTTCAACTCCTAAAGTTTTATAATAATCTTTTTTATTCATTTATTTCTTCCTCGCTATAGTATAATTTTTCTATTTTATCTAATGTTTTATCAAATATTTTTATAGCATTATAATATATTTTCGTCCCAGTAATATCTACACCTGCTACTTTTAAAGATGAAACAGGATCTTTAGTAGAACCTAACTTTAAAAACTCAATATAATTAGCTAACGCTTTATCTTTTTTATTAAATATATTCTCAGCTATTTCAAGTGCAGCAGCATAACCTGTTGCATACTGATATAAATAATAGTTATGAAAGAACATAGGAGTTCTTGACCAACCATATTTTACTTCATCATCTACAATAACTGAAGGACCATAATACTTTTTATGAATATTTAAATATTCTTTATTTATTAATTCATCACCTAAATAAACACCACTTTGATCATATTCGTGTAATTTTCTTTCAAAATCGGCATACATAGTGGCAAAAGTTAATTTAAATCTTCTTAAAAATTTATCTAATAAATATAATTTTTCTTTTTTATCACTAGTTTTATTTAACATGTATTTTAATAATAATATTTCATTTACTTGACTAGCTACTTCTGCTACAAAGATAGAATAACTATAATTAGTAAATGTATTATTGTTTTTAGCATAATAATAATGCATAGCATGTCCTAGTTCATGTGTTACAGTAAGAACATCATGCATAGTACCATTATAATTAACAAATACATAAGGATGTGTTAAATAAGAACAAGTAGCGTATGCACCGTTTCTTTTATTCATCCTTGGATAAATATCAATTAAATTTTTACTAAACAAATTATTAATTGCTTCACTATATTCTTTTCCCATAATTAGAAGAGAACCTTGTATTAAGTCTCTAGCTTCTTCTATATCATATATTTTATTGTTCTCTGGAACAATAGACAAAGACATATCATAAACATGATAATCATCAATGTTTAAAATCTTTTTTTTAAGTTCCCATTCTTTATGTAAAACTTTAATCTTTTTATTAACAGCTTTAATAAGAGATTCATAAATAGTAGTATTAATATTATTTTTATCCAAAGAACATTCTAAGGCAGATGAATATTTTCTAATACTACTAATAGTATTATGATTATTAATTTCTCTATTTAATAAACTTGAAGCTGTACTATTAATAGATTTAAAGCCATTATGCATACTAAAAAAAGCATTTCTTCTAACTTCAGAATTATTTAATTCCAAAAAACTATCATAATTACTATTAGTTAAAGAAATAGAATCACCATTTTCATCTTTAATGTCATTAAATTTTAAATCAACATTAACTAATTTAGTAAACACTTCCATAGGAGTATTTACTGAACTATTTAAACTTGATAATATTTTTTCTTCATTATTACTAAGAATATGTTTTTTAGTTCTGTAAATTTCTTTTAAATTATGTTCAAATTCTAATAATTTATCATTTTTTGATATTAACTTTTTTATGTATTTCAAATCTTTTTTTAATAACTCAGGAACTACAAAAGAGGCAACGCTAGCATATTTATTATATAAAGATATAACTTTACTAAAACACATATTACCTTCAGAATTACTTAAATCTAAATCATTATTAATTTTAGCATAAATATATAATCTTTCCAGATAACAAGATATATCTCTATCAAGTTCTAATGTGTTACATAATTTATTTTCATTATCAAGTACATGATTTTTATATTTTTTTATTTTATCTATTTCTTTATTTACTCTACTGCATTCTTTAAGAAAATCATCTTTACTATCAAATAAATCACTTAAATTTATTTGATACTTATTATTATATTTCATTATAACCCTTTCATTATATAAAGGTTCTAGTTACCTAGAACCTTACATAATTAATTATTTTTCTTCAAATTTTGCTTCTTCAACATTGTCACTTGATGTTTCTTCAGTAGTTTCTGTAGCTTCACCTTCAGCACCTTGATTAGCCTTTGCAGCTTCTTCATAAACTTTAGCAGCTAAATCCATAGCAAGTTTATTAAGTT
>CAYJPM010000039.1:0-8172 GCA_964372145.1 uncultured Muribaculaceae bacterium | reverse complement strand
GATTATATAAAAAATTTTAAACAATATTCTAAAATTATATTTGGATTATCGTATAATTTATTTGATAAATTTACAAGTCAAAATGAATATATTGTCGATAAATACGATAAATACATTATTAATACCGTTTGCAAATCGAAAATGAAGTAATTTTAATATTGATAATATTTGAAAAATATTATATTTTTTTTCCAGTGCGAAATTTTGGGAAAAGGTGATTTTATGATTAAATTTATAATAATTGATGATGATGTTAATGTGCATAAAAAAATTAAACAAATTATTAATGAAGTTACATTTAATCTTGAAGAAGAAATTAAAATATCTTTTCATTGTAAATTCGATAAAGATGTAGAAAAAGATATGAATGAAACTGATTTAAGAAAGATTTATTTGCTTGATGTTGATTTAAAAGATGGTCCCTCTGGTATTCATATAGCTGAAAAAATCAGAGAGGTAGATTGGGATAGCGAAATTATATTTATTACCAATCATGATAAAATGTTTGAAACAGTTCACCGTAGTGTTTATGCTGTATTTGATTTTATTGAAAAATTCCATGGATTTGAAAATAAATTAAAAGAAGATCTTAATCATATTATAAATAAAAATTTTGATAATAAAATGTTTAAATACTCTACTAGAAGTAATCATTTAAGTTTGTATTATAGGTCAATACTATATATTTATAGAGATACTGCTGATCGTAGACTTAGAATAGTTACTGATAATAATACATATATTGTTTCACTTACCTTACAAGAAATATTGAAACTGTTAGATGATAGATTTAAATTTGTTCATAGAGCATGCATAGCTAATACTAATCGTATTGATGAGTATAATTGGAACAAAGGTCATTTTATTTTAAATAATGGTAATCATGTAGATTTTTTATCAAAAAAATTTAAGAAAGATATTGAAAAATGATTTTCTTTTTAACTTGTTTAATTAGTTTATTTACTACGATAACATTTTTTGAATTAATCTTATTTAAGAAAATTAAATTAAATGTAATGAATATTTTATTATTGTTTTTTATAATTCTTTTATTGTATGTAATAAATACTACAGTAGGTAATTATGTAAAATTTTTGATGATGTTTTTTTTATATTGTTTTATTTTGTTAGTGTTCTTTAAGCAAGATTTAAAAAATCAAATAATACTATCGTTATTTTACACATTATTAATAGTTATAGTTGATTCTATTTTAACGTTCTATATTTTATTTCTATATTATAATTGTAATGATATTTTAATGAATTATATGGGTGTATTTAATATATTTAATGCATTCTTACAATTTTTAATAATATATACCTTATTAAAAATGAGATCTTCAAGATATATAATTTTAAATATTATTAAGGGTATATTTAGATTTAAATTTTATAAATTTTTTCTTTCTTTTATATATTATACTTCGTTAGTGATTATAATTATATATGTAATTGTTGAATCAAATGACATAAATTATTCTTCAATGATATTATCCATAGGAATATATGTGTTTTCTTTAATGTATTTACATTACAAGTACGAATTTGTTGCCAGAGAAAGAGATTATCTTCAAAAGAAAAATATTTCATATTTAGAGTTATTAGATGAAACATCAACTTATAAACATAATGTTAAAAATAAATTATTAGTTATTAAATCTATATCGAATAAAAGAACATCACATTTAATAGATGAATTGTTTGATTTGGAATCTATAATTAATGTTAATCAAATACAAGTTAGTAACATTCCTAAAGAAATAAGCAACTTTTTTTACGAGAAAATTGTTGGTTTTGATTATGTGATTTTTAGGATTGATAATAAATTAAGTTTAAATATAAAAAAGATGATAACACTAAATAATTTTTTACACTATGTGGAATGTATAGGAATATGTTTAGATAATTCTATTGAAGCAACTCAAAATGTTGAAAATCCTTTTATTAGAATATTATTTTATGATGATGAAAAATATATTTATACTCATATTTGTAATAATTTCAGTGATAATATTGATGTTGATAAATTAAACACAAAAAAATATTCAACTAAAAATAGAAATTCTGGTTTTGGTTTAACTAGTTTATCTAAAAAAAGTAATATTGATTTTGATATACATATAAAAGAAAATGTTTTTTGTGCAAGACTTAGAATTTTAAAGAAATAAAAAACATCAAATATTAATTTGATGCATATATTTAATTATAATAATTCTTCTGGACAAACTGGTTCATCCCATATAGAAATAGCAGTGAACGCTTCTTTTCCAGAATTAGTTGCTATACCTTTAAGTAAATCTACTAACATTTTATTCTCCTTTCTGTTTAAATCTATATTTATCCTTTAAACCTTAGTTGATTTGTAGTACAAATAATTATTGTACTGCATATCAAATAATTTATATGTAAGCGGATTAACGCATATTGCTTGTAAAAAAATGGCATAAATAATAGTGTTTTCTATTAATGCATTATCTATCATAATTGAAATCACTAAATATAATATAGTGATTATTCCGGTGATTTTTTTATTTCTTTTTCTTTTTTCTTCTCTTATCATTGGTTTTTTTTCTGTATCTGATGGTGAATATACTATTAATAGTGTTGAAAACAAAATTAACAATATGTAGTAAGGTAAGTTTTCAAAATTACCATACTTTATTAATATAGGTATTATTATGTATATAACAATACTAGTAATCCAACAATATAAATTACTGGATGCGTGAATACCTCCTGAAAATATTCTTAATATTGTATAAAATAATAGTAGTAGTAAAGATTCATAAAATATATTTAGTAAATATGATATTAATAATATTGTTGATATTTTTGTTACTAGGCTATATATTATTTCTAATGAATATCTACATATTCTTTCATCACTTTCAGACAAATTATTTTTGACTTTAAGTTTTTTAATTGAAAAATTCAAAAACGCTTCTTTCATATTAAATAATTCCTTTACTATTTCAATAATAGCAGATTTAATTTTTGATAAAATTTTGGTTGAATGAAAATAGTTGTATTTTGTCTTAAAATATAAATTCAAAAAAAGTAATAGATTTCAAATATATTTCAGGTATAAAAATAATATATTAAGACGTTTTAAATAAATAAAAATTTTATATTTGCTATGATGACGTTGTGTTAGAAAATGTCGAATTTTAGACTACGAAATATGTTGCAGTGTGCATTTTCATTGTGTTACTCTAGAACAAAGAAAAGAGGTGGCGATGATGATAGGTAGAGTTAAGTGGTTCAACAATGAAAAAGGATATGGATTTATAGAATATCAAGAGTTAGAAGATATTTTTGTTCATTATTCAGCAATAGTAAAAGATGGCTATAAAACTTTAGATGAAGGCGTAGAAGTAAATTTTACACTAATTGAAACATCAAAAGGATTGCAAGCTATAGAAGTTGTCGAAAAACAAAATGTATTAGTGTAAAAAATACTGCCTAGTGCAGTTTTTTTATACTATAATATGTGGTATTTTATAATAAGTAGTGCTATAATATAATTAGGAAGGTGATAATATGAAACTACAAATTCATGGTGATAAACTTGTAGTTACAAAAGCAATCAAAGAGTATATTGATGAAAAGATGGTTAGAATCGATAAATACTTTGATAATGCTGACAATTTAAAAGCTGTCATTAATGTAAGGGTCAAAAATAATTTACAAACTATTGAAGTTACAATACCAACTGATAACTTTATGCTAAGAGCGGAAGTTAGTCATACGGATTTATATGCGTCGATAGATTTAGTAATGGATATTTTAGAAAGACAAATAACTAAACATAAAAGTAAGATCAGTGATAGATACAAGCATGCGGTATTATTTAATCCTGAATTAGAAGATGAAGAATTTGAAGAAGAGAAATTAGATATAATTAAAAGAAAAGAATTGAATATAAAACCGATGGATGAAGAAGAAGCTATGCTTCAAATGCAACTAGTAAATCATGATTTCTTTGTATTTAAGAATGTGGACGAAGAATGTGTATCTGTTTTATATAAAAGAAAAGATGACAAGTTCGGAATAATAAATGTTAAATAGAAGTTAAACACTTCTATTTTTTTTTGTGGAAATAATTTTTGATTTATGATATTATTTTATGTAAAGAGGCGATAAATTTTGAAAAAAGTATTGACAATTATATTAGATGGTTTTGGTTTAAGAAATGATGAACATGGTAATGCCATTAAACAAGCTGATATGACTAATTTTAACGAATTATGGAAAGATTATCCTCATTCTAAGTTAGAAGCTTCAGGTAGAAGTGTTGGTTTAGAAGAAGGTCAATTTGGTAATAGTGAAGTTGGACATACAACAATAGGTGCTGGAAGATTAATTAAACAAAATGAAATGATAGTTACAGATTTTTTAGAAACTGAATATGTAAATAATGATAAATTTAATAATATGTTATTAAAGAAAGATAAAGATTTTCATATTGTTGGATTACTTAGTGATGGTAATGTTCATTCAAATATAAATCATTTTGTTAAATTATTTGATATATTAGTTAAAAATGGAATAACAAAAATTCATTTTCATTTAATAACTGATGGTAGAGATACTGATGTTCATTCTGCTAATAATTATATTGAAAGATTACAGAATGCTATTAATGAATTAAAAGTTGGTGATATTACTTCTGTTTGTGGTAGATATTATGCTATGGATAGAGATGATAATATGGATAGAACTAAAATATATTATGATTTAATAGTAAATGGTATAGGTATTAGTTCATTAGATGTTAAAAAAACTATTTTAACTAGTTATGAATCTGGAATTACAGATGAATTTATTAAACCTATTATTACTAACTCTACAAATAAAATAAAAGATAATGATGTAGTTATTTGGATGAATTACAGAGCAGATCGTGCAAAACAAATATTATCGTTATTAGCTAACAATACTTTTAATAATTTAGAAATATATTCTTTTCTTCCTGTTGATAATAACATTCAGACCATTAATTTTACAGAGCATAGTAAAATAGATAATCCTTTAGGTTTATATTTATCTTATTTAGATATGACTCAAATTAGAATATCTGAAAGTGAAAAATATCCTCATGTAACATATTTTTTTGATGGAGGATATGAAGGTGAAATTAACAAATGTAAAAAAATTGAAGTTGATTCTCCTAATGTTAAAACTTATGATTTAAAACCAGAGATGAGCGCTGTTGCAGTTACAAAACAAATATGTACTGCTATGGAAGAAGATTATGATTTTATATTAGCTAATTTCGCTAATACTGATATGGTTGGCCATACAGGTAATTTTGAGGCAACTGTTAATGCGTGTAAGGCTGTTGATATTTGTTTAGGAAAAATATTTGAAGTTGCAGATGATAATTTCTATAAAGTAATACTATTAGCTGATCATGGTAACGCAGATATCATGTTAGATGAAGAAGGAAAAATCTGTACAACACATACTACTTCTAAAGTACCATTTGTAATAAGAGATAATAATATATCACTTAAAGATTCTGGTGATTTAACAATGGTAGCGCCTACTATTTTAAATTATATGGATATTGCTGTTCCGAAAGAAATGCAAGACACTGACATTTTAATTAAATAAATATTAATAAAACGAAGTAGAAATACTTTGTTTTATTATGTTAAAAAATATTAAAAAACCCCTTGTTTTACTAGGTTTGTTGTGGTATACTTATGTACGTATGACTGGCTATGATGTACGAGGTTGCCGATACACTAGGATAAGTTGTTTAACACTTATCGTGTAATTCGGGTAAATTCGTCCTGAGCAAGTATATACTAGATATATGCGAAAGGAGGACATGAAGAATGTCAAAACAAAAAGTAAGAATAGTTTTAAAAGCGTTTGATCACAGATTATTAGATTTAGCTGCTGGTAAAATACTTGAAACTGTTAAAAGAACTGGTGGAGTAGTTTCTGGACCAGTACCTCTTCCTACAGAAATTGAAAAAGTTACTGTACTTAGAGCTGTACACAAATACAAGGATGCTAGAGAGCAATTTGAAAAAAGAACTCATAAGAGATTAATTGATATCAAAGAACCTAGTAAAGAAACTGTAGATGCACTTACACACTTAGATTTACCAAGTGGTGTAGACATCAATATTAAATTATAAGAGAAGGAGAGAAAAAGATGAAAGGAATCTTAGGACGCAAAGCTGGAATGACTCAAGTTTTTACTAAAGATGGTAAATTAATACCTGTTACTGTAGTAGAAGTTGAACCAAATGTTGTAATGCAAGTTAAAACTGTTGAAACAGATGGTTATAATTCATTAAAGTTAGGCGTATTTGACAAAAAAGAAAAAAATTCAAGCAAAGCCGCTATCGGTAATGCAAAAAAAGCAAACACAAATCCTAAGCGCTTCGTAAAAGAAATAAGAGATTTTGAAGGCTCTTATAATTTAGGAGACGTTATTAGTGCAGAAGTTTTTGCAGTAGGAGATGTTGTAGATGCAACTGGAACTAGTAAAGGTAAAGGGTTCCAAGGGGTTATCAAAAGACATAATCAATCAAGAGGACCTATGACTCATGGTTCACATTACCATAGAGGACCTGGTTCAATGGGTACAATGTTATACATGAGAGTACCTAAAGGTAAGAAATTACCTGGACATATGGGAGCTGAAACAGTAACTGTTCAAAACCTAGAAATTATAGAAGTAAATGCTGATGAAAATTACATTTTAGTAAGTGGAAACATTCCAGGAGCTAAAGGTACATTAGTATTAGTAAGAAGTGCCGTTAAAAACAATCGTAAAGCTAATCCAAAAGAAATTTTAACTTATGAAGTTGAAACTATTGTGGATGAAGTTGTAGAAACTGAAGTTGCTACTGAAGAAGCTGTTGAAGCTCCTGTAGTAGAAGAAAATACTGAAGTAACTGAAGAAGAAAACAAATAGGGCTTCTAGAGAGGATTAATATGACTAAGATAAGTGTTAAAAACCTTAAAGGTGAAAAAGTAAAAGATTTAACTTTAAAAGATTCTGTATGGAATGTTGAAGTTAATAATGATTGTTTAAAAAAGGCTATTAAATTACAACTTGATGCAACTCGTCAAGGAACTAGAAAAACTAAATCTAGAGCAGAAGTTTCTGGAGGTGGAAGAAAACCTTGGAAACAAAAAGGTACTGGTAGAGCAAGACAAGGTTCTATTAGAGCTGTTCAATGGAGAGGCGGAGGTATCGCTTTTGGTGTTGATAATAAAAATTATTCTTTCAAAATTAATAAAAAAGAAAGAGTTTTAGCTTTAAAGAGTGCATTAACTCTTAAAGCATTAGATAAAGAATTAGTAGTATTAGATAATATGAATTTAGAATCTAATAAAACTAAAGAAATATTAAATATAATGAATGCATTAAAACTTGAAAAGAAAGTATTATTCGTTTTAGGTGAAGATAATGAAAATTTATATTTAGCAGGAAGAAATTTAGCAAATGTTGGATACTTACTTGCAAATGAAATTAATTGTAGAGATATTACTAATGCTGATGTATTAGTAGCAGATGTTACTGCAGTTGAAAAAATTGAGGAGGCGCTTAAATAATGAAACATTATAGTGATATTATATATGCACCTGTGATTACAGAAAAATCAATGGATTTAAAATCAAAGAATGTTTATGTGTTTAAAGCTAATAAAAAAGCTACTAAACCACAAATAAAAAATGCTATTGAAGAAGCTTTTGGAGTTAAAGTAAAAACTGTTAATACAAGTATTACTAAACCAAAAAGAAGAAGAGTAGGAAAATACGCTGGAGAGACTAAAACTTATAAAAAAGCAATTATTACATTAGTTGATGGTCAATCTATCGAATTATAGTAGGGAGGATAAGTTAATATGGCAATTAAAAAATATAAACCAACGACACCTGGTCGTCGTGGAATGACAACTTTAGCAAATACAGAAATAACAACTAATACTCCTACTAAAAAGCTTACTGCAATTAAAAGTAAGACAGGTGGGAGAAATAATCAAGGTAAAATGACTGTTCGTCACATTGGTGGAGGAGCAAAACAAAGATACCGTGTTATTGATTTCAAAAGAAATAAAGATGGAGTTACTGGTAGAGTAGCTACTATCGAATATGATCCAAATAGAAATGCTAATATAGCTTTAATTAACTATAGAGATGGTG
>CAYJPM010000038.1:0-8213 GCA_964372145.1 uncultured Muribaculaceae bacterium | reverse complement strand
AAAAAAGAATAGTAATCTATTCTTTTTTATTCTCTATCATAAACTCCAAATATCATTCTGGATACAGCGATATGCATATATGATATTTTATACCATGTATTAATACCTACAATACCATCTTTAGTAAGGCCAAATACTTCTTGAAATTTTTTAACAGCATCTTCAGTATTTTCATCAAATTCTCCATTAGGGTTATCTATTTGTATTAATCCTGGATAGTTACCTCTAACTATATTAATTTGATTTTGAAAAAGTTTTACTTCTTCACCACATGATCCAAGTGCTAAAACGTATCCAGGAAAAGAAGTAGGTAAACCTTCTTGATAAGTTGCTTTAGCAAATTCTAAATCATTTCCATAATAATATTTTAATATATCAGCAGCAGGAACTTTTTGTTCTCCTAAATCAGCTGAACCCCATTGCCAAAGCCATCCATCTTCTCGTAAAGATTCTCCATCACAGTATTGTGCAAATAAAGGTTCACTTTTACCAGGTCTTTTTAAATATTGAAGCATTAAGTCGTCTACTACTTGAGATATAGAATCATATATAGTTCTATTAATAGTATATTTTTGATCATAAGTTGTTACACTCGTTATAGTAAATCTATAACCTTTAGATGGGTACCACTCAGTATATACTCTGTTAAGTGTAAAAGACATAATAGCAATAATATTAGCTCTTAAAGTTTCAAGTGGCCAAGTAGGATATATTTCACTACTAGCAACATTTTTTATATAATCAGGAAAACTAACATAAAGATTTGGTGCTGTATTATCAGCAGGTGCTCCGTCATGAACTATAATATATTCAGGAACTATTACTTTATTTAAAACAAACTGAGATCCTAACTGTTCATCTTGAGGATATTTACTTGAATAATTACCACTTATAACAATTGGTTCAATATCAACAGTTTCTTCTTTAACACCTGTTGTATCATTAGATTTCATTTTAACATCTTGAATAGCTTTAATTCCTTCAAATATATCTATACCAGTTACTGTTACTGTAGTCATACCATCCTTAGTTACTTCAATAGAATAAGTCTTATAAGGATTATTTTTATTATATTCTAAAGAATTTTCTCTAGGAAAGGTTTCTAAAGTAATACTGCTAGTTTGTCCATTTTCGTCAGTTTGATAAGTATTACTAGTTTCAAGTATTTTAACAGTAGCATCTTCAATAGGTTGTGATATATCATCAGCATATACATTAACTAATAAATAACCTTCATTCATTTAATCAACTCCCTTATAAATATATTCTTAATAATTATTTTTAAAACTTCATCATATATTTATATAGGAGGTTTTATGGAAGATAAACCAGAATTAAAAGAAACTAATAGTGGGCAAGATGTAACACTCTTACAACAACTATTAAAAATAAACAATTATTTCCCTGGAACAAGTACAGGTGTATATGGACCTGATACTACATTATGGGTTGAAAATTATCAAAAAGATAATAATTTAAAAGTAACAGGTACCGCTACTAAAGAAACATGGGAATTATTATATAAGATGACTACTCCAGCATTTAATGAAAAAAGTATTATATCAAAACCAATACTTCAAATAGGTGATCAAGGTAATGATGTAAGAGAAGTACAAATAATATTAAAAGATTTATTATATTATGCAGGAGATATAAGTGGAGTATTTGATGAGCAATTATATACTGCAGTGCAATCATTTCAATATATTAATAAATTAGTTCCTGAAGGAGTAGTAGGTCCAGATACATGGAGTGCATTAATAGATTTATATTCACCTTTATCAAATTGTGAAGGAGCATATCCAGATAATGAAGATATTATCCTTTATACTGTTAAAGCAGGAGATACATTATATAAAATAGCAAGTGCTTATGGAACTACAGTAGAAGATTTAAAATTAATAAATAATTTAATAAGTGATACTTTAAGTATAGGGCAAATACTAATTGTTCCAAAAGAAGGGGGATATGTTCCACCAACTGAAACAGAATCTTATATAGTACAAGCAGGAGATACATTATATAGTATAGCTAGAAAATTTAGTACAACAGTAGATAATTTAAGAAGTTTAAATAATTTAACAAGTGATATTCTAAGTATAGGTCAAGTACTTAAAATAAGTGGAAGTGTAACAAGTCCACCAACAGAAGATTTAACTTACATAGTAATGCCCGGAGATAGTTTATATGCCATAGCTAATAGGTTTGATACTACGGTAGACGCTATAAAGACATTGAATAATTTAACAAGTAATATATTAAGTATAGGACAAGTGTTAAAAATACCAAGTGGCAATATAGTTCCAGAACCTGAGGAACCAAGTATTCCAGATACAACATATACAGTATTACCAGGAGACACATTATATAGTATAGCTAGAAAATTTAATACTACAGTTAGTGAAATCAAAAATTTAAATAATTTAACAAGTGATATACTAAGTATAGGACAAGTTTTAAAAATAACAGGAACATTACCTAATTATATTAATTATACAGTAATGCCAGGAGACACTTTATATGGTATAGCATCCAAATATGGAGTAACAGTAGATTCAATTATAGCACTAAATAATCTTAAAAATACTATATTAAGTATAGGACAATTGCTTAAAATACCTAATTAAGAGATAAATTCTCTTTTTTATTTGCTTATTTAAGTAATGTGTGGTATAGTTAAACCCGCAAAGACAACTTGTAACTACAAATTAAGGAGTAAAATGGAAAATTTATTTAAAAAATTAGGACTATCAAAGAACGTTTTGAAGTCAATTGAAAAGTTAGGATATACAACGCCAAGTGAAATACAAAGTTTGTTAATTCCAGTTATATTAGATGGAAAAGATGTATTTGGACAAGCCAAAACAGGAACAGGTAAAACTTTAGCATTCGCTGCATCAGTATTATCTAACATTAACAGAGAAAAAACAGGTGTAAAAGCAATTATATTAAGTCCTACTAGAGAATTAGCTCTTCAAATAAGTAAAGAGTTTAAAGATTTAGATAGAGATAGAGAATTTAATATAACAGCAGTATATGGTGGAAGTGATATTAAAAAACAAATTAATATATTAAACTCAGGACCAGATATAGTAATAGGTACACCAGGAAGAGTAAAAGATTTAATTAAAAGAAAAAAATTAAATTTAACTGTAATAGACTATTTTGTACTTGATGAAGCAGATGAAATGCTTAACATGGGATTTATTAAGGATATTGAAGAAATATTTACTAAAACAGCTAGAGATAAGCAAGTTTTAATGTTATCTGCTACTATGAGTAGACAAGTTAAAGTTTTAGTTGAAAATTATTTAAGAAAAGATTATAAACATATACAAGTAGAATCAGATACTAAAACAGCTGATAATATTAAACAAGGTTTTCACGTTGTTAATACTAAAGATAAACCAGAAATATTATCTAGAATTATAGATGCTAGAACTATTAAAAAAGCAATAGTATTTGTTAAAACAAAAAGTGATTGTGATTCTCTTACTGAAGAACTTTTAAATAGAGGATATTTAGCAGATGTAATACATGGTGATATACCTCAAGGTCAAAGAATTAGAACTTTAGACAAATTTAAAAGAAATGAATTTAAAATATTAATTGCTACAGATGTTGCAGCAAGAGGAATACATATTAACAATATAGAGTTAGTTGTAAACTATCATTTACCATTCGATAAAGAAGCATATGTTCACAGAATAGGTAGAACAGGTAGAGCAGACAACCATGGTGAAGCAATTAGTTTAATTACACAAAAAGAAAAGGATATGATTAATAGAATATCTAAATATATTAATCATCCAATAGTGCCACTTGATGTGCCACAGAAAGAAGAAATTATGAAAGTAAAATATGATGAAGTAATGAAAAATGCAAAAGATTTAATTGCAGAAAATAACATGGATACTGAACTTGAATTTGTTAGAGACTTAAATAAAACAGATTTAGTAAAATTAAGTGCAGCATTACTAAAATATTCAGTAACAAAAGAAATAGGATCTGATTTACAAAAAGAAATAGTTGTTAAAGAAAGATCTGTAAGAACAGTTGATGATGGAACAAAAAGAACATTCATTAATATCGGTAAAAAAGATAGAATAAGAAAAACTGAATTTTTAGAATTTATTGAAGAAATAACTTCATTAAAAAAGGATAAATTTTCAAATATAGAAATATTAGAAAACTTTTCATTTATTGATGTAGATGAAACAGTTGTAGAAGATTTTATTAAATTAATATCAGGTAATGAATATAATGGTAGAAAAATCAATGCAGAAATATCTACTAAGAAGAGTACGAAAAGACCAAGAGATAATAAATTTGATGGAAGATCAAGAAATAACAGAAGTTTTGATAGAAAATCTGGAGATAATAAAAGATTTGATAGAAAATCTGGAGATAATAAAAGATTTGATAGAAAATCAAGTGATAATAAGAAGTTTGATAGAAAGAGAAATTTTAAATAATTTCTTTTTTTTTTGTATATAAAAATATGTAAATTGACCATAATATACATATAAAGTATAAGAAGTATGAAAAAATGCTTGCCTACGAATATTTTTTTGTGATATACTTTAAAAGTAAAATAATATGATAGTAGGAGTAAGTTATGAATGTTAAAGGTATTATAATAGTTGCAATACTAGTTACTGTGTTCGGAATAAGTTTATCTTATGCAACATTAAGTCAAGTATTGGAAATTGAGTCGGTTGGGGCAGTAAGAGCGGCAAACTGGGATATTCATTTCGATGATTTAAGTACGCCTACTATAACTGGAGATGTAACAATTAATACAGCGCCAATTATAGTAAGTGAAACAACAGCAATACAGAATTTAGATATTAAATTCGAAGAAGTTAATTCATCTATTACGTATTATTTTGATGTTGTAAATGAAGGTGATTTAAATTCAAAGATTGGTTTATTAACTATTGAAACACCTATTTGTACTGCAATTACAAATAATGATGGAGAAGCTGTACAAAGAGAAGATGAAGCAAATGTATGTGGTGGAATTGAAATTACATTACAGTATGCAGGTGTTCTAACAGATGTAGCAGTAGATGATGAACTAGCACCAGGGGAAACAAAAAGAATGGTTCTAAAAATAGATTATCAAGATACTAGATTACCAATTAATGAGGTTAGCATTACAAACTTAAAAATTGCTATCAATTATGTACAACTAGATTAAGAAAATAAATAAGGAGGATATTTATGAGAACAGAAAGAAATTTAAAAATTTTAGCTATAGTAGCTATAACAATCGCAGTAGGAGGATTATCAGTAGGGTTTGCAGCATTTTCTAGAACGCTTAACATTAGTAATGTTACAGCTACAGTTGGATCTGCAACTTGGGATGTATCATTTAACAGTATATCAGCACCTACAGTAACAGGTGATGCAACTGCAAATACACCATCAATAGTAGCTGGTACTACAGCAATTACTGGTATTAATATTAATTTATCTAAACCAGGAGATAGTGCATCTTATTTAATCACTGTACAAAATACGGGTGACTTTAATGCAACTGCAACAACAGTTAATTTAGGTACTCCAGTATGTGCAGTAGCGGGAGATGAAACACATCAAGACGCTGTTAATGTATGTAGCAATTTAAGTTATACTTTAACTTATGATGATGATTCAGCTATTTCAGCAGTTCCTGCTTTAGATTCTGCATCAAGTAAAGTTCTTAAGTTAACTCTTACATATGCAGCTGATACAACAGCAGAAGAGTTACCATCTAACACTGTTACTGTAACAGGATTAGATACATCAATTTTATATACACAAGTTGATTAAGAATAATTTATAAAAAGGAAGTTAGTGGGTGATAATATAAAAGCAAGTCATATTAAAATAATGATAATTTTAATATCGTTATTTACACTAACATTATTAAATATGTTAGTATTTAATATTTCTAATATTTATATTATTAGTGCCATTATACTTCTTTTTATTTTACTAATAAAATTTACTATCGGTTATGAAAGAAGTAAAAATAGATATTTTAAAGATACAATGATGAATATATTTATCATTGTAATGTTATATTATATTTTTACTTACATAACGGGTATATTTGTAGGTTTTATAAGAACAGGTTATAGTATAACATTCTTAAATTTAATTAGAAATATGCTTCCAGTTATAATTATTATTTTAACTGTAGAAGTATTAAGATATATGGTTAATAAAAAAATTATAGATGATAAAAAATTATTGATATTATCATCAGTAGTCTTTGTATTAATAGATATAATGTTTAAAACAGAATTATTTAATTTAAATAGAGGCGCTGATATAGTAAGTATAGTATCGCTTATAATATTTCCAGCAATAGGAATGAATATATTATTAAGTTATACATCTATAAATTTTGGTTTTATGCCAGCAATATTCTATAGAATACTAATGGAATTACCAGAATATTTCTTACCTATATTCCCTAATTTTAACGAATATATTAATGCTATCATAGCTTTTTTATTACCGCTTTTAATATTATATTTAATATCAAGAACGATTAAGAAAAAAGAAAAAAAAGATAGTTCATTAGAGAAAAATATTTTAAATAGAATATTTACTATATTAATGATTATAGTAATGGTAATAATAATATTTTTAACTAGTGGAATGTTTAAATATTATGTAATAAGTATAGGATCAGGATCTATGCAACCTAACTTAAACGTAGGTGATGTTGCAATAGTAGAAAAAATAGATGATCCAAAAATAATTGAAGAACAAGATATATTAGTTTTTGAACAAAATGATATAGTTGTAGTACATAGAGTAGAAGAAATAAAATACGAAAATGATGAATATAAATTTATTACAAAAGGTGATAACAATAAAGAAATAGATAACTGGGTAGTTAATGAAAATGAAATACTTGGAATAGTAAATTTTAAAATACCTTATGTTGGATATCCGACAGTGTGGTTAAATAATCAAATTAATTAAAAGAATAAAAGGAGAAATAATGAGTAAAGTTGTTTACAATGGAAATAATAAAAACTTTGAAATACCAAAGAAAAAACTAAAATTAAAAGCTGAAGTTAAAATAGTTATATTTGGGTTATTTTCATTATTATTTATAATGGGCTTAGCGTTTTCGGTTTCTAAATTATATGATACTGAAACAGATATGAAAATTATAAATTATAATGAAAAAGGTAGTATATTTTATCAAGTTTATCTAAAAGAAAACACTCAATATGAAGATCCTTTCTTAAATTCAGGTATGCAGTATGTTACTAGTTTAATAGATGAAGTAAGAATTAAATATAATTATGAATTACATGCTAATGATAAAATACATTTTGATTATGAATATAAAGTTACAGCAAACGTAACTATAACAAATCAAAATGAACCTGATAAAATATTATTTACTAAATCTGAAGAAATTGAAACAGGATCAGAAGAATATAATGAAAAAGATTTAAATATAAATAAAGATATTAACATTAATTACGATAAATATAATGCAATAGTTACTGACTATAAAAATACTTATGGAGTAGCAGTAGATAGTCAATTGACTGTTACAATGGAGATTATTACAAAAGGAAGTAATGAAGAAATAAATAAAGGATTAGAAAGTAATAATAAATTAACAGTAGTTATACCACTTTCAGAACAAACAATTGGTATAACTACACCAGATTCAAATATAGATGATTCTTCATACTTAACTGACTATGAAGATAGAGAAGTTATGAACATGGGAATGTTAATATTAGCTATATCATTTGGTATATTATCTATATTAACAGTAGGAATATTAGTTATTAAAATATATATAAGATACTTTAAAAAAGATATATATAACGCTACTATAAGAAAATATTTAAGAGAATATGATAGACTTATAGTAACAAGTAGTCAGCCAGATTTAAATGAAAGTGTATTTAATAATAAAATAAGAGTAATGTCTATTGAAGAATTAATAGATGCTCATGATACAACTGGTTCACCAATTATATATTATGAAGTAGTACCTAATGAAAAAAGTTATTTCATTATAATAGATAATTTAACACTATATAAATTAACAATATCTAAAGCATATTTAGAAGAAAATAAGAAATAAATATTTAATTATTTATTTTTTTTATGTTATAATTTAATAGATAGGAAAGTGATAATTATGAAAAAAATAACAGATGGAAATTTAGCATGTAGTAGGA
>CAYJPM010000037.1:4753-9453 GCA_964372145.1 uncultured Muribaculaceae bacterium | reverse complement strand
TTGTTTGCAGCCCAAGATGATTATGGAACTAGTTATTACTATAGAGGTGCAGTAGATAATAATTGGGTATCATTTGCTGGGTTTTACTGGCGTATAGTGCGTATTAATGGAGATGGTTCAGTAAGAATGATTTATTCGGGTGCGTCACAACCTGACGCTTCACAATCGGTTGTAATGACTGGAACTGTTACTCAGATAGATGTAGGGTTGTTTAACTCGTTATCTACATCAGCAGAATATGCGGGTTATATGTATACTTTAGGTGAGCAACATGGAACAAGTACAAGTAGTAATGCCAAAATAATGATAGATGATTGGTACTTAGATAATATATATAGTCTGGGTTACCATGATTACATATCCGATGCAATATATTGTAGTGATCGTACAGCTTATACTGATAGGGCGGGAACAACAGTTGCATCTGGAATAGGAACAAGTACACAGTATTTCGGAGCTGTTATAAGAAATGAAACAAATAGAACCCCAACACTTGAGTGTCCAGTTCAAGCAGATGCTTTTACAGTAGATGATGAAGTAAACGGAAATGGAGCATTAAGTGTACCAGTGGGACTTATTTCAGTAGACGAGGTATCGTTTGCTGGTGGAAGATGCGTATATGGAAATAGTAACTACTATTTGTATACAAAAAATACTTACTGGGTGGGGTCCCCTTATAGTAGGTATGGTGCTGCCTCTGCCTTCTATGTGTATTCGTCGGGTGGTCTAACTAATATCTCTGTCCCTCATACTTATGGTCTTCGTCCCGCAGTTTCTCTCAAATCTGATACTCTTGCATCTGGTTCAGGTACGTGGGATGACCCTTATACAGTGCAATAATATGTTTATGAATTACTTTCTATTATAGAAGGTAATTTTTATTTGACTAAGTGTTATAAATTTAGTAAACTTATATTAGGTAAGGTATATGAGAAAAAGATTTAAATATCCTCTTAATTTTGTAGGTTTGTTATTAAGTTTAGGCTTAGTCTTTTTGTTTTGTTATTACTTATATTATGAAGTGATAACTGATTCTACTATTGTAGTTGATCAATCAATATCTATAAATTATTTAAGTTCTAGTAAAATTACTAATTCAAATAATAATAATTTAGAATTTTCTGTAAGTAATAACAGTAATGAAGATGTAATGTATTATGTTATGTTTGAGAATGTTAATTGTAATAACGAAGTAGAGTATGAGATAATATATAATGATGTAACTGAAAGTGGTTTATTTGAAAATGGTGTAATTTTAGATAATATATTAATTAAGTCTGGTGAAACACATAACTACAAACTTAATATAAATAATAATAGTGATAGCGATATAAATGGTAGTTTTGTTGTTAAACAAGTTGTAGATGAAGAGATTCTTTTTAACGAATTGATTTTACAAAATAATGAAGTTAAACTAAGTAGTGTAACTAATATAGGAAAAGAAGTTAGTACTACTAATGAAGGTTTAATACAACTTGAAGATGGTGATAAATATAGTTATTATTTTAGGGGTGCTGTAGATAATAATTATGTGTCTTTTGCAAGCTATAACTGGAGAATAGTAGGAATTAATTTAGATAATAGTATAAAGTTGGTTTTAGATGGTGAGATAACGATGTCTAGTTATAATTCTAATAATACTTTAATAGAATATGAAAACAGTGATATTAGTACGTTACTAAATGATTGGTACAACACAAATTTATTATATTACTCTGATGTAATACTTAACAATGAATTTTGTAATGATAACTCTTTAGTAGATAATAATAACTATGCAGCGTATAACAGAGTTGTTTTAAATAATATAGCCACTAATACATGTTTGGGTACCAAAGTTAACAATAAAATTGGATTATTAACTATTGATGAAGTAATATATGCAGGCGGAAGTAGCAATTCAGGAAATTCTAGTTATTACTTATATAATTCAAGTGTATTATATGATTTTTATACAATGTCTGGTGCTAAAAATCAAAATAATATATATTATCCATTTATGGTGAGTCCTGGTGGTGAAATTAGTTATGATACAACTGCTGATGTAGTACGCTCTGTTAGACCTGTAATTAATGTTACAAATAATATATTAGTAGATGGTGCTGGTACTATAGATAATCCATATATAATAAATATGAGTAATGAGGGTGAATAATGAAAAATAATAAAAAGGGTTTTGTAATTATTGAAACATTAATAGTTACAGTTATGATTACTACTTGTTTAGTGCTGGTATATTCTACATATAGTTCTGCGGTTAATAATGAAAGAAATAGATTGTATTACAATGATGTAAGTTATGTTTATAAAACTGATAATATTAAAAGATGGCTAAATGCCTATTTTGATGAAGAAATATTAAAAAATAACAGTATTAATTTATTTGGTATTTCTGGTATAGATAAGTCTGTTTTAATTGAAAATTATAATGTAGTAGACATGTTATTTGTTGATCCAAATTGTGTAAGTGATTCAACTTGTCCTGATCAGCTTAAATATACTGATACTATGTTGGAAGTTGAGTTTAAAAATTATTTGAAAACCTTAGGCTCAGCTGAAGTGTTTATGAACAATTTAATTACTGAAAATAAATATTTATTGGTGGTTAGATTTGCGACTGATACTAGTGGAAGTGAATGTGTAGATTCTGAAGGTAATGGTTGTATATTTAGTTATGCATATGTTGATTCTGGAATAAGTATGTAACAAAACGGTTTTACTGTTTTGTTATTTTTTGTCAATTTTTACATTATGTGATATAATATATTTACATTTGCGTTTGTAAAGTTTTTGTTTTAATATTATAAACTTTTAAGTTTAATGTTAAAATTATATGTATAGGTGGTATATATGCAAATATTATATGATATGAAAGATTTTTTAGAAACGTTGACGTTTGTTGATTTTGTTTTCTTTTTTGCTGTTATAGTATTATTAATACTTATAATAACATTAATATATTTTATTAAAATAAATGAAGAAGTTCTTAATGAAAGTAAAAGTAAATCTGAACTAGAGTTAATTAATGAAGCTATACTTAAAGATAATGAAAGTTTAACAAATAATTTTGTTTCTTTTGAAAAAGAACAGGAAGAAAAAGCTATAATTAGTTATGATGAGTTAATTAAGAAAAATAATAATTGTACGATTAGTTATAGTGAAGAAAAAGAAATAGATGGTTTATTAGTGAAAAAAATAGAAACTAGTAGTGATTATAATGAAAATATAGTAGTGCCAGATACATCTTCAGTAAGAGTTATTAGTTATCAAAAAGAAGAAGAATTTTTAAAGGCTTTAAAAAATTTGAAATCTATGTTAAGTTAGGGTGGTTTTATGAAGTTTCATATAGAGACTTTAGGTTGTAAAGTTAATATGTATGAATCTAATTATATTAGAGAATGTTTATTAACTAAAGGTTATGAAGATTGTAATAATATAAAAGATAGTGATATAGTAATTTTAAATACTTGTAGTGTTACTAATACATCAGATAGTAAAAGTTTAAAATTAGCAAGACATATAAGAAGAGAAAATAATAATTGTATATTTGTTATATGTGGTTGTAGTACTCAAAATAATAAAGATATATTTAATGACATAAATGTAGATATACTAATAGGTACTAAAGATAAAACTAGGATACCTTTTTTAATAGATGAGTATGTTAAAACTAATAATAAATATATTAATATATGTAATGTAAATAATTTAGAATTTGAAAATATGGAAATAAATGATTTTGATCAAATAAGAGCTTATGTTAAAATCCAAGATGGATGTAATAATTATTGTTCTTATTGTATTATACCTTATGTAAGAGGTAATATTAGATTTAAAGAATTTAGTGATGTAATAAATGAAGTTAGTAATTTAGCTAGTAATGGATATAAAGAAATAGTGTTAACTGGTATACATACTGGTAGTTATCCTAAATTATATAAATTAATAGATGAGTTATCTAAAATAACTGGTATTAAGAGAATTAGATTATCTAGTATAGAAATAACTGAATTAGATAGTGAGTTTTTAGAATTATTAAAAAATAACAAAGTATTATGTAATCATTTACATATACCGCTTCAAGCTGGTAGTGATGTAATACTTAAAAGAATGAATAGAAAATATGATACTAAGTATTATTATGAAAAGATTAAATCAATAAGAAGTATTAATAAAGATATTAATATATCTACTGATGTAATAGTGGGTCATCCTTATGAAACTGATGAATTATTTGAAGAGACTTTTGAATTTTGTAAGAAAATTAAATTTAGTAAAATACATGTATTTTCTTACTCAGATAGAGAAGGTACTGCATCTAGTAAAATGGATGAACACGTTAATCCTAAAGATATAAAGATAAGATCTAAGAAGTTATTAGGTTTATCTGATAGTTTGGAAAAAGAATATTATAAAAAGTTTGTAGGTAATACTTTAGAAGTGTTAGTAGATGAAGTAAAAGAAGATTACTCTGTTGGTCATACAACAAACTTTTTAAAGATTAAATTAGATAAAAGTTGTAAATTGAATGAATTTTATGATATTATAATTAAAGATAAAGAGGAGAAATAAAAATGGATAAAACAAATGCTACAATTAAAAGTTCTATTATGAATTCTACTAGTGGACAAAAAATACAATATAAAGTTACAAAAAAAGAAAAAGCTGAATCTTTAGCGCGAATAAAGAAAAATTTATTA
>CAYJPM010000037.1:0-4653 GCA_964372145.1 uncultured Muribaculaceae bacterium | reverse complement strand
GTCATGGACAAAGAAGTTAGTATTATAGAATTTGAAAATAAAGAATATATTATTATGGATGTAATTGATAATTATTTTTATTTATCTAATAGTAAAGATGAAAATGATTTTTTTATAAAGCGTAAGGTTGGTAATGAATTAGATAATCTTAAAGATGAAGAAGAATTTAAAAAAGCTATGGAGTTATTTTTATCTAAAAATAAAGAATTATTGAATTAAATGTTTTAAAAGTTAAATGGTAGTATCTATTTAACTTTTTATTTGTTATAATGAAACAGGTGATAAAGTGCATACAATTACAGGAAAAATAAGTAAAATTATATATCAAAATGAAGATAACGGTTACACAGTAGCGCTTTTAAAAGTAAAGACTAGTACTGTAGATAAGTTAGAAAATACTACAACGCAAATTGTAGGTAATTTTTATGATTTAAAATATGATGTAATGATGGAACTTATTGGTGATTATGAACTTAATCAAAAATATGGTAAATATCAGTTAAATGTTAAACAATATAAATTGTTATTACCTAGTACTAAAGAAAAAATAATTGAGTTTTTAACTAGTTCTTTTATACCTGGATGTGGTAAGAAGACGGCAGAAGCTTTAGTAGATTTATATAAAGAAGATACTTTAGAAATGATGAGGGATATTAATAATATATTAGTAGTTAAAAACATGTCTCAAAGTAAAGCAGATAAAATACATAAAGCTATTATTAATTACGATAAAACTAGCGATTTAATTATTAAACTTGAAACTATAGGTTTTAGTGTTGATGAAGCTGGTAAAATAATAAATAAATATAAAGATAAAACTGAGAAGATAATAGATGAGAATTTTTATGAGTTAAAAGAAATTATTGATTTTAATAAACTGGATCACTTATATTTAAATAATCATGACGAATATTCTTTTTTAAGGATTAGAAATTGTGTATTAGAAGTTATGAAGATTATTAGTAATAGTGATGGTCATACGTATTATGATAATGAAATGATTAGTAATGCTTTACAAAGTATATTTAAACTTAGTTTAGGTAGTGATAAATATGATGAAATATTTGAGTATCTAGTAAATGAAAAAGAAATTATAATAGAAGATAATAAAATATATTTAAAAGAGTATTATGATGCAGAAAATTCTATTTGTTATAATCTTAAGAAAATATTAGATAGTAAGACTAAAGTAATTAAAGATTTTGATGACAAAATATTATCACTAGAAAATATGATTAATATTAATTATGATATAGAGCAGAAGAAAGCTATTAAAGTTGCTCTTAATAATAATGTGTCTATTATATCAGGAGGACCCGGTACCGGTAAAACAACAATACTTAATGCATTAATTAAATTATATATTAATGAACATAAACTAAGTCCAGTTGAAATAATAGAAGATATAGCATTGGTAGCGCCGACTGGTAGAGCTAGTAAGAAAATGAGTATGTCTACTGGTTTATACGCTACGACTATACATAGATATTTAAAATGGCATAAAGAAAATGATTCATTTGAATATGATGAATTTAATAAAACAGGGCATAAAATAGTAGTAGTAGATGAGGCTTCAATGATTGATTTAAAATTATTTGATGCGCTTATTAAAGCATTAAAAACTAATGTCAAACTAATATTAGTAGGAGATTCTTTTCAGCTTCCATCTGTAGGAGCAGGACTTGTATTAAACAACTTAATAGAAAGTGATATATTTAATTATATTCCTCTTACTAAAATATATCGTCAAAGTGATAATTCATTTATACCTTATTTAGCTAAAGAAATTAAGAATCAGGAATTAGAGGAAGATTTTTTAACTAAGAAAGACGATTACAATTTTATAAATACTGATAGTAATAATTTATCTTTAATAATTAAAAAAGTTATATTAAATGCAAAAGATAAAGGATATACTGCTGATAATATGCAAATACTTGCTCCAATGTATAAAGGAGAAAATGGAATAGATAATCTTAATAAAATAGTTAGAGATATTTATAATCAGAAAGATAAATCAAAAAATGAAATAATTCATAATGACATATTATTTAGGGAAGGTGATAAAGTATTACAACTTGTTAATGATCCTGATAATAACGTATATAATGGTGATATAGGTTATATAAGAAAAATTATTAATGGTGTTAAACCTATTATTGAAATAGATTTTGATGGTAATGTTTTGGAAGTTCCTAAAAAGTATTTGAGTAATATTAAACATGCATATGCAATATCTATACATAAAAGTCAAGGTAGTGAGTTTGATCATGTAATTATGCCTATAGTTAAAGAATATTATGTAATGATGTATAATAAATTATTATATACTGGTGTATCTCGTGCAAAAAAATCATTAATATTACTAGGTGATCCATCTGTTTTTGCTAGTGGCGTTAGAAATGATAGAGCTAATAATAGAAATACTACTTTAAAAGAAAAATTAATGAGTATAATATTGGATAATATGTAAATAATATTACTGAGGTGTTAAAAGTGAATAAGAAGAATTTAGTTATGGGTGGTTTAGC
This sequence comes from uncultured Muribaculaceae bacterium, assembly GCA_964372145.1. GTDB lineage: Bacteria > Bacillota_I > Bacilli_A > RF39 > UBA660 > CAKOSP01. The sequence goes on along the minus strand of CAYJPM010000037.1, from coordinate 2,122 downwards.
ATTAGGTATAATAGGTGGCACTACCGCATACTTAATGATGAATAAGAAAGCTAGAGATAAAGCTAAAGATATGTTAGAAGCATCTTTTGAAGATGTATCTGGATATTTCGAAGATAAAATGTAAAAATAAAGTTAACTTTTATAGAAAGTTAACTTTTTATATGTTAGAATATATTTAGAAAGATATAAAATATGTTAGAAGTTATTGAAAAATATTTAGAATATTTAAAGTTAGAATTAAATTATTCAGAAGATACAATTAAAAATTATAAAATTGATTTATTATCATTTGAAGTATTTTTAAGTGATAATAAAATTAAATATATGAACATAGATAAAAATAATGTTAGAAATTATCTGAAGTTACTTGACGAAAAGAAATTAAGTAATAAAACTATTGCTAGAAAGTTAACATCTATAAGAATGTTTTATAATTATTTAGTTTTAAATAATATAATAAAATCTAATATACTTAATTCAATATCTAATCCTAAAATTGAAAGAAAATTACCAAATTATTTAAATTATGAAGAAATAGATAATATATTAGAAGGTATATGTTTAGATAATATATACGGTGTAAGGAATAGATTATTATTGGAACTTATATACGCAACTGGTATAAGGTTAAGTGAAGTAAGTAATTTATTAATAAAAAATATAAATTTTGATGATAAAACTATTAAGGTATTAGGTAAAGGTTCTAAAGAAAGAATAGTTTATTACGGTGATTATACTAAGAAGTATTTAGAAATATATTTAAATAGTGTAAGAAGAGAATTATTAAATGGTAAAACTAGTGAATATTTGTTTTTAAATAAATTTGGTAATAAATTAGGTAAGGGTAGTATAGAAAAAATAGTAAAGAGTAGTACTAATGTTTTATCTGTTAAACATAATATAAGTGTGCATACACTTAGACATACGTTTGCTACTCATTTACTTAATAATGGAGCAGATATAAAAACAGTGCAAGAATTACTTGGACATGAAAGTTTAAGTACTACTGAAGTTTATACACATGTTTCAAATGATAGAATTAAAGAGGTATATTTAAAAGCTCATCCAAGGGAGGTAAATAAATAATGGTTAGTGAATTAGAGATATTTAATAATAAGTACACACAATTACATAATTTTTTAAAAAGGAAAATAGATAGTAATATTTTTGAGAAGTATATTGTTTCTTATAAAAAAGCTTTAATAGATTTATTTGAACGTAAAATAAATGAATATAAATCTAATAATAATTTTGATAAAGAAGATGTTTTGTGGATTTTAATTGATGAATATAATTTTTATAATGGTTTTATAGATTATACTAACAGATATATAGAAATAATAGATATTAAAATTAAAAGATTGTTAAGTCAAGAAAATGAAGAAAAAAATAATTTAAAAAATGTATTAAATACAGAAAAAAATAATTTACTTATTGAAGAAAAATGGTGGGAAGATGAATTAGAAAAAGGTACTAGACATGATAATGAAGTTAGAGATGATTTATCTGATACTAGAAAAAGATTAGTTAAATATGATGATATAGATAGATTAGTTAAAATAAATTTTCAAGATAAAAGTTTAGAATATAAAAATAAATATATAATATTAGATTATAAATTAAAAGAAATTAATTATATACATAAAGTTTTATTAAATCAAAACAATATAGATTTATATGAAAATTATATAGACGACAATCGAGAAAAAATATAAAATAAATGCTTGCATTTATTTTTTTTCTGCTATACAATGAAATCATAGGAGGAAAATATGGAAAAATATGTGTATTCCTTTAATGAAGGAAACAAGTCAATGAAAAATATCCTTGGGGGTAAAGGTGCTAATCTTGCTGAGATGACAAATATTGGTTTACCCGTTCCTAGAGGCTTTACAGTTTCAACAGAAGCTTGTAATAAATATTATGATGATAAAGAAAAATTATCTGAAGAAGTAATATCTCAAATAAATGAGAAATTATTAGAACTTGAAAAAGTTACTGGTAAAAAATTTGGTGATAATGAAAAACCATTATTAGTATCAGTAAGAAGTGGTGCTAGAGCTAGTATGCCTGGTATGATGGATACTGTACTTAATTTAGGTTTAAATGATGAAGTTGCTGA
>CAYJPM010000036.1:0-9503 GCA_964372145.1 uncultured Muribaculaceae bacterium | reverse complement strand
TTTTCTACCATTACTTCTATTTTAGCATAATTATACATAATTTCAATTAAATATTTATCATTTTCTTTTTTATTTATTTCTAAATAACCAAATTTATCATTAAATTCAAACTTATTTGAATAATAAGAACTATCATTTATAACATATAAATTTTCTATTTTATTTAAATAACTAACTGCATCTATATATAAATAAAAATTATATTTAGAATTTGTTAATACCTCATTATATAATAAATTTTCATCTACTTGCATATTACTAGGTAAATTATATTTATACCCAACTCTATATATATTTGAATCATTTTCTTTATAAGCAAACGTATCTAAAGTTTCTTCTATACTTAAATCTTTTACATTACTACATCCAGTAGTTAACATAATAAGCATTATTAGTAGAATTAAATGTTTTTTCATAACATTCTCCTTTATATACAATTATACAAAAAAAATAATCAAAAGTAAATTTATTTTGACTATTCTTTTATAACTCTAACATATTTAATTCTAATACCTTCGTTTGAAAATTTTTCTTCATATTCAGTCTTTACATTAAATTTGTCTTCATTATGTAAATCATAAGATATTTCTTCTATTTCATAACCATACTCTTTAAACGATTCTAAACTATAAACGAACAAATCATCATTATCAGTTTTCATTTCGATTATTTTATTATCTTTAAATAATTCATCATAAACTTTTAATTGATTAATATGGGTTAATCTTCTTTTAGCATGTCTATCTTTAGGCCAAGGATCTGAAAAATTTAAAAATATTTTATCAACCTTACCCTTAAGTAATTCTACACTATTAACTACATCCATAACCATTACTTTTAAATTAGTAATATCTTCTTTTTCTATTTTTTTAATAGCTATACTAGCAGCAGCTTCATATCTTTCCAAACCAATAAAATTTATATTAGGAAAATTCTTAGCCATTCCCATTATAAAATTACCCTTACCCATACCTATTTCTAAATATAATGGGTTACTATTAAATGTATTATCTTCATTATAATAAAAACTACAATTATCTAATACTTCTTTCTTATTCTTAGGATTTCTAAGTCTCATATTATCACAACTTTCTATTTTACATATAATGGTATAGGAGGATTTAAATGAAAAAAAATCGTAATTCATTTTTTAATGAACAAATAGATTATACTCAATATAATCAAAGTCAATTCAGTCAAAATATACCTAATCAAAATATGATGTATCAACCAAACAATATAATGCCACCAATGCCAGAAATTAATACTCAATCAAATTTTTATGCTGGTCCTAATTCTAATATGAACATGCCTTCAATGAATAATATTCCTTTAGAAGATATTGAAAGTAGACTAGCTAAGATAGAAAGACAATTAAGTAGATTAGAACATAGAATAAGTAAATTAGAACAAAATAGTACTTTTAGTACAAATGATTACAATAACAATGTTAATGATATGTATATGGTTTAAGAATATACAATCATAGCACTAAAACAATATATCTGTTCTTCTCCTGAAATACCAATGGCAACTTGATACTTGATATCTATTATATCACCTTCAAGTTCACTTAAAAAGTTATTTATTGAACTTTCTAAATCTTTTTCATGTATTTCATCAAATATTTTAATTTTCATAACATCACCATATATATTGTATAAATAAATACTTAAAAAAATTGTCATAAAAAAAGATTTTGATATTCAAAATCATTTTTTATTGTATCCACCAAATCTTCTTTCTCGTTTGTTAAATACAAGAATAGCATCATCTAATTCGTTTTCTTTGAAGTCAGGAAAATATATTTTAGGGAAATAAAATTCAGCATAAGCAGCTTGATATAACATAAAATTACTTATTCTAGTTTCACCACTAGTTCTAATTAAAAAATCTATTGGTTCTAAATCATTATAAAGATATTTAGAAAATAAATTTTCTGTAATATCTTCTTTTTTTATTATATTATTATTTACATCGTCCAATATTTTTTTACTAGCATCTACTATCTCAGATTGACCACCATAATTAAGACAAATATTTAGTATACCACCTGTATTGTTCTTAGTAAGATCACTTAACTTATCCATAGCGCTCAACACATCTTTTCTTAGCGGTTCTCTTCTTCCTGAAAATATAACTTTAATGTTATTTTTCATAAAAACATTTTTATCTTTATTAAAACCTTCTACAAACAAATTCATTAAAAAATCTACTTCTTCTTTACTTCTTTTAAAATTTTCAGTAGAAAAAGCAAAGACACTTAATACTTTAACACCTTTTTTTAAAGCATGTTTTGCTAATATTTTTAACGTCTTATAACCTTCCAAATGGCCTTTACTTCTTGAAAGATTTCTTTCAGTAGCCCATCTACCATTACCATCCATTATAATACCTAAATGATTAGGTATTTTTAAATCATCATCCATAATACTCCTTATTTAACAACTATATTAACAATTTTACCAGGAACAACTATCTCTTTGATTATTTCTTTATCTTCTAAATGTCTTTTTACATTTTCATCTTCTAAAGCTAACTTTAAAATACTATCTTTATCTAAATCTTTATTTATTTTAATAGTACCTCTTACTTTACCATTTACTTGAACACCTATTTCTATATCATTATCAATAGTTTTAGATTCATCATATATCGGCCATTTTTCAGTAGCTATAGATTCATTATTTCCTAAAATATTCCATAGTTCTTCAGTTACAAAAGGCGCAATAGGATTTAACAATTTTATAAATTCTAATGCATAATTCTTAGGGAAACTATTTTCTTTATAAACTGCATTTATAAATATCATCATTTGACTAATCGCAGTATTAAAATTTAAACTTTCATAATCATTAGTAACTTTTTTAACAGTTTTATGATAAATAACTTCTAATGCATTATTGTCTTCTTCAGTTAACTTTTCAGTGCACGCTCTGTATACTCTTTCTAAAAATCTATGAGCACCCTCTAATGATTGATCATTCCAAGGTTTATCAGCTTCAAGTGGTCCCATAAACATTTCGTATAATCTTAAAGTATCAGCACCATATTTATTAACAACATCAGTAGGATTAACTACAAAATCAGGATACCTTTTACCCATTTTAATACCATTAGATCCAAGTATCATTCCTTGATGAACTAACTTTTTAAATGGTTCTTTAACTGGAGATATACCTTTATCATATAAGTAATTATTCCACATTCTTGAATATAATAAATGTCCAACAGCATGTTCAGGACCACCAACATATAAATCTACCGGCATCCAATATTTTAAAAGTTCAGGATCTGCTAACATATTATCATTTTTAGGATCAATATATCTTAAATAATACCAACTTGATCCAGCAGAACCTGGCATAGTAGAAGTTTCTCTTTTACCTATTTTTCCATCTATTTCAACATTAACCCAACTTGTTGCTGCATCTAAAGGACTTTTACCATTCTTAGGTGAATAATCATCTAATTCAGGAAGTACTAAAGGTAACTCTTTATCACTTAATACTACACTTTTTCCATCTTCAATATTAACAACTGGTATTGGTTCACACAAATATCTTTGTCTAGCAAATATCCATTCTCTTAATCTATAATTTATTTTCTTAGTACCTAATTTATTTTCTTCTAACCAAGCAATCATTTTATTAATTGAATCTTCTTTATTTAAATCATTTAAAAATTCTGAATTAATGTGTATTCCATCACCAGTATAAGCTTCTTTTGAAATATCTCCACCTTTAATTACTTCTATAATATTGATATTAAATTTCTTAGCAAATTCATAATCTCTTTCATCATGAGCAGGAACTGCCATTATAGCACCTGTTCCATAACTAGCTAAAACATAATCAGCTATCCATATAGGTACTTTATTACCATTAACTGGATTAACAGCATAAGCACCAGTAAATACACCAGTCTTATCTTTATTAAGTTCAGTTCTTTCTAAATCACTTTTAGATGCACATACTTTTTTATAATTATTTACTTCTTCTAATTTATCAGCAGTAACTATTTTGTCTACTAAAACATGTTCTGGTGATAAAACACAATATGTAGCACCAAATAAAGTGTCAGCTCTTGTAGTAAATACAGTAAAATCATAATTAGAATTGTCTACATTAAATTTTACATGTGCTCCCACACTTTTACCAATCCAATTTCTTTGAATTTCTTTTGTTGATTCAGGCCAGTCTAAATCATTTAAACCATCTAATAACGTTTCTGCAAATTTAGGAATATCAATAACCCATTGTTTCATGTTTTTTCTAACAACAGGATATCCTCCTCTTTCACTCTTACCATCTATAACTTCATCATTAGCTAAAACTGTACCTAGTTCTTCACACCAATTAACAGGCATGTCTACAAGTTTTGCATAACCATCTTGATATAAATTTTTAAATATCCATTGAGTCCATTTATAAAAACTACTATCAGTTGTTGAAAACTCTAAATCCCAATCATAATTAAAACCTAATGATTTTAATTGTTCTTTAAATGTACCAATATTTTTTTTAGTGAAATTATCAGGATGATTACCAGTTTGAATAGCAAATTGCTCTGCTGGTAATCCAAAAGAATCCCATCCCATTGGATGAAGAACATTATACCCTTGCATCTTTTTCATTCTAGCTATTATATCAGTCGCAGTATAACCTTCTGGATGTCCAGCATGAAGTCCAACACCAGATGGATAAGGAAACATATCTAATGCATAAAACTTAGGTTTACTGAAATCATATAAATCAGTTTTAAATGTCTTATTATCCTCCCAATATTTTCTCCACTTTATTTCATATTCTTTAAAATTCATATTATTCTAATCCTTTCTGAAGTATATATCTTCCAAATAATTCGTATAACGAATAAATTAATCCCATTAAAAGTACAAATCCCATCATAAGTTGCCAAATCATATCTAAAGGTACTATAGATACAATAATAGACACACTAGTAATAATTATAGAGTTAATAAAAGCACACCAAAGCATAATCCAATTCTTATATAAACTTTCTTTTCTTAAATTAAATTTGTTAGATAAATATTCTACCTCTAATAATTTAATTTCTTGTTTTTTCTTTTTCTTTTGTTTTTTATTTAATAATTTATTTAACTTAGGTTTTAAAATCAGAAAATAATCAACTATAAAACAAACTAAAAATATTATAAAATAAAATAAAATATACAAATCAATAAACTTCATAAATTCTCCTTTTTTGAAAATAAAAAAGATGAAACCAAAGGGCGAGATAATCCCGCGGTACCACCTTATTTTTTTACTAAAATCTTTAAGGGAATTACCCCATTACATCCAAAAGTTAATTCAAAATAATTAATTGTTAATTTCCATCTACCATTAACTTTCTATAAATTAATTTGTTCCTACTACTCTTTTTTCCTCTGCTTGTATATATTATATTAAATTTCCATTATATATTCAAGTAATTTTAAGAACATAGTAACAAATTTAGGATTTAATCCTTTACGTTTTAACTTTTTAATTTCTATTCTTTTTCGTTTAACATCAATATCACTAAATATAATACTACCAATTTGTTCTTTTAAACTAGTAGTTATTTTTAAATCATTAATAATTGAAAATATGTCTTCATTTAAAATTCTAACAGCTTCTATTTCTAAATTTTCACCAAGACATTCAATTTTTAATTCTTTAGTTATATCTACATTTTTAATTTTAATTATGTAATCAATTTCATTATTTAAAATTTCTACACCTTCAGTAACAACTATATTATCAATTAATATATTAGTGTTATTAGGTTTTTTAGAATTTCTAAAATTTATTATATAATCACGATGTTTCTCTGTTACAAGTTCATTTCCTTCATCTTTTTTTATTGTTAAAGAATAATTTTCTTTACCAAATTTATATTCAATTGAAGTAATGAAGTAATCATTATTTTCATAATTTTTAGTTATACCATCATCTTCATACAATTTATAACTATTATCTTTTCCTGGAAAAACATTTATTTCTAAACATTTTGGATTATTAGTGTTATTTAAATTTTCATTTAAACAAGCAAGAGGTATTATAGCACCCTCTTTTACAAAAACCGGAAAATCTTCATCTTTATAAAAAGTAACATATCTATTATTTCCACCGAATTTTTTACCAGTATTAAAATCATACCACACACCTGCAGGCAAAAATATTCTTTCTACAGCTCTATTCATAACTACATTTTTAGGTGCAGTTATAGGTGATATCAAAAATTCAGTCCCAAAGAAGTATTCATTTCTATAATTTGGTTCATCAAATATAATTGGATTACTGTAATAAAGTGGTTGAACTAATGGTAATCCCGATTTATGATACTTATAATTTTCAGAATAAATATAAGGTATTAATTTATATCTTAATTGGCAATAAGTTTTAACTAAACTATAAGTTTTTATATCCCACAACCACGGTTCTCTTTTATAATAAGGTCCTCTTTTAGCACTAAATCTAAATATAGGACTAAATGTTGAAAATTGAACATATCTTAAGTAAAGTTCACTATCTTCAATACCATCTTTAAATCCACCAACATCATGACTCCACCATGAAACACCAATATTACTAGAGTTAGAATTGAATTTCGGTAAATAATTTAAAGTTTTCCAATCAACAATTGTTTCTCCAGAATATAAGACTGGATATCTATGAGCAGCAACCAAGCTATTTCTAGATAAAATCATTGGTCTTATATTAGTTGCTTTATAATTATTAAAAATATAATAATTAAGAAGTTCTAATGTTTTTAAATCCTTTTTATAATCTATCCATAAAAAATCTACTTTCTTATTTATAAGTGGATTAACGATATATTTTAAAAACATATTTACAAAATTAGGATCAAATACATTAAAAGGAATATTTTTTCCATCAGTAATATTGTATTGAGAAGCAAAAAAATTATATGTTGGTTCTTCTTTTCTAATACCTTCACATGGATCAAAATTCAAACCAATTTTAATATCCTTAGTATGTAAATCATTAATAAATTGTTCAGGATTTGGAAATAATTTATTTTCAAAAGTATAACCGCTTTTATATAAATTAATATTACTATGATCTTTTGTATGCCAAAATTCGCTTAACAAAAGAACTGACAATGGTATTTGATGTTTTTTGAATAAAGTAATTAAATATTTTAAATCATTTTCATTATATATTCTATCTCTGTTCCACCATAAACCAAGAGCATATCTAGGTAATAAAGCTGGTTTACCAGTTAAAGTAAAATAATCATTTAAACAAAAACCAAAATCTCTTTTATACATAAATAAATAAAAATCTAAATTTTGATCATTTCTTTGAGTTATACCACCATCAGAATTTATAATCATTCCTTTTGAATCATCAATCATAGCAAATCCATCTGTAGAATATAAACCATTTTCTAACTTTATACTATTAAAATTATCTAAACTAACTGTCGTACTTTTAAAATTTCTAGCTTCAGGATGATTTGGATACCATAATTTGTCAGTTTCATTTAATCTAACTCTTAAATTAGAATCAGGTGCAAACGATGGACCTTTAAAAGGTTTGTTTTTTGTATATTGTAATAAAAAATATTTAGATTCAATTGCGATATATTTATTATCTTCTTCCATTTTAATTTCAAAATCAGGAAACTTTCTATTAATAGCGAAATGTGTAGGTCCATCTAAAAAATTTCCGTTTTCACTATATTCAAAACGAATTAACCTATCACTAAGTACAGTAATACGATATTTTTCTCCTTTGTATATTTTTGAAGAATTACTCATCATATTGTTAAAATCAATTGCAAAATGTTGATCTAAACTAGCCAATTTTATTCACCCTACTTTATAATAAGTTTATCATATAATAATTAAAAATTCCATTATTAATTGATTTTTTTTAAATATGTAATATAATTTTATTAAGGAGGTATTTAAATGATTAAATACGAACACGATTCAAGAAAAGTAATTAACGGTCAAACCTTTGTGGCAATTAAAGGTTTGACAGTGGATGGACATGACTATATAAATAAAGCTATAGAAAATGGTGCATCCCATATTATATGTGAAAAAGAGTTAGATATAAACATTCCATATACAGTAGTTGAAAACTCAGAAGAATATTTAAAAAAACAATTAGTTTTAGAATATAGTGATAAATTTAAAGATTTAAAAATTATTGGAGTAACTGGAACTAATGGAAAAACTACTACATGTTATATAATTTATCAATTATTGCAATCTCTAAATATTAATGCAACTTACATTGGTACTTTAGGATTTATTAACAAAGAAGAATTCATTGAACTAAATAATACTACACCAGATATTTTGAGAATGTACAATTTATTAGATAAAGCAGTAGAAAACAATTCTACTCATGTTGTAATAGAAGTTAGTTCTCATTCACTATCACTTGATAGATTAGCAGGTATAAATTTATGTGCTGGAGCATTTACTAATCTAACACAAGATCATTTAGATTATCATAAAACTATGGACAATTATTTAACAGCAAAAATGTTGATTTTAAAAAAATTATTACCTAACAGTCCATTCATAGCAAATAGCGATGATGATTACGCAACTAATTTTATTAATAATTATGATAATGTGAAAACTATTGGTACTAATGCAGATTACAAAATATTAGATTATGTAATAGATGCTGCAAGTATTAATTTAAAATTTAATTATGATAATAAAGAATATAATTCTAAAATTAACTTAACAAGTAAATTTAATGTATATAATTATTTAACTGCAATAGCAATTTTAAATTCTTTAAATTATGATTTAAATGAATTAATTGAAATTTCAAATAATGTTAAAGCACCTAAAGGTAGATGTGAAACTATAAAAGTGAATAATGGTTTTGCAGTTATAGATTATGCTCACACACCAGATGCAGTTGAAAAAGTTATTACAGCGTATAATGAACTTAAAACTAATAAAGTTATAACAATTATTGGTTGTGGTGGCGATAGAGATCCTAAAAAAAGACCTATCATGGGAAATATTGCAAGTACATTAAGTGATTATGTTATATTCACAAATGATAACCCACGAACTGAAGATGAAACATTAATTATGAAAGATATAATTAATGGTGTAACTAAAAATAATTATGAAATTATACACGATCGTAAAGAAGCTATAAATAAAGGAATTACAATGATGAACAATGAAGATATACTTCTTATATTAGGAAAAGGACATGAAGATTATCAAATAATTGGACACACTAAATACCATTTAGATGATGCTGAAGAAGTACTAAATTGGTCAAAATAATAAGAAAAAACACATATTTATGTGTTTTTTTTACTTTTTTATTAAAAAAAAGGCTGAAAATACTTGATAAAATAAAATACTTTTGATATACTTAATGGGTACTGCGGATGTAGTTTAATGGTAGAACTTCAGCCTTCCAAGCTGACCACGGGGGTTCGATTCCCCCTATCCGCTCCAAAAGATTTTATTGTCGCACCAA
>CAYJPM010000035.1:0-10050 GCA_964372145.1 uncultured Muribaculaceae bacterium | reverse complement strand
ACCACCTGCATTTATGTGGTTAGATAAAACTATTACGTCTTCTCCAGTTCCATAAAAACTTTGCACAATTTGTGTTCTTGTTTCTGGATCAAGTGTGGTATCTCTTGTTCTTGTCATACTAGAATCTATTCCCATATCAGATAGTCTATCATATATATATTCACTTATCTGTAATGTATAATCTTTTTCTGTTATACCATTACCTACTGCTCCTGGATCATCTCCACCATGTCCAGCATCTATCACAACTTTTTTAGCCATTTAAAATCACCTATATTAATATATGTTATAGGTGATTATTTGTTCTTTTTTTTATATTACCTTTTTCTCTATATTTATTGAAGCATTCATTACATACAGGATAAGTATTAACATTAACTAGAGATCCTTCGTATTCTGTATTACCACAAACATGGCAAGTAGCTGCTACTTCATCTGGTCCACAATCATATCTGCTATATGTATCAATATCATTACCAAAATGATCTTCAACGCATAACAACTTATAATAATCTAAATAAAGTTTTAGTTCTTCTTTTGTTACGTGTCCCTGTTTTATAATTATTGGTTTTTTTAATACAACACAAAAATCTCCTATTCTAGGTTTAATATTTTTTTCTATTTCATAAGTTGCATTTTCAAAAACATTAATATATTTGCCATCTTCACTTTTTCTAGCAATAATACACTCGCTAGAAGTTAATATATAGTCAAAACCTGTTAATGAAGTTCTTCTTAAATCCCCTATCATACTTATAACACATACATATAATTCTTTAGTATTTATATATTTAGGATCTTTCGCTAATTTATTGTTATTCATTTTTAATTTAATCTTATTTACTATATCTTCAAATATCATAAAAACCTCATTCGTTTACGTATTGTATCATAAATTATAGGAAAATCCTACCTTGTTAAAAAATATCAGCCTTGCCCAGCATCAACAACAACTTTTTTAGCCATTTAAAATCACCTATATTAATATATGTTATAGGCTAATTGTTGTGCCAATTTGTTATTTTATCAACAATTATATTGGTGCTATAACATTACGAGTAGCAAAAGCACCCACTCCACCAGAAGAAGTACCAGTAACGCCGTAATATGCAAACATTCCCGCGTAATGCCAACTTCCTACACGAGCACTTCTTACAATAAATGGTGCTGATGTTGTATGAAATATTGCATAATCATAATTCCATGAATATGTAGAACTTGGGTCTTTAATTTCAAGAATAGCATCTCCAATAATTCCAGTTGAATTTTTATTATTAGTATTTTCAGGATACAAATCATAATATTTTTCATCAGGAAGATTGTTTTGTGTAAATTTGCTAGATCCGGTGTAAACTCCACCAGATGAATTTTCCATAAATGTCATTACATATTCATATTTACCAGCAGATAAATCATATATTCCTGTTATATTATTAGTAGTACTAGCCTTATAACCATTAGTAGTATTCCATCTATAATCAACTGGACAAATACTAATATCATAAATACCCGATGTTATTATTGGTTTAGTTGTACCACCACAGCCTGTTATAATATCATTTAAATTATTTGCATAGTAATTATTAGTCATAGCTACACAATTAGTGGAAGAAGTACATATTCCATATATAGAGTGAGTGATATAAGTAACTGCTCCCCATTCAGTATTTTTAATTACGTGCATATCACTACTACTATCAAGTCCATATTTATTATTTGTTTTTATTACTCCTTGATACATTGAATAAATGTCTATTGGACCAATAGAATATATATTTGGTTTTATTGAATAATCAAGCGTTTCACTTGTCATATCTTCACCAAATTCATATCCGGTTTCAAACTTTCCAACCCAAAAACCAGCTAATTCATCAGTTCCAAATGTAAATGCTGGATGTGCTGATGTTTCAGTATTTACAAATTTTATATCAATTGCATTTTTATCAGTTTCAATCGAAGCAGGATCGTAAGAATACCTAGGAATCCATACATACATTTGTTTAATATCATTCATTGGTATAACATTTCCTGCTTCATAAGTAATACTAGTATCTTTTACAAGTACTGCATTTGCCCAATTTTTAGTTTCATAACTGTACCACTCAACTGCTGTATCAGCAACCGTTACAGTACCATCATTTGCTATAGTAATTGGTATTAAACCATTATTTAATACTGGATATGCACCATTTAATATTTCTTCACGATAATTTTGATGAAAACCAAACATTAAACTTATAGATAAATCTTTATTATCAGGCAATGAACCTTTATAAGTAAATTTAATATCAAACTCTGTAGTACTATTTGGAGCAAATACAATATCATTTTTATTTACTACCTCATAACTTATATTTGGATTAGTATTAATAATTTCTTCAACATTATTCATATAATAATTACTATCTGTTTCATTAAAAATAGTAATTGTATAAGTTATAGATGAATCTATATTAGGTAAGTTAATACCAATATTACTTGTATTATTAGTGAAACTAGAATTATAAATTTCACTTGCACCAGATATATCGTCTTTGAATGTAACATTGGTTATTTTTATATTTTTGTTAATTATAACTATAGCCTCTCCACTTATAGTTAGATTAGAATTAAGCGCTGAATAACCTATAGACATACAAATTATTGCAAGGCATACAACGAAAATAGTAATTATATTGAATTTAGTTATAGACATTGCAGTGCTTATCCTTTCATATTTTATTATTATACCATAATTTTATTTTTAGAATCTATTTTTATATATTATCACAAAATAAAAATCAATATTACATTGATTTTATTTGTAATCTTTAATTATTTCATTAAATATTTTACTGCTAAAATATCCTGTCGAATGATTTACATTTACTATATTACTTCTAAGTACTATATTCATTTTACATATATTATATTTATTTATGAATATATTCTTATTGAATTTAATATTTTGAATATTTTTTATATTACATACAACAATACTTTTATTATATATACCATTAGTTATATATAATGTACTATCTTTATAAAATACTTTTTTAGTTATATAACTTAAATAAGTTCCAATTATCCATAATATTAATAATATTATTCCAAATATATAATGTATTATAAATGCAAATGTAACTGTAATTAATATAAATAAAATATTATCAATAAAATATCCGATTAAAGACAATTTATTTTGTTTATTATTGTTGTAACTTAATTTTATATCAGGAAATAAATAATTTATTTTTTTTCTTATTTCTTCTTTTGTGTCTAGAGGCAATAATAATGAAACATAATTTTCTTCTGCATATCCAATGTTAATTAGTTCTACACTATATAATTTAAAAAATCTTGCAAATAGCGGTTGAGTAATTTTTATACCAGATATTTTCGAATATGGCATACTAAATTTTTTTCTTGTGAAATATCCATAAGAAATATTTATTTTATCTTTTTCTTTTTTTAGTTTAAAATCATAATAATTAAATATAGCTTTAACTGCACCAAATACAAATGGTACTATTATAAATATAATACCTATTATAAGTGCAAATAAATCATATTCAGAATATAAAATTACTGGGACATAAGTTATTATCAAAGCAAATAATAATATAATATTATAACTAAGTATCGTATGTCTTATAATACTTTTAAAATCATAATTATAATCGTAGTCTTCTAAAACTATTTCTTTTACTTCTTTTATATTATCATTTTTATTCATTAAACTAAGTATATATTTTTGAAACTCTAATGCATCTTTATATTTTAAAACTATTTTCATATCATTTTCATTTGATGTCACTACTGAGTTAATATCAATTTGTACTTTTGCAGTTTTAAATATTTTTTCTATAACATTTTGACTTATATCTATAGTAGAAATATCTTTTATATTAATATTACTTACTTTTCTAAATATAGTATTTCTATCCATTATTATTGCTTTGGAATTAACCTCAATTGTTGTTTTTAACCATTTAATAAAGAAGATAATAAATATTATTAATATTATCCCAAAAAAACCTAATATAAATATTAATATTTCTTTTACTTCTAATGAAGTGCTTGTTATTTCATTAATAAAATCTACTGAGTATGCAACTAAAATTATAATGATTGACCAAAAAAATTTTAATATATCTTCTATAATAATTGAAAAATGATTTCTAATTTTTTTTGTTTTCATTCTACTATCTCATTTACTATATTTTTTAAATTTTCGGTAATAGTTTCAGATTCTTTTAGTTTTAGAAACTTTATCGTTACAGTTCCACCTGCTGTAGTAAGAATTACTTTTGATAATCCATATATATTATCAATCGGTCCTCTTTCCAATGTTATTTTATGTATTCTTTCAATGGGTACAATTTCCCTTTTTATAAATATATATCCTTCTACTACATCAACTTTATCTTTAGTAATTAAATATTTGTATCTTTTATATCTAAAGTAAGGTGATATAAACAAGTTAACAATTAATAATAAACATGTTATAACAATTGCTATTTTAACAACATTTAAATATTCTCCTAAATAATTATGACTAAAATAATAACTTGTTCCAATAATAATTAATAATAATACTGTCCAAATAAATGTTGCTACAAACATACATTTCTTTGCATCCTTGTCTAAATATTTATAATTCATATTACTACCTCCAATATATATTATTCTATCACAAATTTAAATTAATTAATATGTAATGTCGCTATAGAGTTATTTTATTCATAAACCCATAAAGTACCTCTAGTATTATGAGTCCAGTAAGAAGTTCCTGATGAAGTCATGAAAGCAAACATTCCTGATAAATTACCTCCATTTTGGTCTCCACTTCGTAAAGTCCAGTGGTTAGTACTGCCACTTGGAATTGATGAATAATCACCATACCATCCTGCTGTTTCACTTATCGCTTGACCATAACCACTATTAATGTATTGATTACCAGCTGTGCTATGTTCATAAATATCATAATATTTAGGATTTAAATCAGTAAAACCAGATGAAGAAAAATCTATTTCCCCAAGGGAATTTTTTTGAATTCCCATCGTTCTTTCCCATAAGCATCCAGACATATCAAAAACTCCTGATATATTTCCAGTAGTACTTGAGTTATATTCATTTGACAAGACTGTTCCATAAGAATTTAAACATGTATTAGTCCCACCTACACTACCTACATTGGCCCCACATCCTGTAATTTGACTAGAGTAATTATTTGGTAATATTTCACTATTTTTTCCATATAATGATGAAGATAAATAAGCTATTGCAGCCCACTCACTATTTTTTATAACATGTGAATCTATTTTATCACTATTATTCATATATAAATTTTCGAAGTTTTTTATTGTATTAAAATATGTAGATAAATTTATATTTCTTACCGGAATTGAAGCTGGTAAAGATGTAGGAACACTTGATGTCCCAGTGAGTTCAAATTTGTTAACCCAAAATCCATTAATTTCTGTAGTTGTCACTCCATCATTGTAACTAAATGCAGGATGAGTATACCACTCACCTACTGTAGTTGCGTTTTTTTTTATTATAGTTTTATCAACAAATCTTATGTTGATTTCTTGCATTTCCGTCTTATCTTCACCCCATGATGGTGACAACTGTTTTTCATCCCATATTTGGTATTCATATCTAGGAATCCATACATAATATACTGAAATGTGAGATGAATCTATTTCAGTACCACCAGGAGCATTGATATAAGTATTTTTGTTATTTTCATCTGAAATCATAACGGCATTAGCCCACTGTTTTTCATTATAATCATACCAATTTGATGAAACATCTGCTTTTAAAATAGTTCCATTGGCTTCAATAACAACGGGTATTAGTCCATCAGTAAGAATAGGATCCGAGCCAGCAAGTATTGTGTCTTTATAATCACCAAATAACTCAAAGTGATATTTTAGATTAATAGAAGAACTTTCATTAATAGTACTAGTATTTTTGTGAGACATAACAAGTTCAAAAACAGTAATACCATACTCTAATTTAGTAGAATATGTTATATTTCTAATTTCCCATGTTATGTTTTGGTTACTAGAAATTATTTCTTCTATATTATCTAATAAATAACTATGAGATGTAGTATTATTAAGTGTTACTTCATAAATTATTTTAGAAGTGTTATTTGGCAAAGTAACATGCACTTCTGTACTATTTTTTGTAGCATTACTTGAATATGTTTCATAGGCACCATCTACAAATTCTTTCACTTCAATAGAACTTACATACATTTGCATACTGGGATTAATAACAACTTCCCCACTTATTGTTAAGTTTGTATTCAAAGCAGAATATCCGATAGACATAAAAATTATAAAGGTTAATATTGTTAAGTAAATCAAAATATTTTTAGTCATATAGCTCCTCTGAATCACATATAATATCATTATATTATAAACTTTAAAATATAACAACAATTTAAATGATATTCTATTTATAATCTTTTTTGCTAATTATTTCTTTTATTATATCAACACATTTTTTTATACCAAATTGTGATACATCTAAAACAATATTATAATTATTAAGCGCATTTACATTCTTACCTGTGTAATCTTTATAAAACTTTGATCTATTCTCATCTATTGTAGATACTATTTTTAATAGTTCTTTTTTTGATTTAGTTTGATCTTTTTTCTTTAAACCTAAATTTAGGCACTAGGTAATTGTAGCATAAAAAAAAATTTAGTGTAAGTTTTTTTACTAAATTTCAATCCATTAAGGTGCCAAAAATTCTCCGGTTCCTGCGTTACCATAGAATTCATTATTAATAATATCCCAGTAACCCACTTCTCCTGCGTTAGCACCTTCAATTATTTCCGCTGGTACATAATATCTTAATATCTCTCCATCTTCAGCATTTGTTATTTTAATTGTTTTCATATGACCAATGAAATGTCTTGTGTCTGGAGTACTATAACTATAATAACCACCAGTACCGCCACCAATTCTTATTTCAGTTTTGTGTTCTTCTGGTATCAATATTTTACCATTTACTACGTAGTTATTATTATCTATGGTGTGAATAAATCTAGAAAAATATAATGTGTGCCATCCACTATTAAGCGCAATATTAGGTTGTCTAGCAACTGTACCTGCTCCGTACGAATTATAGACTCCATAGTTACCAATAAACACTCCAAGTGAGTTAGTCCCTATTTTTCTTCCTGATATAATCCACCCACCAATACTATTATCTGTATGGTTTCTATTATATGCAGTTTGATTAAATTCTGTTTCAAAAATATAATCACCAGTATTAAATAATCCTGTATTAATATACTGATAACCAGAAAAAGTTATATAATCTAAATTTTTATAAGTTATTTTCTCAAAGATATAATCTAAATTTAAATCTATATTTTGTTCCAAAGAACTAAACGTATCATAAGAAAATACTATTTCTATATTAGTAACAGTATTAGGATGAAAATAAATAACATCTTTATTTATAATTTCATATTTTATACTCAAATTATTATTTATATCTTCAATAACTTTATCTAAATGATAATAATAACCTGTATCATTTGTTACTTCTATTAATAATGTTATTGTAGAGTTTTCATTTGGAAGCGTTACACCTATGTTACTTGTGTCATTTGTATAAGATGGATTATAAGTAGAATAACCACCATTTTCACTAGTTAAAACGCTAATATTAGTTATTTTAATATAGGTTGGTGCTTCAACAATTGCCTCTCCGCTTATAGTAAGATCAGAATTTAGCGCAGAATATCCTATACTCATTAAAATTATACATATAACAATTGTAGTAGATATTATTATTTTCATATTTATCCTCTACTATAAGTATAACCTAACTACATATATTATTCAATATTACATAGTATTTAAAACAATGTCATTTGGCTAATAACAATACTTTTTGAATCTCTATTTGTTATTATTGCATTTTTTGGAACATCTCCTATTAATGTTTCTGAAGTGGGATTATGTTTTTTTATATTATTTAGTGAACTTTCATCACTTTTTAGAGCATAACAATAATTACAACCGTTTGCACAACAGTTATAAGTACCTATTTCAATGCTTTCAACACATCTACATTCATCTCTTTGATTTTTATCAGGTTTTACATCTATTTTCATTCCTAGTATATCTTCAATTAATTTTTTATCAATACATGAACTCTTTTTAATATTATATTTATTTAAATTAATTTCTTCGCTACAAGTATATAATTCTATATTATACTTTAATGCTATTTCAGAAAATACTTGAGCTAACTTTTCTAATTTTTCATATGTCATTAAACTAGATGGGTTTCCACCCATTCTTCTTGAGACATTTTTATAATTATCTACAAAACTTACAATACATCTGTTAGTATAACCTGCTAACTTACTGGCCATATATTCAAACATTTTACTATGATATTCTACTGTGAATTCATTGTTTATTATAATTGGGTCATATCTCCATATCATTTTTTTAGATCCTAACCTATTACTTAAATATATAAATGATTCTAATATTTCTTTTTTATCTGGTAAGTTTTTTTCAATTTTTTTATTGTATGGAGTTATAGTAAATTGAAAATAATAAATATATCCCATTTTATCTATTTCATCTAAATATTTTATAAAAGGAATAGGATTTTTTGTCCAAAAAACAATTATATCTACTGCTTCTTTTGTAAGTACTGCTTTTGAATACTTTTCTGGATTGTACGGATTTTGAATTAAAACATAACCTTCTTTAAGCCTATTTAAAAACCACTGACCATAATAAGATGGAATATCTGTTCTACGTGTTGCACTAATTATCATTTATTTTTATTTTCCATTTCAAGTAAATATTCTTTCATATCTAAACCACCTGCATAACCAACTAATTTTTTATTGGAACCAATCACTCTATGACATGGGACAATTATTGTTATAGGATTTTTATTATTTGCCATTCCTACTGCTCTACTTGCTTTATCATTACCGATTTTTTCTGCTATTTCTTTATACGATTTAGTTTCACCATAAGGAATATTTAATAATTCATTCCATACTTTTAATTGAAATTTTGTTCCACTTAATTTGTATTTAAAATCAAATATTTTTCTTTTACCCTTAAAATATTGATCTATTTGATTAAATACTTCATCTGTAAAGTTTGTTTTAATTCCAAAATCAACAACATCATCTACTTTTTTTAAAAATATGACATTATTGTTTTCATAACATATTTTAATTAATCCTAATTTTGATTTATATACTGCATAACCATTCATTTTAACTCCTATCTATTATATTTTCTGAAAAGTGTTGGTGTCATATTTTCTGTTTCTTTAAATACTCTATAAAAAACTGATACACTATTATATCCAACAGCATAAGCAATATCTACGATTTTATCATTAGTATTTATAATTAATTCTTTTGCTAATTTTATTCTTAATATATTTATGTATTGATTTGGTGTCACTTTATATTCATCTTTAAAAATTTCATTCATTCTTTTTGAAGATATTCCTAGTTTTTTGATTTCATTATTTAAAAATTTTGATTTAGCAAATGATTTATCTATACTACATCTTAATTTATTAACCAATTCCTTTGATGGTTCATATAAATTTAAATCACTTCTGCATCTTTTGCAAGCTCTATAACCATGTTTTATCGCGTCTTCACGTGAATTAAAAAATTCTACATTTTCCTTTTTAGGTAATTTTGATTTACACGAAGGCTTACAAAATATACTAGTAGTCTTTACTGCATAATAAAAAATTAAATCATATGATTTATTATTATTTTTAACAATTTTATATTTTTCTTCAAAATTCATATTTTCTCACCTAACTTATATAATATATAAATAATTTGTTTATTTCTTCCTGTTTTTTAACATTTAATTACATATTCACTTTTTTATTTATTATATCATGATATAATATTTTTAGTAAGGAGGTGTTTTTATGGGAGAAAATAATTCTTTTAATCAAATACTTAGTAAATCTTTTCTTTGGATGTTTTGTGGACTACTTATATCTGCTGGATTAGCTTGGTATACTTATAC
>CAYJPM010000034.1:0-11258 GCA_964372145.1 uncultured Muribaculaceae bacterium | reverse complement strand
TAAAATAGAAGTAATGGTAGATGAGATAGATATAAATACTAGTATTTTATATTCTATAAATGTACTGAAAAGTATTCAATATAATGATATAATTATTGAAAATATATTAGGTGAAGACGTTTTAAGTTTTACGGAAGAAGAGTATAATATATTTAATACGGATACTAATGATAATAATTATTTAGATTTTGATCCTAATTATGCTGAACCTGAAACAGATATAATTGAGTATGATCCAGATTTAATAAATTAGTTGGAGGATGGAAAATGAGTTTATTTAAAAAATTGAAAGATATTATTTTTGATGAAGAGGAAGTTGAAGTAACTAAAGAAGTTAAGAAAGAAGAACCTTTAACTAAACCAATTAGAGAAGAAAAGAAAGAAGTTAGCGAAATAAAAGTAGAAACTCCTGAGCCTATTAGACATGAAAATCCAATAAGTGAAAGAGAAATATTTAAGAATGAAAATACTTTTCCTTTTCCTGAGTTCGATGAAGATGAGTTTGATAATAATTTAGGTCAAGCTTACCGTAGAGAAAATCCAACTCCTAAACCAAAACCAGCTCCTGCTCCAAGACCTAATGTTATGGAATATGAGAGAGTTAAAAAAGTTGAAAAAAGAACTGAATATAACAGTGGTAGAGAAAAAATTGAATCTTATGATGTTAAAGAAAAAAGAAAATTCAAACCATCTCCAATTATTTCACCTGTATATGGTGTTTTAAATGAAGATTATAAACCTGAAGATATTAAGAATAGAACTACTAGTGATAGAGTTAGTAATGATACATCAAGTATTGATGTAGACGCTGTAAGAAAAAAAGCATTTGGTGAACTTGAAAATTTAGAAAAAACTTTTGAAAAACCAGCTTCAGTATTTTATGAAGAAATTGAAAGTGTAACTACATCATATCCAGACTTTAATAAAACTGAAAAAGTTAAAACTATTGATGAATTATTAGAAGATACATCTGATATTAAAGTTGATATTAAAGATGAATTCGATATAACTGAAGAAGTAACTGTTCCAATTAGAGAAGAAAAAGTTGAAACAAAAAGAACTGTAAAAAAACAAATTATTGATGAATTTGAAGAAGATGATTCTTTAGAAGATGATTTTTTAAATTTATTTGAATCTATGTATGAAAATAAAGAGGAGGAATAATTAATGGAATTTTGGATATCATTTTTACCAATTGTTATATATGTTTTAATTATAATATTATTAATCGTAGGTATAATTTTAGGAATCAAAACTATAATTACTATGAATAAAGTAGAAAAAATTGTTGATAATGTTAATGAAAAATTTGAAGCATTAAGTCCACTTTTTAATCTTTTGGATTTTGCAACTGATAGATTATCTAGTTTATCTGATACTGTTGTTGAATTTTTTACAGGAATGTTGGGTAAACTATTTACTAAAGGAAAGAAAGGATCAGACGATGAGTAAAAATGGTGGTAAGTTTTTATTAGGAGCTGCTATAGGAATAGGATTAGGTATATTACTTGCTCCTAAATCTGGTAAAGAAACTAGAGCAGAACTTAAAGCTAAATTTGATGAGTTAATGGAAAGAATTAACGAAACTAATTTAGATGAAGTAAAAGAAAACGTAAAAAAAAAAATAAGTGAAATTGAAACTGATTTAATGAATTTAGATAAAGAAACAGCTTTGAAAAAAGCAAAAGAAAAAGCTAAATTAATTGAAGCTAAATTGGAAGATTTAATAGTGATGGCTGGTAAAGCTGCTAAACCTCATATAGAGAAAATAGCTGCTGAAGCAAAGACTAAAACAATAAAAACTTTAGATAATACAATAAAAAAATTAGAAGATGCTAAATAAAGTGTCTTTTTTTCATATGTTTATCACATATCTGATATAATATATTTAATAGATGAGGTGCTATGAGTATGAAAATATTAGTTGTAGATGATGAAGAGTTAATAAGAAATGTAATTAAAGAATATTTAATATTAGATAATTATGAAGTTGATGAAGCAGAAAATGGTTTAGAAGCCACTATTAAAGTTAAAAATAATAAGTATGATTTAATTATAATGGATATAATGATGCCTAGGATGGATGGATTTACTGCAGTTAAAGAAATTAAGAAGAATCATAATATACCTTGTATTATGTTATCTGCTAGAAGTGAAGAATTTGATAAATTAAATGGATTTGATATTGGAATAGATGATTATGTTACAAAACCTTTTAGTCCTAGGGAGTTAGTAGCTAGAGTGAAAGCTATAATTAAACGTAATACTAAAGAAATAGATGTAATAGAAGTAGCTGGAATTAGTATTGATAACATAGCGCATGAGGTAACAATTGATAATAAGAATATTACTTTAACTCCTAAAGAGTATGATTTACTTAAATATTTAATAACTAATAATAATATAGCTTTATCAAGAGAAAAATTATTATCTAATGTGTGGGGATATGATTTTTATGGAGATGATAGAACTATAGATACTCATATTAAGACTTTAAGAAATCATTTGGGTAAATATCGTAATTTAATTAAAACAGTAAGAGAAGTGGGTTATAAATTTGAATACAAAGATCAAAACTAGAAGTTATGAGTTTAAAACTGCGTTAACAGTTACTACATTTGTAAGTGTAGTTATTATAATATTATGGGGTAGTGCCTTAGTATTTTTTAATGTATTTTTTGAATCTTATCAATTGAATTTAGTAACTGATATCGCTAGTAAAATAAATTCAGAAGATGATAATTTAGATGAAACTTTAGAATCTTTGGCTTATGAAAATGAAGTATGTATATTAAGAACTGAAAATTATGATGTATTAAGCAGACATAATTCAAAGATGATAGGCTGTCCTTTTGATATAATTACTGAATATACTAATGCTATGTTAAAAGATTTTATTGATTCTGATGATGAAGCTAGAAGATATAAGTTTGTTAATGATGAAGATGAAACAGACGCTGTATTATATGGTATCAACAGTGGTGAAGAAGATATATTTATATATGCTAACCTAGAAGATACATCAATAGCTACATCAATATTTTTTGATCAAATGATATATGTTACAATTGGAGTAGTTTTCGTGTCTATAATTATTAGTATATATTTAGCTAGAAAAATAACTGAACCAATTATTAAAATAACTAAAAAAGCTAAATTGCTTGGTACTAATCAATCGGTTGTATTTGAAAAAGAGGGTACTAAAGAAGTTGATGAACTAGTGGATGCTCTTAACTTAGCTAAGAGTGAAATAGGTAAAACAGATGCTTTAAAACGAGATCTAATGGCCAATGTGTCTCACGATCTTAAAACTCCTTTAACTATGATTAAAGCTTATGCGGAAATGCTTAGAGATTTATCTTGTGACGATATAGACAAAAGAAATGAAAGATTAAATATTATAATTGATGAAACAGATAGATTAACTGTACTAGTAAACGATATATTAGATATGTCTAAGTTACAAAATAAAAGTGATATATTAAAGTTAGAAAAATTTGATTTAATAAAAGAAATAAATAAAATAATTAAAAAATATGAAATAATTAAAGAAGTTGAAGATTATAAAATTATATATAAAGGTCCTAAGGAAGCTATTATAAAAGCTGATAAAAGTAAACTTAATCAAGTAATATATAATTTAGTTAATAATGCTCTTAATTATACAGGCAATAATAAAGAAGTTTATATAAATGTACGAAAGAAAAAAACTGGTGGATATTTAGTTGAAATAAAAGATACTGGTAAAGGTATAAAAGATTCTGATATTAATTTAATTTGGGATAAATATTATAAAAATGATAAAAAACATAAGAGAAATGTAGTGTCATCTGGTATTGGTTTATCTATTGTAAAAGAAATATTTTTATTACATAAATACGAGTATGGAGTTAATACATCTGATAAAGGAACTATCTTTTATTTCATAATCAAATAAATTTCATTTTATCTTCATATATATTTCATATTAGATTGTTAATATGTATATGTAAGGAGGAATGATACTTAAGAAATAAAGCCACACAATAAACAAAACTAAAACTCACACTTTAAATATAAAAAAGAAACGATACACACCGTTTCTTTTGTTTTATCTAAAATATATAAATATAAATATAGCAAGTAATATACAATAAACTGAGAAGTAATGTAATTTACCTTTTTTAACCCAATCACTTAACCATTTATATGAGAAGAATGTAATTATACCTGCAGATATCATTCCTGCTAAATAAGGTATATACATACTACTTTCAGTTGTATTTATAAAATCACTAGCTCCTAAGACGATAGATCCTAAACTAGCTGGAAAATATAGAATAAATGTATATTTTAAAGAAGTATCTCTTTTTAAATTACAAAGTAAACACGCTACTAGAGTAGCACCACTTCTTGATATACCTGGAAATATGGCTATTGATTGAAATAAACCAATAAGTATAGCATCTTTTATAGTAATATCTTTATCATTTTTATCACCTTTATTTTTTCTAACTATGAATAGCATTAATGCTGTAACTAAAAATGATATTGCTAAAAAATTAATTGATAATAATTCACTTTCTAAATAATCTTTAAAAAGTAATCCTGTTATTGTTACTGGAATAGTACTTATAACTAGATACCAACAATATTTAAACTTATCTTTTGTAAGTTTTCTTTTTTCTTTATTAAAAATATATGAAAAGAAATTTTGTATTAAATCTATAATATCTTTCCAAAATATAATTAATATTGCTATAAATGATCCGAAATTAGCTATTATTTCAAAATTAAGAGAATTAAATAAATTAGTATTAAATATATTTTTAAATAAAAATATATGTCCACTAGATGAAACAGGAATAGGTTCTGTTATACCTTGTATTATTCCTAAAAGTATATAATTAAATATGTTCATATAAACACCTCTATTAATAATTATATAATAATTTTTGTAATTAATAAATAAAATTTAATGTGATGACTATGATTATAATATTATTATTGGTATTAGGGATAACATTTGTTAGTTTTGGAATATTTTTCTTTGTAATATATTCTAATATTTTAGTTTTGGGGTATAGTTATAGTTATTTTGTTAATTTTATTATTAGAAAACCTTTTTTCTGGATGTTCATAATTGGAATAGGATTTTTAATATATGTAGTGGAAAGGATATTAAAATATGAATTTTTATTACGAAATAAACCTAAATTTTTTAAATAAATATTATAATTTTTATGAATGGAATGAAGATGATTCAATAAAGCTGATAAGTAAAATACCTATATTTAAAATAGATACTAAGTCTTATTTAAAAATCATTAATAGTGTTTTTAAAGTAAATAATGAATTTATTGAATTAATTAAGAATAAAACTATTTATAATAAAGGTATAATTAAATATGCATGTATATTTACAGATTCAAATAATGCTTATTCAGTTTTATTTAATGAAAAAGGCGAATCAATATTTTATTCATCAATAAATTTAGATGATGAACTAAATATTAATGAAATAGCGTATTCTTTAAAAAAATATAATTTAGATTATAATGTAATTAAAAGTTATAAATACAATAATATTTTAAGAAATGATTCAGTTATTAAAGAATATATTTTAAAAGAACTAAATATTTTATTTGATAATAAAAATATTACTAAACTCAAATATTTTTATTTTGAATTATTTAAAAAAGAAAATGATAACATTAAAGAAATATTATATGATATTAAATCATTATTAAGTAGTGATTTAAATGATTCTATATATGAGTTATATAATTTAATTAAATTAAGTTATAAAAATGTATAATATTTCTTTATTTGTTAAAAATATTAATAGAGGTTATTTATGAGAAAAATACTTATGATGTTTGTTATATTATTATCAACTGGTTGTATGGTAGGAAGTACTGCGACAACTCCAGTTGAAGGTTATTTAAGTAGTTATACTAATTTAGAATATGAAGTACTTTTAGATATGGAAAAAGTAATTGAAGAAGAAGATTTAACTAGTGATCAAAAAGATATTTATAGAAGTATTCTAAAGAAACAATATCAAGATTTATCATATGAAATTGTTAATGAAACATATGATGAAAATGAAGCTACTGTTGAAGTAAAAATTACTGTATATGATTATTATAAAATAGAAAAAGAATCTGCTGATTATTTAAAAAATAATGTTGATGAATTTTATAATAGTAATAATGAATATGATCATTCTTTATATATGGATTATAAACTTAATAGTTTAAGAAAAGCAGTTGACAGAGTTGAATATATACTTGAATTTGAAGTAGTTAATGAAGATGATATTTGGAAACTTAATACTGTATCTGAAATAGATTTAGAAAAAATACATGGTATATATAATTATGAAGAATAGAAATATTCTTTTTTTTATGTTACTATATTCCTAGGAGTAGTTATGTTATTAGAAAAAATATTAGATTCAAGTAAATATGTTAATAGTAATTCTAGTTATGTTAAAATAAATTATGAAAAGTTAGATGATTTTTGTAAGGATATTAATATTGATACAACACATTATCTAAGTTTTAATCCATTTAATATATTAGATTTAGATACTAAAGATATTATTAAATTATTAATGTATTATCATAGTGTAGGGTTTTGCTACTGGGGTAATCCTAAATGGAATGTAGTTATAGATGATAGAGAATATGATGGAGCATACGCTATGTTATATTCATTAGTAAATACTTTTAAAAGTGGTATTAAAATAGTTGATGAAGATATGTTTAAAACTATAGTTAAATCAGATAATGAAATACCTTTAATTGATAAAAGAATAAGAAATATAAAATTACTTAATAATTATTTTGAAAATAATGACTTTTATAATGATATTTCTAATATAAATATAGATAAAGATTTATTTTTATATATTATTAATAATTTTAGTTATTTAGAAGATGAATCTATATATAAAGATAAAGAAGTGTATTTTTATAAGTTAGCACAACTTTTAACTTCTGATATATTACATATTATGAATATTAAAGAAAATAAAGAAATAGATTGTTCTAATATAATAGGATGTGCTGATTATAAAATACCTCAAGTACTTAGAGGTTTGGATATATTAGAGTTTAATAATGAATTATCTTCTTTAGTAGATAGTGGTACAGTATTAGAAAAAGATAGCGATATGGAAATAGAAATAAGAGCTAATACTTTAGTAGTTATAGATTATATTTATAATAAATTAAATAAAAAATATGAAAGAATATATATTAACGATTATATTTGGTTACAAGGTCAAGATAAGAATAAGATAAATAATTTATATCATCTTACTAAAACTTCTAAATATTAAGGAGAGAATAAAATGAAATTATATTTAGCATCTAATTCAAAAAGAAGAAAAGATATATTATCTAATTTAAATATTAAGTATGTTGTTAAACCTAGTAATATTGAAGAAGTATCTTATGAAAAAGATCCAGGTAAATATACTATGGATTTATCAAAACAAAAAGCTTTAGCGGTTAGTAACACTTTAGAAGAAGGTATTGTTATATCAGCTGACACTATAGTATATTTTGATGGTAAAATTTTAGAAAAACCTAAATCATATGAAGAAGCATTTAAATTTATAAAAATGTTATCTGGTAAGACTAATTATGCTTATACAGGTGTTACTATTATTGATGTTAAGAATAATAAAATTAAATCTTTTTATGAAAAAACCGAAGTAATATTTAATAATATTACTGATGAAGAAATAAATTGGTATATTGAAAATGAAAATGATATACTTGATATAAGTGGATATTCAATTGAAGGAAAAGCATCTATATTTATATCTGGTATAAAAGGTGATTATAGCAATGTTGTTGGATTACCTATAACTAGACTATATAATGAATTAAAAAAGTTTGGTTATGGTATTAATGATTTTAATTAAATAAGGAGATCAAAATGGAAAAACCAGTATATTTAACAAGTAATAAATTAAAATTTGAAGAAGCAGAGTATGTATTTCATGAAA
This sequence comes from uncultured Muribaculaceae bacterium, assembly GCA_964372145.1. Classification (GTDB taxonomy): domain Bacteria; phylum Bacillota_I; class Bacilli_A; order RF39; family UBA660; genus CAKOSP01. The sequence goes on along the minus strand of CAYJPM010000034.1, from coordinate 3,256 downwards.
AGTATGGATTTGATATAGATATAGTTAATCCTGATTTTGAAATAATTGAAATACAAGCTTCATCTTGCAGTGAAGTTGTTAGTTATAGTGTGAAATATGCATGTGAAAAGCTAGGTAGACCTTGTATTAAATCTGATTCAGGATTATATATTGATGCCTTAGGTGGACTTCCAGGTCCTTATAATGCGTATTTTGATAAACAAATAGGTGTAGAAAAGTTCTTAGAATTATTTAAAAATGAAACTAATAGAAAAGCTAGATTAGAAGATTGTTTTGCTTATTGTGAACCAGGAGGTGAACCTATAGTATTTTCTGGTGGTGGGACTGGATCAATATCTCTAGAAGCTAAAGGTAATATAGGTAGATGGAATGATTTATTTTATATACCTGATGGAGAAACTAAAACATTAGGTGAACTTCGAGAAATAGATAAAGATTATGAAGCTAAGTTTTGGGGTAATGCTAAATATGATTTTGCTGATTGGTATGTATCATATTTAAAGAATAAGGAATAGTATTTATGAATAAATTATATGTTTTAACAGGTCCAGCCGGAGTAGGAAAAAGTACAATAAGTAAGCTTATAGCTGAGTCTCTAGATAAATCAGTATTGATTGAGGGTGATGATATTTATAATTTCTTTGTAGGTGGAAGAATTAAGCCTTGGAATAGTGATGCTCCTTTAGATTTGTTTTGGAATAATTGTTTTTATTTAATTAAATCATATTTAGAAAATGGTTATGATGTAGTATTTAATTATATAATCAAACCAAATTATTTTGAAATCATTAGTAATAATTTTAAGGAATATGAAATTATATTTAAAGTTCTTTTAACAGATGAAGATATTATTTTAAAAAGAGATAAAGAAAGACCAGTTGATTGTCAAATGGGTGAAAGATCTCTAATTTTATTAAAACAATTTATAGATGCAAATTATAATAATAAATATATTATTAATACTAGTAATTTAACAGCTTTAGAAACTTTAGATAAAATTATGAATAATTAATTCATAAAGGAGATGTTATGAAATATATAAATTATGAAAAAAGGTATGATGAAGATATAAAAAAATTAATAATTGAATTACAAGAATATATTGTATCTTTAGATGATGATGAATTGAATATTATTTCTTTGAATTATGATGCAGTAGCTTTAGAAACTACACTTAAAGAAATATCTAAAAATAATGGAAAAATGATTTTAGCAATTGATGATAATATGTGTATAGGTTTTGTAGTTGGTACTATTGTTAAATATGAAGAAATTGATTATTATGATTATAAGTGTCCACTTAAAGGTGAAATTACTGAATTAATTGTTAATAAACATTATCATTCAAGAGGAATTGGAAATCAATTAGTAAAGTTTATGGAAGATTATTTTATATCAAAGAAATGCGAGTATATTACATTAGATGTTTTTGCTTATAATACTTCAGCTATAAAATTTTATAAAAATAATGGATATCATAATAGATTAATTTCAATGATGAAAAAAATCAAATAAAATATTGGAGGACAATAATGATAGAAATTTTAAGAAAAGAAGATATTAAATTATATAAAGAACTAATAGATGAATGTTTTGATGGAAGTAATGATTTATCATATTATGAAAAATATAATAATAATGAAGGTTATATTATATTTGTATATAAAATAGATTCTAAAATAGTAGGTAGTATTACAGCATATAAATTAGATTTATTTACTTTTTCATTTCAACCTGCATTAGAAATATTTAATGTATGTGTTTTAAAAAATTATAGAAAACAAAACATAGCAAAAGATTTATTTGATGAAGTTATTAAATATGCTAAAGATAATAAATATAAATCTTTATGTTTAACATGTTTAGATAGCGCAGTGCCTGCGCATAAGTTATATGAAAGTGTTGGATTTAAAAGAGCATCTAGTGTAAAATATAATATGTATTTGTAAGAAAGGTGTAATATATGTATTTTGTAGATTTAATTAAAAATAAATTTAAAGATAAAGAACTTATGATATTTGTTGATATGGATGGAGTAATAGCTGATTATGATATATGTGATAATCCATATAATTATAGAAATAAAAGACCAGTAATTACTAATATTAATGTAATTAAGAAATTATCTGAGTTAAGTAATGTAGAGATAAAAATATTATCCATATGTAAAAAAGATAAAGATATTGTAGATAAATGTGATTGGTTAAATGATAATTGTAATTTTATTATTGATAGTAATAAAAATATATTATCTAAAGAAACTTATCCAAATATTTTATCGAAAGATTTAAAACTAAATTTTTTAAGAAATATTAATACTAATAAACAAATTATTTTAATAGATGATGATAATGAAATATTACATTATATTAAAGACAATCTTAAAAATGTTATTGTATTTCAAGATTCATCTTTAATTGATTAAATAATAATAATATATTTGACAAAATAGTAGAAATGTAATACAATTCTTTCAAGTGAGGAGATATATGTTTTTTTACTAGCTATCTCGGGAATAATTCTTACACGTAATAAGTACGGAGTCACAAACAGTGATTTTGTGCTTTTTTTTATAGCATAAATAACTGTAGAAAGGAGAAAATATATGGAAAACAAATTAATAAGAAATTATAAATATTATTTATTTTGTAAGAATGCATTATGGATTGCGCCAATTGTTACTTTATTTTATTTATTAAATAATTTATCTTTTACTGAAATATTTATAATTGCAAGTTTTTATAAAATAGCTGTAGCTTTTTTTGAAGTACCAACTGGAGCATTTGCAGATAAGTTTGGTCATAAGAAAAGTGTATTATTAGGATTGTTAATAATCTCTATAAGTATATCTTTATATCCTCTTGGAACTACTTTTTTCTACTACTTATTTATTGAAGCGTTGATAGCTATTGGGGCAACTTTAATTAGTGGTGCTGATGAATCATTATTTTATGATACATTAAAAAAAGAAGGAATTGAAAAAGAATATGCTAGTTATAAAGGTAAAGCATATCAATATGGTTTCTTATCGCAATTAATAGGTTCATTAATATCTACTATTTTATTTTCAATTAATCCTAAGTTTCCGTTTTTTATATCTGGAATAATTATATTTATTGGTTTTATTATTTTTAGTAGATTTAAAGAAGTTACACATTCTGATGAATTAAATGAAAAAGTTAGTTATTTTAAACAGATAAAAGATACTGGTATTTATGTATTTAGACATAAGAAAATAAGATCAATCATTATATAT
>CAYJPM010000033.1:0-11526 GCA_964372145.1 uncultured Muribaculaceae bacterium | reverse complement strand
CGTATATATTATACATCATTTAAAAATTTTTTTTAATTATTTGAGCAATATTATGTTATATTATGTTATACTATATTTAGTGAGTGAGTTATATCAATCGTCTTAAGCAAGAGTTGTAGATACCTACGTCACTCGCTCCATTAAGTTACTTAATCGAACATTTTATTAGTTCGATTTTTTTATAAATAAAAAAACATATGACTAGGACCTTTACTTAAAACATATAACGTATTCATACTATCTAAGCTCCTGTAAATATAATCTAAATAAAATTCTAATAAAGGATAAAAAACATCTTTTAATAAAATTTCCCCATTTTAATAATTGCTTCAGAAGAATAGTTTGTATTATTCATAAATTACCCCCAATCATATAACAATATGAATTTTATTTCAACAGAACACTTTATTTTTTTAAAAACAAATAGTACAATAAAATTAAGAGGCAAAGATGAATAAACAAAATTTAATAAAAATTTTAACTAACATTTGTTTTATTATATTTATAATAACTTTAATACTTATAGCAATAAATATAATTTTTTTAAATAATGAATTTTATTTTAAACAAAATTTAATTATATGCAGCATGTCAATAATAATAATTTTAATACTATCAAATAATAAAAAGAAATTTATAACTGATATTTTTGAAATATTTTCTGAATTATTTTAATGAAGTATACTATCAAAATATATAAAAAGAATATGTATAAATATTACATATTCTTTTTTATTATTCAATTACAAAACCTTTTTCTTCAATTAAATCAATAACCTCTTTTGAAATATTTGATATATCGCCTTCACTTATTACATTACAACTGTAAGCATCTTTTTGTGCTGGATCAGATGACAAAGTAAATAAACCAAATTCCATTTCTACTGTATCTCCAGTTGAACAATCATCATATAAATTGTTTTTATCTGTTCCGTTATTTACTATAAACAGTTCATCAGATTCAGTATAAATTAATGTTCTTGTAGTGGTTTGAATAAATATACCTGTTGTAATTTCTTTTTCATCAATATTTAAAACATCATTTCTATTAAACACAAGTAATAATATTATTGATATAATTACTGTAACAATTATTCCTATTACTAAATAATTTTTTTTCATAATTTCACCACCTTATCTAAATATAAAGACCCATCATCATTAATTTTAAAATAAAATTCATACTCTTCTACTTTACTTATATTATCATTAATAATATTATCTATTTCAGTATCGGTTAAAGTATTGCTTTTTATATCATCAATATATTTATCTAACATATTTTCAGTATTACTATCTAATATACTAATATCTATTTCATCTTCAATTATAACAACATCAAGATGCTTTTCACTAATTATTACATAATTATTTTCAATAGAAATACTAGATAGCTGATTTATTACATAGCTTTCAAAATAAGGATTACCATCTGAAACATCCCAATTTTCTAACAAAGAATTATAATAACAATTTACTTTATCATCTTCAAATTTACAAGTATTTGTTTTATCTCCATAAAAATCATTTTTAGAATATGAATCAGTACCAAACATATCTTTATAAACTATTTCAAAATCACTTAGATTAACACTATAAGATAAACAATTATCTTCTTTACAATTTGTTTTATTTAATTCACTATATAAACTACCAAAAGCAAGTAAATTTTTATATTCATTTGTTAAAGTGTTATTTGAATATATTAAATCTACACTATTAGGAGCACTATTATTATACATAGCAGTATGAATATTATTATATATAGAAGTAGCCATTTCTTTTAATATAGAAGAATCTTGATAAATATATTCTTTTTCAACTATATTATCACAATCTTCTTCATTACATTTATTATCAGAATTATTATTTACATCTGTCAAAAAATAATAAACATTTCCTGAAACAGATAATATTAAAGCAAAGATCAATAGATGAGTTAAGTATTTTTTCATAAGAACACATCCTTTACTATAATATATCACTTCATTATAATGAAGTAAATTACTATTATATAATTTGTGAAATATTTACAAATAAAAAAATTACAATAATTTGTAATTTCTAATCTATATTTAAGGTGCTAAAAATGCTCCAGTTCCATCGTTACCACAAAATACATCATTGATTATATCCCAGTAACCTATTTCACCTATATTATCACCTTCAACTATTTCTGCAGGCACATAATATCTAAGAACTTCTCCATTTTCAGCATTAGTTATTTTAAAAGTTTTCATATAACCTCTAAAATGTCTAAGATCGACACCACCTGTATAACCAGCGGTTGCACCACCAATTCTAATAAACTCTTCATATTCTATTGGGATTATTTTACCCCCGTTAACTGAATAATTATAAGAACCTATAGTGTGTTTAAATCTAGAAAAATATAATGTATACCACGTATTTAAAGTTATATAAGGAGACTTAGCATATGTTGTCCCACCATATCCATTAAATACTCCTGATTTACCATTAAATACACCTAAAGTATAAGCAGCAATAGTTCTTCCTGATATTATCCATCCACCATCACCTTCAGAAAATGCAACGTGATTAAATTCTGTTTCAAATATATAATCTCCTGTATTTGAAAGATTAGTTTCAATATATTCATTTCCAGAAAAAATTATATAATCTAAATTTTTATAAGTTATTTTTTTGAAAGAATACTCCAAATTTAAATTTAAAATTTGATTCACTAAATTATAAGTTTCATATGAAAATGTTATTTCAATTTCGGTTACTGTACCTGGATGAAAATATAATAATTCTTTATCTAAAATTTCATATTTAATATCAGGATTATTATTTATAGTTTCAACAACATCATCTAATTGATAATAATCACTAGTTTCATTAGTAATTTCAACAACAATAGTTATTTCTGAATTATCATTAGGAAGCATTATCCCCATATTACTAGTTTTTTCAGTAAATAATGTTGTATACACTTCGCTTGCACCATTAATACTATTTTTAGTATATACGTTTGTAATATCGATACTTTTAGGCACATGAACAAGAGCTTCACCACTTATAGAAATTTCTGAATTTAAAGCAGAATATCCTATACTCATGAATATTATAGAAACAAATATTATTATAGTAGTAACTATTTTCATACTATTATCCTCAATTATAATTTTAACTTATTTAAGTTATTTATGCAAGGAACTATATGCAAACAAAAATACCTTTAAAGGTATTTTTATTATCTAGTTTCAGTAAGTTTTGCTTTAACAACCCATTTACCTTCAGGTACAACCCCAAAGAAGTATCTTCCTTCAGTATTAGTTTTACAAGTTTTTCTAAGTTTAAGTGATTTATTTTCACCTTCACCAACAGACTCATATAAACCAACTGTACAACTAGGTATAGGTATTCTGTTAGAATTATAAACAATACCATTTATTGTTCCTTCTTTAGCAGCAGCAAGTTTATTTAAATGAATATTTTCTTCTGAATTAGCACCATCAGTTACTTCAACTGTTATTGGTGTATATAAAGTATAATCATCTGCCAATGCTGTTAAAGTATAAGTACCAGCATCTACTTTTGGAAATATATATTCTCCATCTGTAGCACTAATTGTTTCAGAAACAATTGTATTAGCTCCATTAACTAATCTTACTATCGCACTACCAAAATTATGTCCATTATCATCATATACATAACCATAAATATTACCTTTTACATAAGTAGTATCTTCAGTAATAATTAAATCATTTAAAGTCATATCGTTTCCACTATAAGTTAACGATCTTTTTGTTGATAAAGAATAACCATCTTTAACAGCATATATAATATAGTCCCCTCTTGGTACATTTTGGAATGTATAATTACCATTTTCATTAGTCATTGTATGTTTTATTGGATTAAACTCAGTATCAAATAATTTTACTGTAGCGTTTTCCATGTCATTTCCACTTTGGTCTTCAACCTTACCAGTTATTATACTGGTACTAATCTCCGGAGCTTGTTCAAGTTCTAACTCTACGTACTGCTCCTGTAATTCCGCTAAACTTATTTCATCAGAATAATTTAACGTATATGTATCTTTTTGATTCAAAATAATTTCCCCCTATTTATTTTCTTATTTAAATCTTATATTATATTTAATAATATTATTTCGTAAGCATTTTCTCCTTCGCCTACAATAAATTTCATTGTATAAGTTTGTGGCCATGTAAATCCATCTGGAATATATAACTTATTAGCGTCAAATTTTAATCCATCTGGCATACCTTCTACATATGTAACAACTGCTTCTTGTTCAGTAATAAACTTAATAGTAGTACCAACAGTTCCAGGATAATATCTAAAAGTTTTCATATTATCATCACGTTCTACTCTACCACCATTTTCTGTTTCGACTGTCATAGATACAAGTGAATATCCACCAATACTTTTACTATCACAATCTACACATAAACAATCACTAAATAATTCTAATTTACTAGCTAATATAACTTCTAATTTTGTAATAGCATTAATCATTTTTTCTACAGATTTATTAGCAGCTAATATTTCATTAGGATCTTTAGTTATTGAAGCAATTAATTTTATTTTTTCTGCTTCTACTTCTAAAATACTCGCAAGTCCAGATTGTTCATCTGCAACAGAACTAATTATTCCAGAAATAGCTTTACATCTAATATTTTTACTTGTTGATTCGTTCATAATTTCTCCTTTCATGGTAATATATGTAAAAAGATATATTTTGATTGGACTATTAACACATTTAAACTTTTGCCATATATTAAAGCAGTGGTGAAATATGAGAGAAATTAAAAATTGCTTATTGAAAAAAAATATTAAGTATAATACATTTGCAAACAATTTATACGGACCTGAAAAAATATTGTTAACAGAATTTTGTAAACACAAAAAATATAATAGATATCAAAAAATTTGCTGTAACTATTTATTAAATAATTATCAATCTTACACAGAATTTGACAACAACAATTTTATTGTTGTTAAGTATAATGATAATAAAAATTTATATATTCTAAATAAATGTGAACAGGAAATAGATAAAATAATTTTAAAACTACCTAATAATACATACTACGATAATATATTAGGAATAGCATATAATTGTTTAACCGGTAAAATATATATTGCTCAAAAAAGAAAAGTATTTTCAGTAGATAAAAATGGTAATTTTATTAAAGATGAAATAAACAATGAAACACTACAAAAAATTGTTAGTAATAATTGTTTATGTGAAAAAGAATTAAATTATAACATATGTTGTAAAAAAAATATTATTATAAAAAAACCATGCATTAGTAGCATAGGTATTTCAGAAAATAATATGTTAGTTACATATGATATTAACGGATCAACATATATATCTAAATTAACAACTAATGGTAATTTAGTAAATGAAGAATACATTGATGACAATATAATTCCATATAAAATATTAGACTTACCTTGTGGTATATACATATTATCAAAAAAAGATTGTACATATGATTACATTTATATTTTTAATAAAACTAAAGGTCTTTGTGAATATGATCATAACTACTGTGAAATAATATTAGATGAAGAATGTCGTATAGATATAGAATGTCCTGATATATATTGTGATTTAGAAACGTGTATATGCGATGTTATAAAAAGCATAGCTATCATTGAAAAAGCATTAGCTAAATTAATAAATAACGAAAGTGAAAAAATAAAAAACGCTATTGAAAAATCTAAATCAAATAAAGAAATATTAGAAATAAATAATTCAGTTAGTAAAACTATTATGAACATAACATATTTAGAACAAATGCTTAAAGAAAAACTAGAAGTAGCGCTCTGTATGTATGAATGTAAAAAAAAATAGATTGACATTAATCTATTTTTTCTTGTAATAATTTTTCTAAAGTATTCCAAGCAAGTTTTGCACACTTAACTCTTGAAGGCATATTTGCAATATTTTCAAAAGCAATAGCATCTTCTAAAATTTCTTTTTCTTCATCACTTACTTCTTGTCTAGTTAAAAGTCTATTATATATATTAATAAGATTAATAGCATCATTTACACTTTTATTTTTAACAAGTTCTATCATAACATTAGTAGCACTTTGTGATATAGCACATCCACTACCTGTATAAGCTATATCTTCAATTATATTACCATTATATTTAACTTGAATATTTATTTCATCACCACAACTAGGATTAACACCTTTTGATTCTTTATCAAAAGGGTTTAATTCTTTTTTATTTGATTGCATCATATAATAATCCATTATTATTTCATTATAAACATTATTTTCCATTATAACTCCTTATCAATTATTTTACTAAATAAATTATATACATCATATAATGCTTCAATTAATTTGTCTATATCTTCCTTAGTATTATATAAATATAAACTTAATCTACAAGTGGATTCTAATTTTAAAAATCTAATTAAAGGTTGTGCACAATGATTACCTACTCTAATACTTACATTCTTATTATCAAGTATAGTAGCTACATCATGAGAATGAATATTTTTAACATTAAATGATATAATTGAAGAATGATTATTTTTAGGAATATATAAATCAATAAAATTTAATTCGCTTAATTTATCAATAGCATAATTTACTAACTCATTATCTATTTTTTGTATTTTATCAAAACCTATTGATTCTATATATTCAATAGCACTTTGTAAACCTATTGCACCAGCAACATTTTGAGTACCGGCTTCAAACTTATTAGGAAGAGGCGCAAATGTAGTTCTATCTTCATAAACATATTCAATCATATCTCCACCTAAAATAAAAGGTTTCATATTATTAAGTATATCTTCTTTAGCATATAAAACACCAATACCAGTAGGACCCATCATTTTATGAGCTGAGAAAAACAAGAAATCTACATCTAATTTTTGAACATTAATTTTTGTATGAGCAATACTTTGTGATGCATCAACTATAACTTTAGCACCAAATTTATGCGCATGCTTTATAATAAATTCAATATCATTTACCGTTCCTAAAACATTAGAAATATGTGTAATACATACAAGTTTTGTTTTCTCGTTTATCTTACTTACAATTTCTTCTTTACTTATTTCATACTCATTATTTAAATACATATAATTTAATTTACACTTCTTAGTTTCACAAACAAATTGCCAAGGAACAATATTAGCATGATGTTCCATAATAGATAACACTATTTCATCATCTTCATTTAAATTATTAAGACCATATGAATACGCTATTAAATTAGATGCTTCAGTAGCATTTTTAGTAAATATAATTTGATTTTTACTATTAGAATTTATAAATTCTGAAACTTTTAATCTAGCATTATCATATAATTCACTACTTTTAACAGATGATTTATAAGAACCTCTGTTAGCGTTAGAATTATAATTTTTATAATAATCATTCATAGAGTCAATAACAATATTTGGTTTTTGACTTGTAGCAGCACTATCTAAATACACTACATCACTATTATTTAAAAACGGAAAATCATTTTTCATTATATTAACCTCCTATCAATTTCCTTTAGAATTATTTTTTTATCTTCTTCATCTAATAATTTTATAACATTATTAAATTTTGCTTTTACTAATAAATTAATCGCTTCTTTTTTATTAAATCCTCTACTCATTATATAATATAATTCATCACTTTCAAATTTACCAGAAGAACTACTATGAGCTCCAGTAACATTTTCTTCTTCACAAAGTAGTATTGGACTAGCTTTAGAAATACAATTATCTGATAATAAAATTGCATGTTCTTTTTCTTCACCATTAGATAAAACACATCCTTTTTTAAAGTTTATAGTACCTTTAAAAGATTTCTTAGATTTATCATTTAATACTCCTTCAGAGTTAATAAAAACATTACTATTTTTACCTATTATATCTGCTATAATATTTATATCTTTAATTTCAGAATTATTTAACATATATATATTATTTAAATTTATATTAGACTTATTACCAATTAATCTAAAATATACATTACTTATACTTTCATTAGATCCTAAATCTACTACATTTAATTCAACAGAACTACTTTCATAAACAAAAATTTCTAATGAATCTAAATTAATAGTTTTATTATTTGTTAAATTTATTATATCTATACTTACATTAATATTATTATGTATATCTATTTTAATATAACTAGATTTAAAAGATTCAATATCGCTTATACTTTTACAAAAGAATTTAATTTTAGTATTATGTTTTACATTTACATAAATATTATTTATTAAATTAATATTATCACTATCCATAGTAAATGTTATATCTAAATTACCATCTTCAGTTGTTTCAAAAGATTTATAATAATTACTATTATTAATATTATTGTTATAAACAATATCTCCCATTCCATAAATAAATTTATCTAAATATTTATCTATTATAATTATATTATTACTATTTTCAACAACATTTTTAAATTCAGTATTATTATTTAAATTAATATTTATTAATGAATAGTTATTAATTTTATAAGAATTATTATTTATAACAGGAGTTTCATTTATCTTTAAAGTATTCATTATCCTATCGCTCCTTCAAATTCTAAACTAATTAAGTTATTCATTTCTATAGCATACTCCATAGGAAGTTTACTAGCTATAGGAGATGCAAAACCTCTTACAATTAATGATTTAGCATCTTGTTCAGATAAACCTCTACTCATTAAGTAAAATATTTCTTTTTCACCTATTTTACCAATTGAAGCTTCATGTGATATTAACGAAGAATCATTTTTAACTTCTGAATATGGAATAGTATTTGAAATAGATATATCATCTAACATTAATGATTCACAGCTAACATTATTTTTAGAATTAGTAGCTTTGTCACTTACATAAACTAAAGATCGATATGCACATTTTCCACCATCTTTTGATATTGACTTAGCATTAACATTAGATTTAGTATTCTTTGCATTGTGAATAACTTTAAATCCAGTGTCTAAATTTTGTCCTTTGCCAGCAAACGTTATACCAGTATATTCAGTTGTAGCATTATCTCCATTTAATAAACTTAAAGGATATAACATAGATACTTTAGAACCAAATGATCCAGTCACCCATTCCATTTTAGCATTAGCTCCCACTATAGCTTTTTTTGTATTTAAATTCATCATATTTTTTGACCAATTTTCTATAGTAGAATATTTCAAATGAGAATCATCTCCTACAAATAGCTCAACACATCCTGCATGTAAATTAACACTATTATATGATGGTGCAGAACAACCTTCTATAAAATGAAGGCTAGATCCTTTTTCTAAAACTATTAAAGTGTGTTCAAATTGACCAGATTCTGGAGAATTAAGTCTGAAGTAAGACTGAATAGGTATTTCTACTTTAGTATTTTCAGGTACGTATACAAATGAACCACCCGACCATACTGCAGCATGTAACGCTATAAATTTATGATAATCATTTTTTATACATTTCATAAAATATTTTCTAACTAACTCAGGATATTCTCTCACTGCTGAGTCCATATCTGTATATATTACACCTTGCTTAATTAAATCATTTCTAATATTGTGATATACAACTTCAGAATCATATTGAGCAGTAGATCCACCTAAAAATTCTTTTTCTGCTTCAGGGATACCTAATTTTTTAAATGTTTCTTTAATTTCATCTGGAACATCTTCCCATGATCCATGTAATTTACTCTTAGGTTTAACATATGTTGATATATTATTCAAATCTAAATCTTTTAAATCAGGACCAAATATAGGCAATTCTAATTCATAATATTTTTTTAAAGATTCTAATCTTAATTCAAGCATCCAACTAGGTTCATTTTTTAATGACGAAATTTCTCTAACTATTTTTTCATTAACACCTTTTTTTAACTTAATTTCATAATTATCATCATTTTTAATATCATAAATATTTCTATTTACATCTTCTACTATTGTTTTAGCCATTAGTAACTACTTTCTCGCTATATTTAGAATATCCATTTTCTTTTATATCTTCTAATAAAGATGAATCACCAGTTTCAACAATAGTACCATTAATAAGAACATGTACATAATCAACTTTTATATCTTTTAAAATATTTGTATTGTGAGTTATTAATATAATAGCGTTATCATCATTTTTAAATAAAGATATACCTTTTGAAACAACTTTAACAGCGTCGAAATCAAGTCCAGAATCAGTTTCATCTAATATAGCAAGCTTAGGATTAATATTAAGCATTTGTAATATTTCATTTTTCTTTTTTTCTCCACCAGAAAAGCCTACATTTAAATCTCTTAACAAAAGTTTAGAATTCATATTTAAATTTTTAGTCATTTTTTCTAATTCCATAGCAAACTTTAACTTATTAACATTATCATTACTAATTTTTGATTTAGTATATCTAATAAAATTAGATGTAGATATACCAGGTATTTCAATAGGAGTTTGAAAAGACATAAATATTCCTTTCTCTGCTATTTTATTTGTTTCTAAATTAGTAATATCACATTCTTCAAAAATAATATTACCACTCATTTTTTCATATAAAGGATTATTTAAAACAACATTAGCAAATGTACTCTTACCAGCACCATTAGGTCCCATTATTACATGAACTTCTCCTTTATTAATATTTATATTAAAATTATTTAAAATACTTTTATCTTTTATTTTAACATTTAAATTTTTAATTTCTAACATTCTTACCTCCTACAAAATATCTTCTAAAGTAACATTATCTAAATATTTTCTTATCACATTATCTAAACCTTGCCACATTAAATATCTTTTACATTTTTTCGATATATTTTCTTCTATATCACAATTACATGCATATATACTTTTTTCAGTAACAGATAAAATATCACCTATTTTATATTCATTTACTTTTTTAGATAATTTATATCCTCCATTAGCACCTCTAGAAACAATTAAATTATCAGTTTTAACTAACATATTAGCGATTCTTTCTAAATATTTGAGTGATATTTCTTGTCTATTAGATATTGTTTTTAAAGATATATATTCTTTATCACCATTATTTTGAGCTAAATCAATCAAAAGTGATAATGCATATTTTCCTTTAGTAGATATTTTCATAATATTTCCCTCAAAAACATTATACTACCAAATTGGTAGGAAATCAAATAATTACAAAAAAAAACACACAAAATGTGTATTTATTTTTATTAATAATTTCTAGCGTCTACTTCAAAAAATGCTTTTTTATGAGCACAAATTGGACAAACTTCTGGAGCTTTTTTACCAATTACTATATGACCACAATTTCTACATTTCCAAATAGCATCTCCATCTTTAGAGAATACTAATTCTTCTTTAACGTTATCTAATAATTTTCTATATCTTTCTTCATGTTCTTTTTCTATTTTAGCAACACCTTCAAATAAGAATGCTATATGATTAAACCCTTCTTCTTTAGCTGTTTTAGCAAATTCAGAATACATATCAGTCCACTCATACTTTTCACCATCCGCACCCATTTATAAATTTACTTCAGTAGATAAAATATATCCACCCATAAGTAATATAAAC
>CAYJPM010000032.1:0-12327 GCA_964372145.1 uncultured Muribaculaceae bacterium | reverse complement strand
AACTTCGTTGTAAGAAAGTTGAGGATTTATAATATGATATTAGAAAATTTACCGAAATCAAAAGAAACTAAATCAATTAAAAGAGTTGGTCGTGGACCAGGTTCAGGTATGGGTAAAACTTCAACTAGAGGAGAAAAAGGACAAAAAGCCAGAAGTGGTGGAGGAGTTCCAGTTTGGTTCCAAGGGGGTCAAACACCTTTATTTAGAAGATTACCAAAACGTGGATTTAACAATAAACGTTTTGAAACTAAATACGCAACTATTAATTTAAGTGATTTAAATACATTCTTTAAAGATGGAGACACTGTTACTCCTGAAATATTAAGAGAAAGAGGAATAATTAAAAAGGAACTTTGTGGTATTAAGGTTTTAGGAGATGGAACTTTAGAAATGAAATTAACTGTTAAAGCTAATAGATTTTCTTCAAGTGCTATTACTAAAATTGAAGCTGCAGGCGGAAAAACTGAGGTGATCTAATATGTTCAAAGGCTTTTCCGGACTTTTTAATAAATCTAATTCTGATTTAAGGAAAAGAATATTAATAACATTAATTTATCTAGGTATATTTTGTTTAGGTACTACTATAACAATACCTTGGGCTAAAGAAATTACATCTGGGTTAGGATTTTTAGAAATCTTTAACTTAATGAGTGGTGGAGGACTTCAAACATTTTCAATATTTGCTTTGGGTGTTTCTCCTTATATTACCGCTTCAATCATTATGCAAATTTTGCAAATGGATGTAATTCCTTACTTTAAGGAATTAAAAGAACAAGGTTATGTAGGAAAACAAAAAATTAATAGAATAACTAGATATGTTGGAATATTACTTGCTTTTTTACAATCATATATGATGGCTATATTCTTTATGGAAGGTGCTCATACAATCGATATGCTTAAAACAGTGTTAGTTATGACAGCTGGTACTGCATTTTGTTTATGGATGGGTGATCAAATTACTAAAAAAGGAATAGGTAATGGTCAATCAATGCTTATAATGGCAGGTATTATTCAAAGTATGCCAATGGTATTTACTGGTGCTTACGATGCATTAATCGTAGCAAATTCAGCTAGTGCATTTGGTATATCAATGTTTGCAACGTTTATTCTTGCATATATACTAATTATTGTTGGTATTATATGGATTACACTTGCTGAAAGACGTATTGCTGTGCAATATGCTAATCGTTCTGCAAGTGCGATGTCAAACAATCAAAACTTTTTACCAATTAAAATTAACTCTGCTGGTGTTATTCCCGTAATTTTTGCATCAATAATAACAACTGTACCAGCTACTATAGTTGAATTAATTGGAAATGAATCTGCTATTAAATTTGTTGAAAATTATATAGCTTATACATCACCTACTGGATTTATCCTTTATATTGTATTCATATTCTTATTTGCATATGTATATACATTTATGGCTATGAATCCTGAAGATATGAGTAAAAATTTAAATAATAGAGGTGGATATATACCTGGTATAAGACCTGGTACTGATACTTCTAATTATATAAGTAAAGTAATGAGTAAATTAACTTTAGTAGGTAGTTTATTCTTAGTTATCTTAGCTGGTATACCAGTTATGGTATCAATGCTTACTGATTTACCACCTGAAGTATCAATAGGTGGAACTGGTATCTTAATTGTTGTTGGTGTTGCTATAGAAACATATAAACAAATTGAAAGTAGTTTAGTTAGTAGAAGTTATTCTTCTAAAAGGAAGAGATTAAAATGAATAATATAATATTTATTGCACCTCCTGCTGCTGGTAAGGGTACACAAAGTAAATTTTTGGAAAAAAAATATAATTATGTACATTTATCAACAGGAAATATTTTAAGGGACGAAGTTCAAAATAATCCTTTATTAGCAGAAGATGTGAAAAATACTATTAAAAATGGTGGATTAGTAAGTGATGAAATTATAATATCTATACTTAAAAGTAAGTTCGATAGTATTAAAGGAAAACTATTTATATTAGATGGTTTTCCTAGAACTATGGTTCAAGCTAAAGAGTTAACTAAGATATTAGAAGAATTAAACATAAATAATTATAAAGTGATATTTTTAGATGTTGATAAAGATACAGCTATGAAAAGAACATTAGGAAGATTAACTTGTTCTTGTGGAAAAAGTTACAATAAGTATTTTGAAGATTTAAAACCAAGTGTTGATAACATTTGTGATGAATGTGGTAAAGAGTTATTTGTTAGAACAGATGATACTGAAGAACATTTTTATAAAAGATTTGCAGAATATTTAGAGAAAACTAAACCTATAATAGATTATTATAAATCTATTTATAAAATAGCTAGTGTTAGATCTAATTATGATGATCCAAAGGATGCATTTGAAGAATTGGAGAATTATATAAATGATTAGTATTAAAACTAAAGATGAAATAAAATTAATGAAACATGCTGGTAAAATAAATTATCAGACTCATAAATTAATTGAAGAAAATATAAAAGTAGGGATTACTACTAAAGAGTTAGATAAGTTGGCGTACGATTATATAATAAGTAATAATTGTACTCCTTCATTTCTAAATTATCAAGGGTTTCCTGGTAGTATATGTGCTTCAGTAAATGATGAGGTTGTTCATGGAATACCATCTAATAGAAAACTAAAAGATGGTGATATAATATCAATAGATATTGGAGTTTGTTATAAAGGATATCATTCTGATTCAGCAAACACTCATATAGTTGGTAATGTATCTAAAGATATTGAAGAATTAGTTTTAAATACAAAACAAAGTCTTTACGAAGGATTAAAAGTAGTAAAAGATGGTGTTTGTGTAAATGAAATTGGAAAAGCAATTGAAAATTTTGTTCATAAAAAAGGTTTAAGTGTTATTGAAGAATTAGTAGGTCACGGTGTAGGTAAAAATTTACATGAAGATCCAGATGTTCCTAATTATAATGCAGGCGAAAAGACTGTGTTAAAAGAAGGTATGGTAATCGCGGTTGAACCGATGATTAATTTAGGTAAAAAATATATCTATATGACTGAAGATAATTGGACAATAAAAACAGATGATGAAAAACCATCTGCACATTTTGAACACACAATACTTATTACAAAAGAAGGATATCAAATTTTGACGGGAGAGTGAAAGATATAATTAAGGGTAATAGAAGTAAAAAATTTGTTCCTAGATCTAATGATAAACCAGTAGATAAAACAAATAGTAACAAATTAGAATTTGAAGGAAAAGTTTTAGAAACTAAAAATGGTGAATTCATCGTTGAACTTCAAAATGGCCATATTGTAAATGCTCACGTTTCTGGTAAAATGCGCGTAAATAATATACGTATTTTACCGGGCGATAAAGTTACAGTAGAATTAACGCCATATGACTTAAAACGTGGGCGAATAACATGGAATAAAAGATAATGGAGGTAATTTATGAAAGTTAGACCATCAGTTAAAAAAATATGTAAAAAATGTAAAGTTATAAGAAGAAAAGGTAAAGTTATGGTTATTTGTGATAACCCTAAACATAAACAAAGACAAGGATAGGAGAAAATAATGGCAAGAATTAAAAATATTGAACTACCAGGAAATAAACATACATGTATAGGATTAACTGCTATATATGGTATAGGTAGAAATTTAGCAAACACAATTTGTGAAGATGCAAAAGTTGATCCATCTAAAAAAATTAAAGACTTGACTGATGATGAAGTTAACGCACTTCGTCGTGAAGTTGAAAAAGCAACTGTTGAAGGTGACTTAAGAAGAGATGTTCAATTAAGTATCAAAGGAAAAATGGAAATCAATTGTTATGAAGGAACTAGACATAAAAAAGGTTTACCAGTAAGAGGACAAAGAACTAGTAGAAATGCTAAAACTCAAAAAGGTTGGAAAGTAGGTAAATAGAGTATGGCATATAATAGAAGAAAAAAGAAAGTTAAAAAAATTATAACTGAAGCACAAGCTCATATCCATTCAACATACAATAATACTATTGTAACTATTACTGATAAAGAAGGAAATGTTGTTACATGGTCTTCTGCTGGTAGAATAGGTTACAAAAGTAGTAAAAAGAAAACTCCTTTTGCTGCAGGTATGACAGCAGAAGCTGCTGCTAATTCAGCAGTTGAATTCGGAATTAAAAAAGTAGATGTATTTGTTAAAGGTTTAGGACCTGGTAGAGAAAATGCAATAAGATCACTTCAAACTGCAGGTTTAGAAATTTTATCAATTATTGATGAAACACCAGTACCTCATAACGGATGTCGTCCACCAAAAAGACCAAGAAAATAATTATAAAGGAGAATAAAATATGATTAAATTTGAAAAACCAGATTATAAAATAGTTGAAGCTATGGAAAGTAATAGTTTTGCTAAATTTGAACTTGATCCTCTAGAAAGAGGTTTTGGTACAACAATAGGGAATGCATTAAGAAGAGTAATGTTATCTAGTTTACCTGGTAGCGCTGTTACTAGTGTTAAAATTGATGGTGTTATGCATGAGTTTCAAAAAATTGAAGGCGTAGTTGAAGACGTTACTGCTATAGTTTTATCTTTAAAAAAATTAGTAGTTAAAAATTATTCAAATACTTCAAAAGTTATTAGACTTGTTGCTAATAAAGCTGGAGTAGTTACTGCTGGAGATATTGAAAAAGATGCTGAAATAGAAATTGTTAATCCAGATTTAGTTATTTGTAACTTAGTTGAAGGTGGAAAAATCGATATGGAAATGACTGTTGAAAATGGTCGTGGATATGTTGATGCAGCTACAAACAAAGAATTATTAGGTGAAGTTAAAGTTGGAGTTATTGCAATAGATTCTTCATATTCACCAATTGAACTTGTTAAATACGAAGTAATTGATACTCGTGTTGGACAAAATGAAAATTATGATAAATTAATTATGGAAGTTACTACTAATGGTAGTGTTACTCCAGAAGAAGCAATGGCTTTATCTGCTAGAATTTTAATTGAACATTTTGAAATAGTTGCTAATTTAAATGAAATTAGTAATTTAACAGGATTAATGCAAGAGAAAAAAGTAGATACAATTGCTAAAAAATTAGAAACACCAATAGAAGAAGTTGAATTCTCAGTTCGTGCATTTAATTGTTTAAAAAGAGCAGGAGTTCATACTATTCAAGATTTAGTTGATAAAAAAGAAATAGAAGTTACTAAAATAAGAAACTTAGGAAAGAAATCTTTAAAAGAAGTTATTGATAAAGTTGCTGAATTAGGACTTACATTTAAGGAGTAGAAAATGGCTTATAGAAAATTAGGAAGAGAAACAAGAATTAGAAGAAGTATTTTAGCAGGTCTTACTAAAACAGTTTTAACTAACGGTTATGTTGTTACTACTGAAGCAAGAGCTAAAGAAGTACGTAAATTTGTTGAAAAAATGATTACTTTAGGTAAAAGAGGAACTTTAGTTTCAAGAAGAAATGCTTTAGCATTCTTACATAATGATAGTTCTGTAGTTAAAGTAGTATTTGACGAACTAGCTCCTAAATATGCTGATAGAAATGGTGGATACACAAGAATTATTAAACTTGCTGAACGCCGTGGAGATGACGCTTTAGAAGTTAGATTAGAATTAGTATAGTTATCTATACTTTTTTTATTGAAAGAATAATATATTTGTACTATAATGTATTTACGGGAGATGAAAATATGAATCATGATGATTATATGAAAGATTGGACATATATAAATAATATTAAATTATATATAGAAAAGTTTGGTTTTTTATCATATGATGAGTTTATAGTGATATATCGTCACTATTTAAAAATTTGTCATTTAGATGTAGATTTAGCAGATACTTATAGAAGTGTTTTGTTGTCTGAATTAGAGAAAACTAATAACATAAAGTTATTACTTTTAGCTGATCAATTTAAATTGGAGTTAATACCTAATTTATCATATAGTACTAAATAGTTTTTTAACTATTTTTTTATTTTGTTTTAGTTGAAATTAAATTTGTAGTATGTTAATATTTTATTATAGGAGGTACTATGAAGGATTTATTTACTAAAAAAAATATTATAATATTGGTAGTTGTATTATTATTATTAACTATATTAGGATTTACTTTTGCATATTTTGTAGGTGGAATTGGTAGCCCTGCGATAACAGATACCTCAGTTACTGGAGAAAAAACTTCAAGATTAATATTTACACCAGGAACTCCAATAAGTATTGTAGCGTCACTAGATAATTTTGCTGATGGATCTGGTAGTTTAAGTGGAACAACAATGTCTTCAGCGAAATTGACTTCATCATCTACTGAAAATATTGTTAGTGATGAATACTATGTATATTACAATATAATAAAAAATAATTATGTTTATTCTGTGAATAATTCTACTCCGGAATTAATATTAGAAGTTTTTGATAATGAAGGAAACGAATTAACTTCAATTGAAGGTCTTTCATTCGTGACTACAACTGATGCATTAACTGGTGAAACAATAAATGGTTTTGATGTTACTACGTATGAAGGTTTAATTGCTATAAAAGAAAATATCCCTATATCTTCTACTCATCCGACTGATACTGTTCATGAATGGAATTTAAAAATAACTTATCTCAATTTAGATAGTGATCAATCTTTAAATGAAGGTAGAGAATTTAATGGTGAATTTATTTTAACAAGTGAGCCAATGAGTGATATTAAAACATTAAGTAATTTAACTTTAACTAATAATGGTGGAACTGAAGCTATTGAAGCAAAATCGACACCTGATTTTAGTACAAATGCTACAACTGATGAAGGAATGTTTTCTTCTCCAGATGGTTTAGGGACAAGTTATTATTTTAGGGGGGCAGTAAATGACAATTGGGTATCATTTGCTGGTTTATATTGGAGAATAATTAGAATTAATGGTGATGGATCTGTTAGAATGATATATTCTGGAACTACAGCGCCAATTGAATCAGAAGCTGTTATAATGGAAGGTACTAAAACGGAAATAGGAGAAAGTCCTTTTTCGGGCTCTAGTCAAGATATTACTTATAGTAATTCTCCCATCGAATACAATATTAATGAATGGTATTCTACTAATTTAAATGATTATTCAAATCAACTTGCTGATTCTGTATTTTGTAACGATACTACTATGTTTATGGATGAATATGATAATATATTACACATGGCAGCACAAGAAAGAATTGTTGTACAAAATACACCTTCCTTAGTGTGTCAAAATAATACTGATGCTTTCAGCGTTAATACTTTAATTGGTAATGGAAGATTAACGAATCCTATTGGATTGATAACTGCGGATGAAGTGGCTTTAGCTGGTGGTTTAGGTGTGAATACTGAACCATATAATACATCTGTACCTATAGAAAATACTAACTATTACTTGTATACTAATAGAAATTATTTTACAATTTCTCCTAGTGATTTTCATGGAACCGAAGCATCTTTTTATTCGATGTTTGCTGTATCAAATGTAGGTGGTATGATTAATGATATGTTTAATCCAGAATATTTGTATGGTGTAAGGCCTGTAATATCATTAAAAGCTGATACTCTTGCTACAGGTTCTGGATTATGGAATGACCCTTATATTGTGTCATAATAGAACAGAAAATATTAAAAGTAATTTTTAATATTTTTTTCTTGTCAAAATTACATAAAATTGTTTTAATAAACTTCTTAATATGGTAAAATGTTATTACGTATTAAAATTATTAAGGAAGTGTAAAATATGGCGAAGGTGATATCTCTAGTAAATCAAAAGGGTGGAGTTGGTAAAACAACAACAAGTATAAATTTAGCAGCAGCTTTAGGACAACAAAAGAAACGTGTGTTACTAATAGATATGGATCCTCAAAGTAATGCTACAACAGGACTAGGATTATCATCTAATGATTTTAATAGTGACATATATGAAGTTATAACTGGACAGATTGAAATTAAGAAGGCGATTAAGAAAACTAAGTTTAAAAATTTAAGTATTATTCCTTCTACTCTTAATTTAGCTGGTGTTGATGTTGAGTTTGTAAAAAAAATGGTTGATGAAACTACTTTTAAACATAATGAACAGTTAAAAACATTTTTAGAAGACATAAAAGAAGATTATGATTTTATAATTATTGATTGTCAACCATCACTTGGTATAGGTACTATGAATGCCTTAGTAGCAAGTGATTCTGTTGTTATACCTGTTCAATGTGAATTTTTTGCATTGGACGCTATTACTCAATTATTAAATTCTATAATAATGGTTCAAAATAGTATGAATCCTGAACTTAGAATTGAAGGAGTACTATTAACAATGTTTGATGGTAGAACAATAATTGCTCTTCAAATAGTAGAACAGATAAGAAAATATTTTAAAGATAAAGTTTTTGAAACTATAATTCCAAGACTTGTTAGATTAGTAGAAGCACCAAGTCATGGTAAACCTATAAATGAGTATGATCCAACTAGTAGAGCATCTGAAGCATATGCAAAATTAGCCAAGGAGGTTATAGATAGAAATGAACAATAAAAAAGGATTAGGAAAAGGATTAGAACAATTATTTAATAATAATGCTATTGATTTTGACACTGTAGAAAACAATATTGTAGCTGAAGCTAAAGAAAGTGATGTAAGTGAAATACTTTTATCTGATATTCGAAGCAATCCATATCAACCAAGAAAAACTTTTGATGAAACTGCATTAAAAGAATTATCTGAATCTATTAAAGAATATGGTGTTGTTCAACCTGTAATAGTCAAAAAAAGTATTAAAGGGTATGAACTTATCGCTGGTGAAAGAAGATGTAAAGCTTCTAAACTTGCTGGTAAGGAAAAAATACCTGCAATAATAAAAGATTTTACAGATCAGGAAATGATGGAAATTGCTCTTTTAGAAAATGTTCAAAGAGAAGATTTAAATCCTATTGAAGTTGCTAATTCTATTAATCAAATTATTAAACTTAAGAATATTACTCAAGAAGAATTTTCTCAAAAATTTGGTAAAAGTAGAAGTTATGTAACTAATTTATTAGGATTACTTAGATTACCAGAATTAGTTAAAAGAATGGTTGAGGATAAGAAATTATCTATGAGTCATGCAAAAATATTAAGTAAATTAGATGATGAAAAATTAATAATATCTTTAGCCGAAAGGATTATAAAAGATAATTTAAGTGTACATGATTTAGAAAGAATTATGAATGCTAAAGTAATGTCTGATGATGTTAAGAAACCTACTACTATTAATTACGGTATATATGAAAGAATAATAAGTGACCATTTTGCAGAAAAAGTTAAAATTTCAAAAAATAAAATAGAAATTAAATTTAGTGATAAGAATGATTTAATGAGAATTCTTAATATCATGAATGTAAAGGTTGATGAAGATTAATGAATATGACATTTGATTTAAATGATAAAGTTATTATGAAAAAAGGTCATGCTTGTGGTAGTAATTTATGGACTATTACAAGAGTAGGTGTTGATGTTAAAATCAAGTGTGATGCATGTGGTCGTGAAATTATGATGGATAGATTAGAATTTGTTAAGAAAGTTAAAAAGGTGATTAATAATGAGAAAGAATAAATTATTTAAATTTACTCAAATACATCCGTTTATAACATTTATTATATTGTCAGCAGTAGTAATCGTATTTAGTTTTATATTTGCTTCATTTAATGCACAAGATACATATAATTTATATTTGGAATCATCATCTGATTATTCGCCAGTTACTGAATCAGTAACTTCTATGCTTAGTTTAAGTGGAATAAAATATATATTTACTAATTCAGTATCAAATTTTGCTAATTTTACTGTTTTAGTTAATTTAATATTAGTATTAATTGGTATTGGTATAATGGATAAAAGTGGTTTTATGCAAACTACTGTTACATTATTAACAAAGAAAGCTAAAAAGAACACTGTAACTTTTACTATAATATTACTTTGTTTATTTGCTAGTATTATAGGTGATTTATCATATATTATATTTATACCTTTAACTGCAATTTTCTTTTATTATGGTAAACGTAATCCTTTTATAGGTATAATTGCTTCATTTGGAGCACTTACTACTGGTTCAGGATTATCAATGTTATTTACTTCAACTGATAGTATATTAAAAAGTACTACTATACTTAACTCTAGTGTTTTACAAACAGGTTATAATTATAGTATATTTGGACTTTTAGCTATTAATTTAGTGACTATTGTTATTACTGCTTTTGTTCTTACGTGGGTTACAGAAAATATTGTAGCTAAAAAAATGCCTAAATATGAATTTAGTGAATCTGCATTAGAAGAAGATATTGTTACTAAAAAAGAAAAAAGAGGAATGTTTTTTGCTTTAGCAAGTGCAATATTTTATTTATTAATAATTATTTATAACATAATACCTAATTTACCTTTTTCAGGTAATTTGTTAGATTATAGTCAAACATTATATATTGATAAATTGTTTAGTTATGAATCATTTTTTACTAATGGATTTGTATTTATAGTTACAATGTTATTTATAATACTAGGTTTAATGTATGGTATATTTTCTGGGTCATTCAAAAAAAATAGTGATATAGTTGAAGGTTTAGGTCATTCTTTAGATGGTATAGGTAAAACACTTTTACTTATATTTGTAGCTGCTACTTTCATAAGTATATTCAAAGAAACTAATATAGGTAATACTATCGTAGTATTTTTAGCTAATACAATAGAATCATTTAATTTTACAGGTATACCACTTGTTATATTATTATTTGTGGTTAGTATTATATCTACAATTTTTGTGCCATCATCAGTTATTAAATGGCCTATTATAGCATCTACTGCTGTACCTGCATTTATGAATGCTGGTTTAACACCAGAATTTGCTCAAGTTGTTTTTAGGTTCGGTGAATCTGTTTCGATGGGTTTAACACCATTACTTGCATATTTTATAGTATATTTAGCTTATATTGAAAAATATGATCAATCAGGTAAGACAATTAGTATATGGAAATCAATTAAATTCCAATTTCCATATGCTATAGCTATGTTTATAATAGTTTTATTAGTAATATTATTTTTCTATATAACTAACATACCACTTGGATTTGGCGGTAGTGTAGCTTTATAGAAATAAGGGAGGTTTTAAATGGGATTACAAGCAGGAATAGTAGGTTTACCAAATGTTGGTAAATCAACTTTATTTAACGCAATTACTAAAAAAAATATATTAGCAGCAAATTATCCATTTGCTACTATAGAACCGAATGTTGGAGTAGTACCAGTTCCTGATACTAGACTTGATTATTTAAAAGAAATGTATAATCCTAAAAGTTATGTACCAACTTCTTTTGAATTTATAGATATAGCAGGTTTAGTAGAGGGTGCTTCTTCTGGTGAAGGATTAGGTAATAAATTCTTATCTCATATAAGAAATGTTGATGCAATAGTTGAAGTAGTAAGATGTTTTGACGATGAAAATATAACTCATGTTGCTGGTCATACTGATCCAATTAGAGATATAGAAATTATAAATGTAGAACTTATATTATCTGATTTAGAAATAGTTGAATCTAGAATAAGTAAGATTGAAAAAAAAGCACAAGCTACAAAAGATAAAGAAACTTTAGAAGAGTTAAGAATTCTTAAAATATGTCTTGATGCTTTAACACAAAATAAAACTCTTAGATCAATTGATTTAAGTGATGATGATAAAGAAATAATAAAGAACTTTAACTTTATTACTCTTAAGCCTATTATATACGCAACAAATGTTGATGAAGAATCTATAGTTGTGGGGGATAATGATTATACTTTAAAAGTTAAAGAATATGCTGAAGCTGAAGGTTCTGGAGTAATAGTTATGTGTGCTAAATTTGAATCAGAACTTGCACCACTTGAAAATGAAGAGAAGTTAGCATTTTTAGAAAGTTTAGGTATAACTAATAGTGGACTTGATAAACTTATATTTGCTACTTATGATTTATTAGGACTTGCTACATTCTTTACATCAGGAGCTGATGAATGTCGTGCATGGACTTTTAAAAAAGGTATGAAAGCACCTCAGTGTGCTGGTATAATCCATTCTGATATTGAAAGAGGATTTATTAGAGCTGAGGTAACTAGTTTTACTGACTTAGAAAACTTAGGTTCTGAAAAGAAAGTTCAAGAAGCTGGAAAGCTTAGAGTTGAAGGTAAAGAATACTTAATGCAAGATGGAGACATCTGTTACTTTAGATTTAATGTATAAATAGATATTACATAATTGTTTTATCTTTTTTTATGATATAATATTTATTATAAGGATAAAATAATATGAAACTAAATATGTCTAAAAGAAATATATTGTTAATTATAGTCGCTATATTATTAGTGGCTTTATTTGCGT
>CAYJPM010000031.1:0-12455 GCA_964372145.1 uncultured Muribaculaceae bacterium | reverse complement strand
CAACCATTTTCATTTTCTTTTTACCCTCTTTTTGTTTTTCTAAAAGTTTTCTTTTTCTAGATACATCCCCACCATAACATTTAGCAAGTACATTTTTTCTCATCGCAGATATATTTTCCCTAGCAATAACTTTAGATCCTATACTAGCTTGTATAGGTATTTGAAACATTTGTCTTGGAATCAATTTTTGTAGTTTTTGAGTTATAACTCTACCTTTAGTATAAGATTGATCTTTATGTATAATAACTGATAAAGCATCTACTACATTACCATTAAGTAAAATATCCATTTTAACTAAAGATGATGCTCTATAACCACATAATTCATAATCAAAAGATGCATATCCCTTAGTATAACTTTTTAATTTATCATAAAAATCATATACTATTTCTGATAAAGGAACTTCATAATGTATATTAACTCTTTCAGCATCTATATAATCAGTATTTTTAAATATACCTCTTTTTTCTTGACATAACTCCATTATAGAACCTATATAACTAGCTGGCGCTATTATATTTGTATAAATATATGGTTCCATTATATAATCTATTTTTTGTTTATCAGGCATCTTATTAGGAGAATCAACATATACCATTTCTCCATCAGTTAAATACACTTCATATATAACACTAGGACTAGTTGCTATAACATTTAGATCAAATTCTCTTTCTAATCTAGTCATAATAATATCCATATGTAAGAGTCCTAAGAATCCCATTCTAAATCCAAATCCTAAAGCATCAGATGTTTCAGGTTCATACGTTAAAGAAGAATCACTTAATTTTAATTTTTCTAAAGCTTCTTTTAAATCATCATATTTATTAAGTTCAGTTGGAAATATTCCAGAGAACACCATTGGTTTCATTTCTTTATAACCAGGTAAACACTCTACGGCTTCATTTTTTAAAGTAGTAACTGTATCACCAACAGATACTTCAGATATATCTTTAATAGATGCACATATATAACCAACAGATCCACTTTCTAAAGATTTAACTTTTACATCTTTAGGAGTTCTAAAACCTAGTTCTGTTACTACAAACTCACTTTTCATGTTAATAAGTTTAATAGTATCACCCATATTAATACTTCCATCTTCCACTTTAACTAAGAGTATAACACCTCTGTATGGATCAAAATAACTATCAAATATTAAACCTCTAGTTTTACCATCATTATTTATTTTAGGTTCAGGTATTCTTTCAACAATTGCATCTAACAATTTATCTACACCTAATCCAGTTTTGCCACTTACTAAAAGTATTTCTTCTTCTTTAAATCCAAGTACATCAACAAGTTCTTTTATAACTCTTTCTGGATTTGCATTAGGTAAATCTATTTTATTAATTACAGGTATTAAAGTTAAATCATTTTCCATTGCTAAATAAAGATTAGCAAGTGTTTGAGCTTCAATACCTTGAGATGCATCCACTACTAAAATAGCACCATCACATGCTGCTAGTGATCTTGAAACTTCATATGTAAAATCTACATGTCCAGGAGTATCTATTAAATTAAATGTATAGTCTTCGTTATTATATTTATAACCAAGTCTAACTGCATTTAACTTTATAGTAATTCCTCTTTCACGTTCTAGTTCCATACTATCAAGTAATTGATCTTGCATTTCTCTTTCATCTACTGCATGAGTCATTTCAAGTATTCTATCAGCTAAAGTACTTTTTCCATGATCTATATGAGCAATAATTGAAAAATTTCTATAATTTTTTTGTTTCATAATTAACACCACAATCATTGTATCAAATAACATATTTTTTAGCAAATAAAACAGAGTAATAAATTACTCTGTTGGTACAAATATTACATTGCTTGTTAAACTAGTACCAGTATTAAGTGTATCAGCATTTGCTTGTGTTTTTGCATATTTATTTTATAGTATGTTTGTAATTAAACTAATGGGAATTAATTCCAACATTCTTTCTAAACTCATAGTTGTCTATCTTTACCCTTTTCATCTTTCTTATAATGTAATCTAACCAAAACTAAAAACAAAGTATTATCCTTGTTAGTATCACAAATAATTTCTGTTTTACTTAAATCAATATAATTAATAGATTCATCTAACTTTATTCTACGTAGAACTCTACACATAATATAATTTTCAATTACACTCTCTTCTTCTGGATATATAACTTCACCAACATTAGCTTTTGCAACATAATACATATTAGGGTCTATAGACTTCATTATTCCAAATTGTATACCATCTATATCAACAATTTCAGGCATAGCCTCATGTAAAGATAAAGGAAAATTAATAGAATTACATCCTTTTTTATAATCAATTATATTTTGATAATCTTCAATAATATTTTCTAAAATATATAGATTTATATCTTTTTTATTTTTTGCATATAATATATCATAATTATTAAATAATATCATTATAAATTTTTCTAAAAAATCAATAGATTTAAATTCAAAAATATTATATTCATTTATAAAATGAATTTTACTTATAACATTATAATAATAATCACCTTCCAAAAGAATAAATTCATTTAATCCATAATTTTCCAAACCATTTAAATTTATTATATCTTTTTCATACACCTTATTAATAAGTTTAAGATCTTTTTTTTGAATATAAATCTTTTTTGATAAACTACTACTTACTTTCATAATTACCTCTGGTTCTAACATTTATAGCTTTGATTTTAATTTCAATTCTAAGTTCATTTCTTTCATCACTACAATAACAATAAGATTCAATAGCATTAGTATCCATTACATATAATGTACCATCATTTTTCAAATTATTTTTAACCATATTTAAAATATATTTATTTACAATATATTCTTCATCTTCGAAAAAGGGACTTTCATCTTCTTTTCTTATATAAAAACAATTAGGATCATACGAATTTATAATAAAAAATACTAAATCATTATTGTATGTTACTTTCAAAGGATAATCATATAATACATCAGTAGGAAATTCAAAATCATAATTACTTATTTTATACATTAATATGTTATATAAGTCATCATAATAATTTAACAAGTATTCTAATTCACATGTCTTTATTAATTTATTTTTTAAATTCAAAATTAAAATATTAAAATAAATATACCATTTTAATCTTATAATTTTTATTATATTAATATCTTTTAAATTTTTATATTCTGCGATATAAAAGGCATTTAAAACAGCAGAATATATTTCTTCATCTTCTACAAATATAAAATCATCATCTTTAGCATTTAATACGTTTTCAATATTAATCCAAGGATTATCTTTTTTTAAAATTAATAAATCTTTTTTTTGAACATATAATTCTTTTTTTAAAACACTTGCTATTTTCATATAAATCTCCCGTTAAAATGGCATTTTCATGTTGCCGTTAGACATCATCTTCATCATTTTTTTCATTTCTTCAAATTGTTTTAATAATCTATTTACTTCTTCAACAGAAGTACCACTTCCTTTTGCAATTCTTTGCTTACGGGTAGCTTTAAGAATTTCAGGATTTTTTCTTTCTTCTTTAGTCATTGATAAAACTATTGCTTCTACTCTAGCCATAGCTTTAGGATCTATATTTATATTATTAAGTCCCATTTTTCTAGCACCTGGTAACATTTTTAAAATATTTTCAAGTGGTCCTAATTTTCTAATTTGATTCATACTAGTTAAAAAATCTTCTAAATCAAATTTTCCACTTTTCATTTTTTTAGCTTGGTCTTTTGCTTCATTTTCATCTATAATACCTTCAACTTTATTAGCAATAGCCCAAATATCACCCATATCAAGTATACGTTCAGCCATTCTTTCAGGATAAAATTCAGATAACCCATCTAATTTTTCTGAATCCCCTGCAAATTTAATTGGAACACTAGTTAAGTGTCTTATAGATAAAGCAACACCACCTTTAGTTGAACCATCTAATTTAGTAATTATTGCTCCTGTTAAATTTAATTTTTCATTAAATCCTTTTATAACGTTAATTGCATCTTGACCTATCATAGCGTCTACTACCAATAATTTTTCATGAATATTAAATTCATTTTCAATATCTTTAAGTTCTTGCATTAATGCTTCATCAATTTGTAATCTACCAGCAGTATCTATAATTATATAATCATTTTTTTCTAATTTAGCTTTTTCTATTCCGTCTCTAACTATTTCTACAACATTTTTATTTTCTTTATCATAATAAACTGGCACACTTAATTGTTTACCAATTGTAATAAGTTGATCAATCGCAGCAGGTCTATATACATCACAAGCAATTAGCATTGGTTTTTTATTATGTTTCTTTCTAACATAATTAGCTATTTTACCTACAGTTGTAGTTTTTCCTGAACCTTGTAATCCAACTAACATAATAATAGTTGGATATTTATCTACTTCTAAAGATTTATAATCTCCACCTAAAAGAGTTACAAGTTCATCTTTTATAAGTTTAATAAACACTTCTTCAGGTTTTAAACTTTTACCAATTTCCATACCCATTGCTTTTTCTTTAATATTCGCAATAAATTCCTTTACCACATTATAGTTAACGTCTGCTTCTAAAAGAGCTAGTCTAATCTCTCTAGTTGCATCATTAATATTTTCTTCAGTTAT
Organism: uncultured Muribaculaceae bacterium; assembly: GCA_964372145.1. Taxonomy (GTDB): domain Bacteria; phylum Bacillota_I; class Bacilli_A; order RF39; family UBA660; genus CAKOSP01. The sequence continues at coordinate 7,864 of CAYJPM010000031.1, read as the reverse complement.
CTTACCCATGCCCTTAATATTTTTTAAAGCACTAGATAATCTATCTCCTATATATTCAAACATTTCTATCACCTAAAAATATTTTAACACAAAATATATTTTATACCAAATAAAAAGTTAGAATTCTCTAACTTAATCTAAATGGATTTATACTAGTTCCTTGACCACCACTTAAATATAAATTGGTGTTCAAATATATTACTGGTCTAATTGCCCTACTATAATATGTATAATTAAAACCTGGATAACCTAAAGAATATATAACATGAACATAACTATCAATAGTTGCATGTTCCGTAATAGAATATTCATGAAAACTACCAAAATCACCACTGTTATTTAAATGTAACCAATTAGTATTATATACAACACTATTATTTTGATATTTAGTACTATATGATGGATTATAATTATAATATGACCAATAATCTTGTGAAGCACCAAACATATAATCACTTGGAGTTAATAGTGATATATTATATTCATTTACAGATTGAAGTGAAGTTTCATATTCGTAAAAATTTTTAGCTTTATTGTTATCATCATTAGGTATTGCACCTATATTTAATTTCTCAGTTGATATCATATCTTTATATTTAGTAGATAAACTATTATAATATGTATCATTTAAATATATATTAATTTCTGCATCATCTGTTGTTATAGAAGTGCTAGCGCCCTCCCATCTATTATCTGACCCTGAATCAAATATAAAAGTATCAGTTTCACCTATTAAAACATCATATGCACCATCTTCATTTTTATCTATTGGAAATGCTTTAACAAGTCTTAATTTATATTCACCATCAATATTATACATCCCCATAACTCTATATAAATCATCTTCAGGACATACTATTTCATCAGATCCAAAACATACATAGTTACTAGGATTTACATTAGAATATCTAATATTATTATCTTCTGCTCCTGTAGCAATAGTGTCATCATGTTTAATTAAATTATTTTCAAGTTCATAATTTTCTACAAAACATTCACTTATGTTTTCTCCATTACATGGTCTAGCTAAAGGAGAAACATGATAAACATTTTCACTAGAATCAGTATCTGCTACTATAATATTTCCTTCAAATAATCTTTCTTTTTCACTATTACCTGCATCGTAATCTAACCACATTCTAAAGTTATATAACGCTTCAGTATCTTTACCTAACATAGCAGAAGTTAATAAATACACACTATGTATTTCATTATTAGTTAATGTACGATATTGATCAATTATATCTTGTGTAAGATCAACCGAAGGTAAATCAACTAAATATGCAGTTTCTTCTGAAGATATATTAACTTTAATTTCATTAGGTTGTATTTCAGTATCAGTAGATACAACAAAATATACATTAAATGCATTATCTTCTTCACAACTATTCGAAACTGAAAAAGTATAAGGATCTAAAAGCATACCTTTATTATCACTCATAGGAAAAGAATTAGTTAAATTAATTGAATTACTTTCTTCCTCATATTTAAAGTAACCACAAGTAGAAACATCAATTGTGCTAAAAGAATCAGTTGTAACTTCAGGATTAATAAAAGCTCTTGAACTAACAAAAACAATCAAAAAAAGAACTAAAACAATTATTAGTAATAATATAAATATCTGAATTTTTGAAATATTTTTAATTTTATTTAACACATAATCACCCTTAATCTTTCTATATATAAAAAGAAATTTATATCCATCTAGAAATATAAATTACTCTTGTTGTATATACATTATAATTTTTAAAGAAATCAATAATCTTATCTATTATAATTTTAATTATGTCTTTTGTATCTTTAGGAATTTTTAAATTTAATATACAATTTTGCATATCTTTTCTAAATATGTAATCATCTATATATTTCTTCATAGCAACATCTAAATCTTTTATTTTTTTTATTTTTTCTTCTGTTAACTCTGTATCTTTAAATATATATTTTCTATATAAATTAATCATCTTAGGAGTAATATTATCACCTTCTAAAGGTTCAAAATTTATTATTTCATAAAAGTTATGACAATGATTTAATATTTCTTTTGTTTCCATATTATTCCTACCTTATAAAATAATAATATTACAAATTAAATAATTTGTCAAAACTTTTTTTTACTGCTATAATCATATTAGGTGATAATATGGCAAAAAAACTTAAAATTAAAAAGAAATTTAAAATTATTTTTTTCTTATTTGTTCTACTTATTATAGGAATTATATTTGGAATAAACAAATATAATGAATTAGAATATCAAAAAACCTATGAATATAAATTTTTACAATTAGGATATACAGATAACGAAATAAATATATTATTAGATAATTTTAATAATGAAAAATTAAATGAATTGGTTAGTAATGACAAGGATGAATTGATTTTTGACATTATTAATGAAAAATATTATATAAAAGAATATTTTGAAGAATATTATAATTATATAAATGAAGAAAAAATAGATAATATATCGGACGCTATTACAATTATTAATACAAATATAGATGAATATTATTACGAATATATATTAGATTCAGATTTATCAAAAAATGAATTAGTCCTTGTTAATAAATACTATTCATTAGATGAAAATTACACACCAGAATTAATAACTATATCTACTAAATATTCTTGGGGAACTGAAGGATCACAAAAAACTACACAAAAAACATACGATGCTTTTTTAGATATGTGGAATGCTGCATATAGTGAAGAAGAAATATATTTAATGGTAAATTCTTCTTATAGATCATACGACGAACAAGATAGTGTATATACTGAATATAAAAATGACCGTGGAGAGAAATACGCAGATGGCATAGCAGCAAGAGCTGGACACTCTGAACATCAAACAGGTCTTGCACTAGATATATTTTCATTAACAGATTCTAGTCAAGGAACTTTAGCAGACTCACCTACTTATGCTTGGCTTAAAGATAACTGTTATAAATATGGATTTATTTTAAGATATCCTGAAGATAAAGAGGATATAACTGGATATAACTTTGAATCTTGGCATTATAGATATGTTGGAATAGATGTTGCTACATACATTTATGAAAATGATATAACATTTGATGAATATTATGCTTATTATTTAAACTAAAAAAAGTAACTTATAAGTTACTTTTTTTATTTTGCATTCTGATATTATCTTTGACAATTTCTACAATAATAAACGCTTCTTCCATCTATTCTATCTTTAATTATTAAATTATTACATTTTGTACAAGGAACATTTTCTTTCATATGTACATTTAAATAATTTTGATAATTACCAGTTACACCTAAACTAGAAGTATAACTTTTAATAGTACATCCACCTTCAAGTATAGCTTTATCAATTATACTTTTAGAAGAATCAATAATATTATTAATATCATCATCTTTTAAGTCATTACCTTTTTTAAAAGGATTAATATTAGATGCAAATAATACTTCATTAGCGTATATATTACCAAGTCCTGCGATAATACTTTGATCAAGTAATAATGTTTTTATATATTTATTAGATTTATATAATTTATTTTTTAAATAATCTAAATCTAAATCCTTAGGTTCTTTACCTAATTTAATAAAATAATTATCTAATTCATCTTTATTAATAAGTTTCATTCTTCCAAATTTTCTTGTATCATGATAACTTAAAGTACTTCCATCAATAAAACTAAATATTACATGTTCATGTTTAAGTATTTCATCATTAATACCTTTAATATAATACTTACCTTCCATTCTTAAATGAGATATCAAAAAATATTTATTTGTTTCAAATATTAAATATTTTCCTTTTCTAGTTATATTAATAAACTTATCATTAATTAACATATTTTTGAACTCATTAATATCATTTTCAACTATCTTAGGATATATTACATTTATATCCACTATCTTTTTATTTAATACCTTTTTAAACAGTACTCTTCTTACAGTTTCTACTTCTGCTAGCTCTGGCATTATTAAACCTCAAACCAGTTACTAGCACTATTTATTTCTACTTTTAAAGGCACTTTTAATTTAATAACATTTTCCATCTTATCTTTAACAATATTTCTAACTATCTCTTCTTCTTCTTTTACAATATCAAGAATAAGTTCATCGTGCACTTGCATAATAATTTTACTATTTAAATTTTTATCATTTAATTCTTTATATATATTAATCATAGCTATTTTAATTATATCAGCACTAGTACCTTGCATCGGTGTATTAAGAGCCATTCTCTCACCTGTTTGTCTAACCATAAAATTAGAACTTTTTATTTCTTCAATAATTCTTTTTCGGTTAAATAAAGTTTTTACTACACTAGTTTCTTTAGCTTCTTTTATTATATTATCCATATATATTTTAACTTTAGGATATAGTTCATAATATTTATTTATAAAACTATCGGCTTCTTTTCTAGATATTTTTAAACTATCTCCTAAACCAAAACCACTTATACCATAAACAATACCAAATATAACAGCTTTAGCTGTCTTTCTCTGTTCTTTAGTTATATCTTCTTCAGGTATATTATACATATCACTAGCTACTTTTCTATGAATATCTTGATCATTATTAAATGCTTCATCACCTGATATATGAGCAAGTATTCTAAGTTCTATTTGAGAATAATCAGCAGATAATAATAAATCATTTTTAGGTTTAAATGCTTTTCTAATTTGTCTACCTAATTCTTCTCTTACCGGTATGTTTTGTAAATTAGGTTCAGTACATGAAAGACGCCCAGTTCTAGCTAAAGTTTGTTTATATATACACTTTATTAAACCTTCACTATTTATATAATGTTCTAAACCTTCAATATATGTTGAATATATTTTAGTTAAATTTCTATAAACTAATATCTTATCAACGATTAAATGTTTTCCAGATAATTTTTCTAATACTGAAGCATCTGTTTTATATCCAGTCTTATTTTTAGTACCTTTAGCAATTTCTAACTTTTCAAAAAGTATTTCACCTAGTTGTTTAGGTGATGATATATTAAACTCTTCACCCGCTAAATCATGTATTTCTTTAGTAATTTTATCTATATCTATTTTAATACTAGTTTTTAAACTATCTAATATATCTTTATCACAAATTACACCTTCTTTTTCCATACTAGATAAAACATATGACAAAGGAAGTTCTATATTTGTATATAAATCATATAATTCATGATTTCTTAAATCTATATTATTTTTTAAATAATTATCATGTATAAATTTACTTTTACTAATAACACTTTGTTTTAATTTTTCTAAGTCAAATTTCTCTTTTCTTAGATTATCATAAAATATAGTATCTACTCCATATTCTTGCATTAAATAACTTATATCATCTTTTATAATCAATATTACTAAAATATAAATGTTTTTTAATATCATAAGTATTTATTTCTTTTTCTTTAATATATTTCAAAACATCATTAACTAATTCTTTATTAATAAAATAATTATTATTTTTATCAGATATACCCATTCCAAGTATATTAGCAGTATGATAATTTTCATTATCTATTTCTAAATAAATAGATATATCATTTTCTAAAGATAATTCATCTACACTACTTATTTCTTTAAATTTAATATCTTCTTTAACCTCGTTTAATGAGAGTAAAGTGAAACTATATTTTCATTACATCCTAAGTATTTTAAATCTTCAAAATCTACATCTATTGGAACATCAGTATATATAGTTGCAATTTTTTTACTCATAAATGCACTTTCTTTATCATTTATAAGTTTTGTTTGAACAGCACCTTTTATATTATCAATATTATCATAAACACCTTCTAAAGATTTATATTCATGCAATAACTTAATCGCAGTCTTTTCACCTATACCTTTAACACCAGGTATATTATCAGATGCATCACCCATTAAAGCTTTTAAATCAATCATTTTAATAGGTTCAAAACCATATTCATCAATAAATCCTTTTTCTGTATATCTTATATAAGAATCTTTCTTTAATAACTTAACGTCAGTTTCATAATTAATTAACTGAAGTAAATCTTTATCACTTGAAATAATTGTAGTATCAAACTCTTTAGATTCATCCGCTTTTTTTACTAAAGTACCAATAATATCATCTGCTTCATAAGGAGCAAGTTCTAAATATTTAATACCCATTCCATCCAATACTTTTCTTGCATAAGGCATTTGCATTTTAAGCTCTTCAGGAGTCTCACTTCTGCCTTCCTTATAAAAAGAAAATTCTTCTTTTCTAAAATTTTTACCTATATCAAAAGCCACTACCATAAACTCTGGTTTTTCTTCCGCAATAATTTTATTGATCATATTTATAAATCCAAATAATGCATTAGTCGGAAAACCTTCTGCATTTCTCATTATATTACCAGTATAACTAGTCGCATAATAAGACCTAAACATAAAATTATTGCCATCTATTAAAATTACTTTTTTCATACTACCTCCATATACATTTTATTATACCATGATACCAATAAAAAAAACTATTTATAATAGTTATTTTTGATAATTCAAACTAGAAAAATTACCAGTAAGTATATTATATTCAAGTTCTAATATTTCTATATGTTTATTTAAAGAAAAAATGATATTTTCATAATCAAAAGATCTCTCTTTATATAAATAAATATTATGATTTACCGCATGTCTTTTATCATCATTTTCATCAAGATTAGATAATGACAATTCATATTTACATATGATTTCTTGAATTTTACTTATAATTATTTGATACTCATTAACCCTTTCTTTATAAAAACATAAATTATGTTCCAAAACTAACATCTTATTTTTATCATCAACATTCATATTATTTTCCTTTCTTAGATATATTTATTTATTCATCAAAATTATCATCTTTAGCAAATATGTTCTTTCTTATCATATTGCATTTATCACATTTATAAATTATTTTATATCCACCTTTAAAGTTCTCAAAATCAATAGGTTTAAGTATTCCTTTACAATTAGATGCTCTATCACCTGGATTTATATCTACATGAAGTGCATATAAACAATTTGGACAGTGATCTCTAGAAGTATAACCTAGTGGCTCAACATCATAACCACAATTAATACATTTAAATGGAATATCTATTTCATTAAATTTTTTCATTTGCAATTCCTTTTCATTTTTTTTGATATACATAAGCATACTTAATATCAGTGCCTAAATCGTTTTTTGGAACAATCTCTCCGACAACTTTGTCATATACACTATATATTATATCATTTTTTTCATCATAAATATAACCATTATTATAATTACAAAAACCATTTATAAAATATTTTAAATATGCAACAACTAACTCATTATTTTCATTATAAAGATGAACACAATCATCATATATAGCTTTTATAATAAAAACTTCTTCATTTTTATTTTCTGTTTCAATTTGATCTAAAATAGACATAACTAAATCAGCTCTATGATTTTTTATATTTATATAACTACACATATCATTATATTTAATAAGTATTTCATTTTTAGTATCTTCATCAAACTTTCCAGCATCTATTAAATCCAATATATGATGATTCAAAAAATCAGTAATTCTTCTAAGTTCAGATGTGACATGAGAGTAACCAGATACTTGTAAATCAAAATGTCCATTATTATTAACAGAATAATATGCGTTATTTTTTTTATAATCTAAAGCCATTTTAATATATTTAAGCATTTCTTTATTTTTAAAATGTTCTCTTACATTTGAAACAGATTCAATATTATTCAAATGTAAATAGTCATTTAATACTTTATAAAAATTTTCTTCACTTGGACCTTCATGATTTCTGTAAATTAAAGAATTATTTAATGATGCAAAAGAGTTTGTTTCAATCATTAATTCTTTAATTATTTTAGAACTTATATCTTTTTTTGTTTTCATATC
>CAYJPM010000030.1:2746-12532 GCA_964372145.1 uncultured Muribaculaceae bacterium | reverse complement strand
CAAGTACACCAGAATTAATACTTGAAGTGTTTGATAATGAAGGTAATGAAATAACATCTTTAGAAGGTTTAACTTATGTAACAACAACAGATGCTTTAACAGGTGAGACAATAAATGGTTTTGATGTAACAACATATACTGGATTAATACCTATAAAAGATAATATGCCTATATCAGCAACACACCCAGACAATACAACTCATGAATGGAATATAAAGTTAACATTTATAAATTTAGATGCAGATCAAACTTTAAATGAAGGTAAAACGTTTACAGGTGATCTTGTATTAACACAAGGCTATCTTTTTTATGACAAAGTAATAGCGGATAATGGTGGAATTAGTTCTATAGAATCAAAGTCTGAACCTGATTTTAGTTCAGTAACTACAACTAATGAAGGTATGTTTTCCACTCAAGATGATTATGGAACAAGTTATTATTATAGAGGAGCAGTTGATAATAACTGGGTATCATTTGCTGGATTTTATTGGAGAATAGTTAGAATTAATGGTGATGGCTCAGTTAGAATTATATATTCAGGAGAAACTGCTCCTATTGAATCTCAAAAAGTTGTGATGACAGGTAGTAATAATTATATAGGATCATCTGTGTATCATAATAGCGTTTCTTCTATTGAATATTTAGGGTATATGTATACTCCTGGAGAGAGACATGGTAATAGTACATCAAATTCTACTAAGTTAACTGTTGATAATTGGTACGGTGCTAATTTACTAAATTATAGCGAATATATTTCTGACTCCATATTTTGTAATGATCGTTCTACCTACACTAGCAGCGGTGGAGAAACTGCTTTAACTGGAATTGGTTCTAGTACGTATTATTATGGTTCATATGTTAGAATTATTACTTTAAATTCTCCTTCATTGGAATGTCCATTAAAAAGTGATGCTTTTACTGTAGATGATGATATAAATGGAACTGGAGTTTTAACTTATCCGATAGGTCTGCTTACTGCTGATGAAGCTGCGTTTGCTGGAGGACACGATGGTGAGAATAATACAGCATTTTATTTGAATACTGGTTCTCATTATTGGAATATGTCTCCGAATATATATGTAGGACATGTTTATTATAATTATGCTGTATACAATAATGGTTATGTAGGTGGTATGCCAATATCTAATACTTATGGAATCCGTCCAGTTATTTCATTAAAATCAGTCACTTCTGTGTCTGGTTCAGGTACATGGAATGACCCATATGTAGTTGAGTAAAATATATTATATAAAGACTCTTGGTTAAATAGTGTGAGAAAATAAAAATTCCCGTAGATAAAAGAGTTTGTAAGGAAGCGTTTTACGCTTTTTTTATTGTAATATATTTTTTTAGTTGATATAATACTTATATAATAAAGGTGGCTAATATGGAAATAGTTTTGAATAAAAGAAATGTGTCTTTAATTGTTATAGCAGTAGTGTTACTTGCATTAATAGGATTTTCTTTTGCATACTTTGTAGGGGGTGTTGGAACACCTGCGATAACTGATACAAGTATAACTGGAGAAAAAGAATCAAGATTACAATTTACACCAGGTACACCAATAAATTTAGTATCATCTTTAGATAATTTTGCAGATGGCTCTGGTAGTTTAAGTGGTGAAACTACTTCAGCTGCTACACTTACATCATCATCTACGCAAGAAGTAGTAAGTGATGAATATTTTGTTTATTATTATATTAGTGAAAATAATTATGTATATACACAAAATTCAAGTACACCAGAATTAATACTTGAAGTGTTTGATAATGAAGGTAATGAAATAACTTCTTTAGAAGGTTTAACTTATGTAACAACAACTGATGCTTTAACAGGAGAAACTATTAATGGTTTTGATGTAACAACGTATACTGGATTAATACCTATAAAAGAAAATATGCCTATATCAGCAACACATCCAGATAATACAACACATGAATGGAATATTAAACTAACATTTATAAATTTAGATTCTGATCAAACTTTAAATGAAGGTAAGGAATTTGGAGGAAAATTAATGTTGCAGGGAGATAAATTTGTTGTTGCCGATTTAACATTAGGTAACTTAGGTTATACTAGCGAGGAAATAGTTGCAATAAAAAACAAATCGACACCTAATTTTAATGAAGTAGCTATAACTAACGAAGGTTTATTTGCTGCTCAGGATGATTATGGAACTAGTTATTATTATAGAGGAGCAGTTGATAATAATTGGGTATCTTTTGCAGGATTTTACTGGAGAATTGTAAGAATAAATGGAGATGGTTCAATTAGAATGATTTATTCAGGATCGACGGCACCAACAGAAGCACAAAAAGTAATACCTTATGAAATGGATGTGACAATAGGCGCTGCTTATTATACAAATAAATCTTCTTATGCTATATATGCTGGGTACATGTATGACTCTGTTAGTTTTCATGGTTTTTCTGAAAGTAGTTATATCAAAAATGTAATTGATAATTGGTACAACTCTAATTTGTTGAGTTTTAATGATTATATAACTGATTCAATTTATTGTAATGATAGAACAATGTATTTGGATTCTAATGGAAATGAAATTGTAACTAATGATGTTGAGGCTAATATTTATTTTGGTTCATATATAAGAATTGTAACTAATAATAATCCTACTCTGGAGTGCCCAACTAAGAATGATGCTTTTACCGTAGATGATGAAATAAATGGAAATGGTGGACTTACTTATCCAATAGCATTATTAACAGCTGATGAGATATCAATGGCAGGAAACGTACACGTAAAATATAATAAAGAAACTTATTTATATGTTCCTGATGTTGATTATCATTCTATGTCTCCTTTTTATAGAAGTTATACTCCCCCTAATAAATATAACTCGGCTGAAAGAAAATTATATACTTTGTCTGTTAATCACTCTGATTTTTCATCAGTTCATGCCGTTTCAATAAACTCAATTCGTCCTGTAATATCACTTAAATCTGATATTGAAGTTACAGGTTCTGGTACATGGGATGATCCTTATGTAGTCCAATAAAAAATATTAAGATTAATTCTTAATATTTTTTTTGGAATTCTTTACCTAGTAAATTTTGTTTCAATAAGTATTTATATGCTTTAGGTTCAATAACTAAATCAAATTCTCCAATATATTCATATAATTTTGGATTAAATCCTAATTTAAAATCATTAAGTCCTTTAAATGGTGATTTTTTTGATAAGTCACCAGATATACCATTTAAATCCAATTCAGTATGTGTTTTAGAATAGTGTTTTATAATACTGTAATATAAGAAGTAATTAGCGTTGTATCTTTTATAATTTTTGTTAAATGATGATGCTATAACTTTTACTTTATCATTATTTTTAACTATAAGAGCAATAGCTAATACTAATTCTTTTTTATCTTCAATTAATTTAGTTGCTTCTAGAATATCTTTTTTATAAGAAAGAAGAGCTAAATCAGAATTCATTTTATGATTAATGTTTTTTGTATGACTAGCTTTAATCATTTTATTATTAAGTAATATATTATATTCATTTTCTTTTATGTATTTTTCTTGAGAATTTTGTAAAAACTTATGGTTATCAACAGTTATTAACATAATTTCAGCATCATTTGTTTTAGAATATGTATTGTAAAAATCTCTATAAAATTCATTGTTGTTATTAAGAAATTTATTGAAGTATTTAATATCGTTTATTGATGCTATAGATGCTTCTAAACCTTTTCTAGAAGATTTTTTTACTTTATTTTTAGTGTTTTTTCTTAAATTATATGATTTAAATTCTGTTAAATCTATAATAGCGTTAAATCTAGGAAACATTGCTTCAAAATAAAAATTATCTTTTAGTTTATTATATCCTAGTTCAGTTAAGTTATTTATAATATGAGTATTAGAATTTCTAGTATTAATATATGTTTTATTATTTATATTACCAATTATTATTTCTGGATTTATTTTTATAAATGCAACTTCTTTTTCATAATAGAAATCTATTAGATGTTGAGTGAAATTTTTTAATAAATTGTTATCTTTGTAATCTATTAAAAAACCTTTTGGTGCATAACCATAATTTATGCCTTTTATATTTTTAAGTAGTATTAAAGAAGCACATTTTAGAATATTATCTTCATAGAAGCCTATTAAGTCAAAATCATAACCATATTCTCCCATTAACATAGCATAGTTTAAGGTTTGAGTGTAGTTAGAATTAATATGATTTTTAGTATATTCATTAAATGTTTGTATATCTATTTCTTTTATATACATAGTTACTCCTTTTTTAGTCATATTATAGCATAAACATTAGTATTTGACTATAGATATATTTATGTGTATAATTATATTTAGAGGATGATGTAAATGATTCAAAGAGAGACACAAGAAATAGTTGAAAGAAGATTTAATTTAATGATACTTATTAGTATACTTGTAGAAGTGTTACTTATAATATTTGGTATTGTTATGTTATTTGATCCTAATTTTAGTAATAAATTTATGGGTGTTATACTTGGTATATTATTTTTATTATATGCTGGTAGTTTAATATTTAATTTCTTTACAAGAGATGGAGCTAAACTATATTCACTTAATATTGCATTTAGTGTAATAGTAGGTATAATAGGTATACTTTTAATTGTTTATCCATATGCATTAATTAATTTTGTTATAACATGTTTAGGAATATATATAATTATTAGTGGTGCTGTTAAAATTAACTACTCATTATGGCTTAAAAAAGGACAAGAAGAATCTTGGTATGTAGTACTAGCTAATGGTATTATGTTAGTAATATTAGGTATATTAATAAATGCTAACCCATTTGCTAATATGTTAATTACTAGAATTATTGGTATATTTATAATAGTTTCTTCTGTGCTTAAAATGTCAGATACAATTCTTTTTAGAAAAAGATCTAAAGAAATAATGAAAATATTTTGGTAAAAGTGTGTAAACACTTTTTTTTATTTATTGTTATATATTTTTAATTTAGATATAATAATATATGTAAAGAGGTGTTTTTAAATGATTAAAGATGTTATAGCAAGAGAAATATTAGATAGTAGAGGTAATCCTACTGTAGAAGTAAAAATGATTTTAGATAATGGTATATCAGCAGTAGCGGGTGTTCCATCTGGTGCTTCTACTGGTTCTAGGGAAGCATTAGAACTTAGAGATGAAGATAAAAGTAGATATCATGGTAAAGGTGTTTTAAAAGCTGTTAATAATGTTAATAATATTATTAAGCCTGCGTTGGTTGGAAAAGAAATTAATTTATTAACAGTTGATAAAACTTTATTAGAATTAGATGGAACTGAAAATAAATCTAAATTAGGTGCTAATGCAATGTTAGGTGTATCAATTGCAGCGTTGAAATGTGCAGCTTTAAATGATAATAAAGAAATATATGAATTTTTATCTGGTGGTAAACTAAATATTCCTATACCTATGGTTAATATTATTAATGGTGGTGTACATGCAGGTAATAGTCTTAAAATTCAAGAATTTATGATTGTTCCAGTAGTTAAAGGTATAACTGAAAGAGTTAGAGTAGCAAGTGAAATATTTATAACGTTAAAAAAAATACTTTCTGATAATAACTATAATACTGCAGTAGGTGATGAAGGTGGATATGCTCCTGATTTTAAAAATACTAATGAAGCTTTAGAATATATTGTTAAAGCAATAAGTGATTCTGGTTATACTCCAGGTAAAGAGGTTTTTATAGCTTTAGATTGTGCTGCAAGTGAATTTTATAATGAAGAAACTAAAATGTATGAAATAGATAATAAAAATTTAAGTAGTGATGACTTAATTAAATATTATATATCATTAGTAAATGAATACCCAATAATAAGTATTGAAGATCCACTTGATGAAAACGACTTTGATAGTTTAACAGTATTAACAAATTTAATAGGTAACAAAGTAATGATAGTAGGAGATGATTTCTTTGTTTCAAATGAAAAATATTTATTAGAAGCTATAGAAAAAAAAGCTGGTAATGCTATTCTTTTAAAACCTAATCAAATAGGTACTGTTAGTGAATTTACAAAAACAATTGTAACTGCTAAGAAAAATGGTTATAAATGTATCATGTCGCATAGAAGTGGTGAAACAACAGATTCTGTTTTAGCTGATTTAGCAATAGGTTATGCTACTGAATTTATCAAAACTGGTTCAATGTCTAGAGGAGAACGTATTACTAAATATAATAGATTAATGGAAATAGAAAATAGTTTACAAAAATAAACTATTTTTTTAATGATATCTTTTACACACTTTTGGATTAGGATTATAAAAACAATGTTTTTTATATTTAGATACTAATGATTGTCCATAGAATTCCTCTAGACATTCTTTATCTAATCCTGGTGCATAAAACCATAAAGCATTAGATGCTGGCCAAAAATATTCACCTTTTATAACTCTATTTGCTAAATATTTTTCTTTAGTAGTGGGATGTGCTTGAAATAAAGAACTATTTATTCCTGCAAACTGATTTTCTTGATAAATAGCTTGTGTAATAGAATTTATTTCTTTAAATGTTAAACAGTCTGCTAAAACTCTATTAACAACTACATTTCCAACCATAAGCATACCTTTATCGCCTTCGCCTACTGCTTCAGCTCTCATTATTCTAGAAAGTAAGTCTCTTTCTTTTGTTGTATAATTAATTATCAAATAAATCACCCTTATAAATATTATTTTTATATTAGTAAATTATGATATTTTTTGCTATAATGAAAATAGGTGAGACTATGAAAAAAAATAAATTGACTATATTAGATTCGTTATTATCAGTTGTTTGTATTGTAATAAGTATGGAAGCAATAACTCCAACAGCTGCAAGCGGTAATTCTCAATTTTTTTATTGGGCTGTTATCTTGGTATTATTTTTTATACCTTATTCTTTAGTTAATGCAGAACTAGGTAGTTCATATCCAAGTGAATTTGGAATGTATAGTTGGGCAAAGAAAGCATTTGGTAAAAAAACTGCATATAGAGTATCTTGGTATTATTGGATTAACTATCCTATATGGATGTTATCTTTTGCAATTTTATTTACTGAATTATTTGGAGTATTATTTGGTATTACTTTAGGAATAATACCTACGATTATTATTGAAGTGTTATTTGTTATAGGTTGTTGTTATTTAAGTACTAAAAGAGTTAATAAATTAGATGACATGATTGATATAGGGGCAATATTTAAATTAGTTTTATTAGTAGGTATAATTATACTAGGGGCTATTTCATTATTTAATTTTGGGTCTGCTACTGATTTTTCTTTAAATACATTTAAACCTGATTTTAATTATGTTAGTATTACTATAATTGCGTTACTTTTATATAACTTTACTGGTGTGGAAATTGTTACTACTTTTTCAAAAGATATGAAAAATTTAAAAAGAGATTTACCTAGAACTATTTTGTATAGTTGCATAATCATTATTATATTTTATATATTGCCTATACTTAGTGTAAAGGTTGCTATACCAAGTGTAGATCTTAATTCGTCAACTGGATTCATTGATAGTTACAGAGTTTTACTTTCTAATGTTGGATTAAATGATTTGATTATTAATGCAATTATTTTCATGATAACTATAATGTTTATGTATATATTATTTGCTATTATTGTTTCTTGGGCTTTTGGTGTAAATTCAGTAGTTAGAAAAGCTGCTTTAGAATATAAAGCACCTAAAATATTTACTAAAGAAAATGATGATAATGTTCCTACTGGTATTCCTTTAATAAATGCTTTAATAGCTATTGTTCTTTGTTTACTTATTAATTTATCACCAGGACTTGGAAATGATGTATTTATGACTGTATTTAGTACTTCAGTAATAATTTATTTATGTAGTTATTTACCATTATTTGCTATATTTTATAAACTTCGTATTACATCTGATGTAGAAAGACCTTATAAAGTTCCTGGAAATAAATTATTCTTAATAATATTATGTATTATTCCTACTTTAATTTTAATAGCGGGTGTATTCTTTTTATTAGTTCCTGAATTAAATTTATCTATGCTTGACTATCAATTGCCTATTATAATTACATTTATTATAATAGTTATAATTGGTGAATTAATTGTATGTTTAAAAAATTATAAAAAATAAATTTTGTCATATATGTGATATTAATAAACTGACTAGAAATAGTTAGTTTTATATTGTATAATATATATTAGGTGGTAGATATGCATAATAATAAATTTTCTTTAAAAAAAGTTGAAGTAGCAATTGTAATTTATTTAATAATAATGATTTTATTATCTATTTTTTTAATAACTGGTCTTATTGTTAGTGACTACAGTCAATATGATATATATTTTTCTAGTATTCATGCTATATTACTTACAATTATATCGTGGTATATTTATAATAATTATAATGAAAGTAATAATTTTAAATATTATATGATTTTATTATATTTTATACCAATAATAATATTAATTATTTCTTATACTAATTTAATCATTTTTACATTATCATTTATAGTATTGTTAGTGTTTAATTTTAAATATTGTATTTTAAATACAAAAAGAAATAATCTATTTAAATTTATCAATATTTTATTAGCTATTCCTTCAGTATTAATTTCTCTATTTTTTATTTTTATGGTTATGTCTTCTTTAATTAATGATAATAATACTATGATTGTAAAGTCTATTGATTCTGTTAATGGAACATATACTTTAATAATAGAAGATAAGAATGTTAATGAAACTTCATTAGAAGGGAAAGATTATGAATATTATGTTGAATATAATGACAAATCATTTTTCTTTTTATTAGGGAATTTTAGTAGAACAGTAGAAATTAGTCCATCATGTGATCATGATGAAAGTTGTTTTTATGAAAATAGTGAGTGGATTAATGATAATACTTTAGTAGTATTTGATGATGAATATATATTTGAATAATATTATCCTTAAATATATTTTTAATATATAATCTTTATTAGAATGCTTGTGTTATAAATTAAAATTTGATATAATCATTATGCACACAGGGGCGTGGTATAATGGTAGCATAGGAGTCTCCAAAACTTTTGATGGGAGTTCGATTCTCTCCGCCCCTGCCATTTGAACATAAGGCGAACACTTTCTACTATTTTGTAGGAGGATTCGCGGTTAATATAAAGATAGAAAAGGGTTTATAAAGCATTGTGTTTTTATGAGCTCTTTTTTACTACACGGGGGATTTATGAAGGATTTTGATATTTATAAAATTTTTGTTGATTCAGCAGAAAAAATGTCTGATAGAAGAATTTTACAAAATAATATTTATACTACAATTAATTTAGGTTTGTTATCGTTTTTATCTATTGGAGATATTGATAATAAATATTTTTATATAATGTGTTCTATAGCTATTGTTTTGTGTTTAATTTGGCTAATTACAATTGATAATTACGCCAAAAGAAATAAAGTTAAATACACAATTATAAATGAATATGAAGTAGAAAATAAAATTAATTGGTTTTATGAGGAAAACAAGAGAATATCTGTTTTATCAAACCTTACTTTTTTGGAAAAAGTATTACCTTGTTTATTAATTGGTATTTATTTTGTATTGATATTTATTAAGTAAGGAGGTGAAAAATGCCATTATTAAAAACTTATGATTTATTTATAAGTCATGCATGGGATTATAACAATCAGTATTATGCTTTAGAAAGTCTTTTAAAAGATTATAATTACTTTAATTTTCGAAATTATAGTGTTCCTACGCATAATCCTTTATCATTTAGTTCTACAGCAGAATTAAACAGGAAAATAGATGAA
>CAYJPM010000030.1:0-2714 GCA_964372145.1 uncultured Muribaculaceae bacterium | reverse complement strand
TATTAATTGCAGGTATGTATGTAAAGCATAGAGATTGGATTAAAGAAGAAATTAAAATAGCAAAAAAATATAATAAACCTATTATTGCAATTCGTCCATGGGGGTCTACAAATTTACCATGTGAAGTTTCTGAATCTGCTAATAAAATAGTCGGATGGAATGCTGGTTCTTTAGTTCAAGCAATAAGAGAGGTCCTAAATTAACTAAGATATACAGTCTTAGTTTTTTTATCATGAATTACAGTTCAACTTGAGATAACTATTATGCAGAATATTATATTTAATGTTATATCTATAGTATATTATTTATTAAATATTATAATAGCATCTGCCATAGTGGTATAGTAAAATTCCATTATTATGTTATATATATTCAAGAATATGAGGTATGTAAGTGGATAAAAGTTTTAATTTGAATGAAAATATAACAAACAATGATTGGGACAAGGTATATTTACCCTACAATAACAATTTGGATAAGTATATGATTAAATATATTATGCCAGAAGTATTATCTTTCATAATTGCACAAACTTATTATAGAAAATGCTTAGGAAATGATGATTTTGAAACTCATTTTAAAAGTATGCTGGACATTATTGAAATAAACTCAAGTTTAGAGGACATTAAAGATGATACGATAAATTTATTACAGATTAAGTATAACTTAAAAGTAATTAATGAAAATCCTCTAATAGTTGGAAGATGGGAATAATTTTGATTAATGAAGAAAGGAAAATATTAAATGTTAAATAATGTAGTGTTAGTAGGTAGAATTACTAAAAAACCTGAATATATAATTACGGAGCAAGGGAAAAAAAGAACAAAGATACTCTTAGCAATTACAAGGACTTTTACTAATAGTTATGGTATATATGAAACAGATTTTATAAATGTTATTTTATGGAATAGTATTGCTGAGAGTACTTGTGAATATTGTCAAATAGGTGATATTGTTGGTATAAAAGGAAGATTACAATCTTATTCAAGAGAAAAAGAAAAAGAAGTGAAAATATATAATGAAATTATAGCTGAAAAAATAACTTTTTTGACTAGCAATAAAACTAAGTAATGTATAAATAAAAAGAAATAATCCGAAAATTATTTCTTTTTTAATATCTCGTGAATATCACAATCTAAAGCCTTAACTAATCGAGATAAGACATCTAAGTCTATTCTCTTGATTTTAGAATGATAATAATTCCTAATAGTATTAATTGATAAATCTGTAATTTTAGATAATATATTTTGAGATATACCTTTTTTATCCATAACGGCTTTTATATCTATATAATATATTTCATATTCTGATAATACAGTGTATTCTTTTCTTTTGCTCATATGGTACTATATCTCCTTATAAATAAGGTATCATTTATTAAGTTAATTACATATGTCATATATGTAACATAGGTGTATTGACTTTAATATATTATTTTGCTATAATGAATTTATCAGATATGCTGTTTTGTTATCTGATGTTGTATGGAACAGCTTGTATAGTGTTCCTTTTTTTATAATTTGATTTTATTTGTGATAGGAGTGTGTTTATGAAAGAAATCATTAAAAACAAAAAGCTATTAATAATATGTTCTGCAATATTATTAATAGTATTAACTATAGGTGTAGTTATATACCTAAATTCAACAGATGAAAAAACAGGAAAAAAAGATGTGGAAGTTATGCATACAATGTATGTAAGCATAAATCCATTAGTAAAATTGACCTACAAGGAAATTTATTCAGAGTGTATTGACGATACTGGCGAAACTTACATATGTAGCGAAATATCAACAAAAGTTGATAGTTATGAATTGATTAATAACGATGCAAAAGAAGTGTATAAAGATTTAGAATTTAAAGGTAAGAAAATTGATGATATTATATTAGAATTATGTGATACAGCAAGGAATAATAATATTCTTTTTGAAAAACTAACTATAACGAGTGATAGTAAAAACTTTAGTGAAGAAAAACTAATCAATCTATTAAAAGAAACTTCTGAATCAGGAATAGATTTTGATATCTTTGTTAATTTTGAAGAAAAAATAAATGAAGAAAATATCTTATCAAGTATCCCAAAAGAAGATATCGTTTATATAGTTAAATTTGACTCTAATGGTGGTAATGAAATTGAAAGTCAACTTATAAATGAAAATGATAAAGTTTCAAGACCGACTAATCCATCAAGGAGTGGATATGAATTTTTAGAATGGCAAATGGATGAAAAGGAATTTGATTTTAATACTTTTATAGTAAATGACATAACGTTAATTGCTAAATGGAAAAAAATAGAGAATGCAGATAATTCAAATAATAATAATGTAAATGAAGAAGACAACAACTCTAATAATACTGGCAATAATTCACAAGATAATAATAATTCAAATAATGACGACAATAGTTCACAAGATAATAACAACACAGATGATAATACTCAAATAGAAAACAATAAAATAAATTTAAATGATAACGTACAATATTACGAGTCTATAACTTGTTATAATTACATTTATGTAAATCCTGTATGTGTTAACAAATCATTTAATGAGCTAAAACAAATGTATCCAGATTATGATAAACAACTAGATTCAGAATATACAATAGATAATTATATAGCGAATGGTTGGACTGAGGCAGAAGCTATAGATCAAATTAATACAATTATGAATGAAAAGAAGACAATCTCATCTTGGAAATATTACTATGATCAAT
>CAYJPM010000029.1:2189-13653 GCA_964372145.1 uncultured Muribaculaceae bacterium | reverse complement strand
GATGAAATTGTTAAAGATTTAGTTAATGAAAAATATACTTTATTAAGTGATGAAGTCAAACTTAAGAACATAAGTGATGGATATGATATAAGTTTTTCTAAGTTTAAAACATCTTTGGAATATAAAGATTTAATTGATAAATTTTTAGAAGAGTATTATTTAAATATTATACCTAATGAAGATTTAATAATTAATGATTATAAAATATTAAATAAAGAATATATTAAGAAAGTTTATAATGAAATAAATGGTTATGATACTTTAAATAAAAAAATGAATAAAGTATATCAAAGATTAACTAAGTACATTGATATTAATAAACCTAATATATTATTTAATATTAGAGAACAATATTTTAATAGTGAGAATAAAGATAAGAAGATACTTAATAAAGTAGAAAAAGAAATAAATAATAAATGTATGCTTAGTTTAAGAAATTATTTTGCTTTATCTAGACCTAAAATTTTAAATTTATATAATGAATTTTTAGTTAAAAATAATTATGAAACTATTAAGGGTAAAAAAATAGAATATGAAGATTTGCCAGCACTTTTATATTTGTCATATAAAATATGTGGGAATAAAGAATATGATAAGTTTAAACATGTGGTAGTAGATGAAGCTCAAGATTTAAATGAATTTTATTATTATGTATTAAAGTTATTACTTCCTAAAGCTACTTTTAGTATATTTGGAGATTTAGCTCAAGGTATATATGAATATCGTGGATTAAGTGATTGGAGTTTATTAAATAATGTATTTGATAAACTGTGTGATATAAAATATTTGACTAAAAGTTATAGAACTACTACTGAGATTATGAATGAAGCTAATAAAATATTAAAATATATTGGATTAAATTCTGCAGAACCTGTGATTAGACATGGAAAATATGTTGAATATATTAATTATAGTAATAAATTAGATAGTATATATGAAATTTTAGATAGCTATATTTTGAATGAATATAAAACTATCGCGATTATATGTAAGAATGAGATAGAGAGTAAAGAAGTATATAAATACTTATTAAATAAAGGTGTTATTAGTCATTTAATAACTGATGGTGATACCTCGTATGATGGCGGTATATGTGTCATAACAAGTTATTTAGCTAAAGGGTTAGAATTTGATGGAGTTATAATATCTGATGCCTCTAATGATGTTTATTTAGAAAATAATAATCATGATTTAAAATTATTATATGTTGCGATGACTAGAAGTTTACATGAACTTACTATATTATATAATAATAAATTAGTTGAGGCTTTACTATGAAGATATTAGTTAGTGAAGATGGATATAAACAATATTTAGATTTAGTAAAAGAAATAGATTTAAAATTAGATAATATTAGTTTAGATCAAAGCGAAGGTTTTAAAAGTACTGGTGATGGATGGCATGATAATTTTGCTTTTGAAGAAGCTGCTAGGGAAGAAATAAGACTTAGTAAGTTATATAGTGATTTAGTTAAAAATAAAGAATTTATTGAAGTTATAAATGATAAATATCATAAGAATAAAGTAAATATAAATGATGTTATTAAAATAAGATTTGATGAAGATGATTATGAAATTATTAAATTAACTGGTAAATATATGCCTGATAATATGGCTGATATACAAGAGGTTACACTTAATAGTGAAATAGGTAAAAATATATATAATAAGAAAATAGGTTCAAAAGTTAATTATTTTGTTAATGAAAATAAAATATCTTTTGAAATAGTAGAGAGGATTAATTAAGATGGTAAAAGAAAAGTGTTGTGGAACTATTATCATAGATGATAATAAAGTGCTTATGATAAAACAAACAAATGGTTATTGGGGATTTCCTAAAGGACATGTTGAAGATAATGAGACTGAAGAAGAAACTGCTTTAAGAGAAACAAAAGAAGAAACTAATTTAGATGTAGAGATTATAAATGATAAAAGATATATAAATAGTTATACTATGGAAAATGGTATTTCTAAAGATGTAATATTCTTTTTAGCCAAACTTAAAAGTAATGAAATTGTTATTCAAGAAGAAGAACTTTTAGAATATAAATGGGTATCTTTTGATAAAGTTACAGATTATTTTAAATTTAAAGATAGTTATATATTATGGGAAGAAGTGTTAAAAGATTTAATTTAATACTTTTTTTATTGTAATAAATATTTCTAAGTGTTAAAATAAATTTAAGAACAATAGTGTTTTAAAGGGAGGTAAGATAATGGAAAATATTAATCCATATATTGATAAGATACAAAATTGTACTGATTATGTTTGTTCAGGTATGCTTTATGAAAGAGGAGTATCTACTGATGCGATAATGTGTTTATTAGATTTAAGTAATGAATTATGTAATAGTATTAATAATAATTCAAGTGATAAGGTTTACTTAATTGAGAGTATTGCTAATATTGGTTATCATATTACATATAATACTCAAAAAAATGAAAAATTTACAGATGAAGATATTAACTCACTAATTAAATTATTTGAAATACCTTTTAAATTATTAAGTGAAGTTAATGAAGCAGATCCAAATAAATTTGATATGCTATATTCTAAAATTACATGTATTGATGAAATTATTGCTAAAAATATGTTAGATATGACATGTAATAGTGATGTTAATTTTAAAAATAATAATGAAGGTAAAATATTTACTAATTATAGAAATTTATTATTTGTAATTGATACTGTTAATGATGATTGGGATGTTTTATATAATAATGGTTTTAATCATAAAATGTTTACTGAATATAGTAAAGAGTTAAAAAAGAATATGTCTGATGATGAAAAAATAAAAATGTTATTTAATAATTTTATTTATAATAGAGATGTTAGGGTTAGAAAATAAATATAAATTATTTATTTTTTTTATGATATAATATTTATGGAGTAAAGTATGAAAGTAATAATGTGTATAGATGATAACTATGGGTTATCATTTAACAAAAGAAGAGTAAGTAAAGATATAAATATTATTAAGGATATAGAGTCTATGAATATAGATTTATATATGAATGAATATTCTTATAAAATGTTTAAGAATTATGAATATAAGAATAATATTATAGTTAGTGATGTATTAGAAGGTAATTATTTTAATGAATTTAATACTCTAGAAGGTTTAGAAGATAGTATAGATAAGTTAATAATATATAAATTTAATAGAAGATATCCTAGTGATATTAAATTAAAAATAGATTTAAGTAAATATGTGTTGGAAGATATATGTGAATTAGTAGGAAATTCTCATGAAAAAATAACTAGAGAGGTTTATGTAAGATGAAGAAAAAAATAGTATCAATAATAGTAGTATTAATAGGGGGATTATATTTTTTAATTGATGAATCTTATTCTTTTGAAGATATTCCAGTTTTAAATGATATATTAGAAAATAATAATGAAGTAGTAGAAAATGTAACTTTAGATGAAATTCCAGAATATAGTGATTCATTTTATGTAGTTATTAAT
This sequence comes from uncultured Muribaculaceae bacterium, assembly GCA_964372145.1. Classification (GTDB taxonomy): domain Bacteria; phylum Bacillota_I; class Bacilli_A; order RF39; family UBA660; genus CAKOSP01. Next base: position 10,185 of record CAYJPM010000029.1, on the reverse strand, counting down.
AATAACATACCATTTTTTACTGAAGATGAATTAAATAAGGATGTATATGAAGAATATTTTCCACTAGATAGTTTAGGTAGGGCAGTAGGGACTAGTGCGATGATTGATGAAACGTTAATGCCTACTGAAGATAGAGGTAGTATAGGGCAAGTTAAACCCACTGGGTGGCACACTGTTAAATATGATATAGTTTCTGGTAATTATTTATACAATAGATCACATTTAATAGGACATCAATTGACTGGAGAAGACGCTACTGAGGAAAACTTAATAACTGGTACTAGATCATTTAATGTAGAAGGTATGCTTCCTTTTGAAAATATGGTAGCAGATTACATAAAAGAAACTGGTAATAAAGTTATGTATAGAGTTACTCCTATATATGATGGTGATAATTTACTTGCAAGTGGTGTTTTAATGGAAGCAAAATCTATAGAAGATTCTGAGATAGAATTTTGTGTATACATATATAATGTAGAACCTGGTATAAATATTAATTATTCAACTGGTGAGAGTAGTTTGAATTAATATAAATTATTTGATTAAAATATATATAAGAATTATTAGTTAATATAATTCTTTTTTTTATGATATCAATTTTTTTGATTTTAGAAGTAATTTTATTAACTTTATTATTCTTAAAATAATTTATAATTATTTCTTGGTTAAGATTATACGAATCAATTATTTTGTTATTTATATCTAATATTTGTTCTTCACTAAGTATAGGCATAGTAATGTTTTCTTTTTCTTTAGAAAGGTTGTTTGCTACTATTTGTGAATTAATTACTGAATCAAATGGTATCCATTTAATCATTTTTCTATCATTCATGCTCCATGTCCTCCAATCTTATTATTTCTATCTATTAGACTAGAATCTTCTAATCTAGATGTTGCTTTTAATATAGTATTTTTACCATATTTATTATTTATTAAATCTAGTGCTTTATTTATATTATCTTTTTTAATAACTTCATTATAATCTTCAAATAAATTATATTGATAATGATCTTTAGAACTTATTTTAGATAGAGATATAGATACTTTTCTAATAGGGTAGTCCTCAGCAAATTTATCTAGTAATATATAAGCGTATTTTAATAGTAAGTGATAATCGTCAGTTCTTGTATCTAATTTTATACCTCTGTTAAAACCTCCACCAAAACTTCTAGAATAACCAATACTAAGTGATATATGTGAACATACTTTATTATTAGTTCTTAGTCTTATAAGAAGTGTATCTAACATTTCACTTATTATTAATTTTATATTATCTGTATTATAATCTTTAAATAATATTTGACTATTACTGTATGAAGTACTTCTTCTTATATCATACTTTTCACTTATTATACTTTCATCATAACCATTTGAATGATTCCATATTTCTTCGCCTATAACACCAAAATTACTTTTAAGTATTTCTATATTAGTGTTTGCTATGTCACCAACTTTAAATATTCCTAAATTATTAAGAGATTTTTCTAATCTTTTTCCAATACCCCACATATTAGAAAGTGGAGTAATTGGCCATAATTTAGTTTTTACATCTTCGTAAGTCCATTTAGATATATAATCTTTTTGATACTTAGCATCATTATCAAGTGCTACTTTAGCTAAAAACATATTAGGTCCTATACCACATGTTGCATAAAGACCTGTGTTTTTATATATTGTTTTAAGTATTTTTTTAGCTAACTTATATTCATCTAGTTTATGATATTTTAAATAATCTGTTACATCTAAAAATGCTTCATCTACAGAATATACATGTAAGTCATCGATTGATACAAAATCTAAATATATATTTATTACTTCTTTACTTTTTTTAATATATAAACTCATTCTAGTAGGGGCTAATATATATTTTATATCTTTTGGTATTTCAAATAGTCTACCACGTGATGATACTCCTTTATCTTTTAGATAGGGAGTTACTGCAAGTGTTATCGCGCCATCACCTTGTTTTTTGCTAGCAACTACTAGTGGTGTAGTAAATGGGTCTAGATTTCTTTCAATACATTCACATGTTGCATAAAAACTTTTTAAATCAATACATAAAATACTTCTGTTCATTTTAACCAAACCTTTGTTTGTATTATAACATAATTATTAATAAATTTCTTATGTTAATTTATGGTAATTGTAAAGTGTGTTATAATAAATTAGAAAGGTTTACTATGAAAGAAATAATTGATAATAAAGATAACTTAAATATTAATAATATAAATAATTTTGTTACTAGAGTTAAAGCATTAATTATTAATTCTAACGACGAAGTATTATTTGCTCATCAATGGAATAAATATCAGTTTGTTGGTGGAAGAATTGAAGAAAATGAAAACTTAAATGATGCTTTAAAAAGAGAGATAAAAGAAGAAACTGGATTAGATTTAAATGATAATTATGAACCTATTGTAAAAAGAACTAGTTATTATAAGAATCATCCTGAAGATGGAATAAATTCTAAAGTTGATATATATTATTATGAAATTAAAGCAGATAAAAAATATGATTTAAATAATATAGAGTTAACTGAAGATGAAATTAATGGTAATTTTAGATTAGAATATATTAAATATAGTGATATAGATAAAATAATTAGTGATAATGCTATTAAGTATGAAGAAGCAGTTCATTTAACAAATGAGTTAAAAGATTTTTTTAAAGAATATGAGGATTATAAAAATGAAAGATTATAAAGAACATAAACATATTGGTGTATATGGATTAATTATTAAAGATAATAAAATATTACTTATAAATAAAGTTACTGGTCCATACGATGGTAAACTAGATTTACCTGGAGGTTCTTTTGAATTTGGTGAAAGACCTGAAGAAGTACTTATTAGAGAAATAAAAGAAGAAACTAATTTAGATGTAATAGAATATAATTTATTTGATAGTGACTCAGTACTAGTAGATTGGAATAGTGATAAAGGATTATTTAAAGTTCATCATATAGGAATATTTTATAAAATAGAATTATTTAAAGGTGAACTAAAAGAAAATTTAGAAATAGATGATATAAATAATGATTCAATGGGGGCTAAATTTTATAATATAGATAGTTTAAGAAAAAATGAATTATCAGAAATAACTATAATACAGTTAGAGAGGTTAGGTTATAAAATATGTTAGATAAAGTAATTAATAATAGTGAATTTTGTTTAGAAGATATTGTGATGGATAATCCTAGGATAAGAATAGGCGCTAGAGGAATAATAGTTGGTGATGATGGATTAATAGGTGTATTTAATAAACAAAATAAAAATGAATATAAGTTGCCTGGCGGTGGAGTAGATGAAGGTGAATCTTTAGAAGATGCGTTTATTAGAGAAGTTTTAGAAGAGACTGGATATTTAGTTGAAATTAATAAAAAGTTAGGAATAATAACTGAGAATAGAAGTAGTGATAATTTTAAACAAATATCTCATGTATATGTAGCTAATTTAATTAAGAATACTGGTAATTTAAATTTAACAGAAAAAGAAATAGATGAAGGTGGAGTATTTATTTGGATGGATCCAAAAGATGCTTATGAAAAAATAAAAAATTGTATAAATGATTTAATAGAAAGTAAATATGAAAATATATATCATTCTAAGTTTATTGTAACTAGAGATAAATATATATTAGAGTATTATTTAGAAGGATTTAAAAATGAATAGAGATATTAAAATAAAATATGATGATATATGTTTTGTATATAGAGTAGCTGCGATAATTATTCATAATAATAGAGTGTTATTACAAAAAACTAAAGGTTTTGATTATACGTCTTTTATAGGTGGTAAATGTCAAGTAGGGGAAAATTCTATAGACGCTGCGATAAGAGAAGTTAAAGAAGAAACTGGTATAGAATGTGAATACATAGAAACTAAAGGTATAATTGAAAACTTTTTTCATTCAGTTTTCGATAATGATGATAGACATGAAATAGATATATTTGTTAGTTTAAAAATAAAAGATGAAAAATATTTAAATATGGATAAAATTAATAATATAGAAAATAATTCTTATGAACAACATTATGAGTGGTATGATTTAGATAAATTAGATGAGATTAATTTAAAACCTAGTATAGGTGTTGATGTTATAAGAAGTAAAGAATTACTTTATAAAATACATAAGGGATAATATGAATAAAGAATATAATAAGTTAGTTAGGGATAAAATACCTGAGATTATAATAAATAATGGTGAAGAACCTATATATCATATATTAAATGATGAAGATTATAAGAAACATTTAATAGAAAAGTTTTATGAAGAAATAGAAGAAGTTAAAAGTTCTAGTGGAAAAGATAGATTAGAAGAACTTGCTGATTTATTAGAAATTATTAAATGTTTAGCTGAAATAGAAAATAGTTCTTTAGATGAAGTTATTGATATCGCAGATGATAAAAGTAATAAAAGAGGTTCTTTTAAAGATAAGATATTTTTAGCAAGAGTAAAAAAATAAAAATGCTAAGTAATTAGTATTTTTTATTGTGATAATATTTATTATAGGTTATAATTTATTTACAAAAAGTAAACTTAAGGAGTTATTATGAAATGTATATTAATGAATAAGAATGTTGAGGTAATGGTTTTAGAATATAATGAAGTATTAAAAGGTTTTGATTTAATACTTGATGTAAAGAATATAAAATATGCTCCGCTGAATATATGTAATATATATATTAATAATAATGATGTGTTGTATGAACTTAACAAATGGTATAAAGGAAGAGGTATACCTAAATATAGAGATAATGTTAGTGTATTACTTGATAAATTAAATGTATCACTTGCTGAGCATTTATTAGATAAGCATTATGCCTTGTCGTTATCTGATCAATACTGGATAAAGCCATTTAATAGTAAAGTAAATCATGAAAATATAAATTTTTTTGAAAATAATTTTGACTCATTTAATTTATCAGAAGTAGTATTTTCCAAGAATATTAATTATGATAATGTTTCTTTAAAAAGTCCTGATAATACAACTGATGGAATGTTGAAAAAATCTTGGGTACTGGATAATAATATAAGATACTTATTAAAAGGTGGATATAAAAATGATGTATTACAACCTTTTAATGAAGTTTTAGCATCTCTAATATGTGAAAGATTAGGATTTAATCATGTCAAATATGATTTAGATATAGTAAATAATCAAATAGTCTCTAAGTGTCCATGTTTTATTAATATTGATACTGAGTATATTCCTGCAAGTGTTATATTAAATGATTTTAAGAAAGATTTTGAGATTGAAGATTATGAAAAATATATAAATTTGTTAAAAGAATTTAAAATTAAGAATGTAAGAGAAAAAATAGAAAATATGTTTATATTAGATTTTATAATGCTAAATGAAGATAGGCATTTAAATAATTTTGGAGTTATTAGAAATGTAAATAATTTAGATATTATTGATATTGCTTCGATATTTGATACTGGTCAATCACTTAATATAATTAATTGTGGTGATAATGAAGTTATAATAAATAATGAATGTAAGTTTTTTTATAAAATTGAAACTTTCAATAAAATAATTGGTAATATAAAAAAATTAAATAGAATTAATTTTGATAACTTAGATGGAGTAGTGGAAGAGTTTGATAATTTATTACATAAATATCAATATATAACTAAAATGAGTGATTCAAGAATAAATAGAATATGTATAGTATTAAATAGGCAGATAAGTATACTTAAAAATATGAAAGGTTAATATTAGTATTAATTGCTGTAATAAGTATTATAAGAAACGGTTTAAGAATTTTGTTTGAAGTATGTTCGTTAGTTACTACAAATTTTTATTTGGATGTGATATAATTATATTAAATAATATTGGAGAAAGAAAATGGAAATAACAAAGAAAAAAGTAATAATAATTACATTAATATTTTTATTAATAATGTTCATTATATATTTCTTTTCTTGGAATATAAAAAGTGTTCCAAAAAAGGAAGATGATTTATATAGAATAGTTAATTACAATGTTAAATATGCAGAAGATTGGTTAGATGAATTTGTTGATAGAAAGAACGTTATCGTTGAACAATTATTAAGTTATGAAGCAGATATTATAACACTTCAAGAGGCAAATTATGGTTGGATGAATAATTATGATGGATTACCTGTTTTGCTTGAAAACTATAGTTTTGTAGGAGTAGGAAGAGAAGATGGTGCTACTTCAGGTGAATATGCTCCAATATTTTATTTAACTGATAAATTCGAAATAGTTGATAGTGATACTATTTGGCTTTCTGAAACTCCTGGTGAAGTTTCAATTGGATGGGATGCATCAACTTATAGAATTATGACAAGTGTAACTCTTGAAAATAAAATTACTGGAGAAATATTTACAATTAATAATACGCATTTGGATCATGAAGGTAATTTAGCAGTAGATGAATCTATCGAACTTATAAATGAAACTATATCTGAAAATGAATTTCCATATTTGTTAACTGGTGATATGAATGTACCTAGTTTCTTTTTAGATTATTATAAATTCACAAAAGAATTAGATGATACAAAAAAAGTTGCTGAAAGTAGTATGAAATATGGTACTATAAATTATAATTCTAATAATAAATTGTTTCACTTTATAACTATTGATTATATATTTTCTAGTAAAAATGATTTTGATATATATAACTATAGAGTTGATCCAAGTTATTTATATATGGATAAGCCAGTTAGTGATCATTTTCCAATTATAGTTGATTTTCAATTAAAATAATAAATATTTGAAATGATAATGAAAACTGAATATTAGCCAAGAAGAGTTTAAAGGCTATGAGATAGTTAAAAAGTTAATTAAGGAATCTTTTTTAACTGCTGAACACTCCGATAAAAATACTAAGTAATTAGTATTTTTATTTTTTTATAAAATATAATTAAGTATGAATAAAAAAGTAGATAAATTACTATTAATAGCGGTTATAATATTATCTATATTTGGATGTATAATGATTTATTCTGCTAGTTATGTATGGGCTGAATATAAGTTTAATGATCCTTATAGGTTTTTGAAATCTCAAAGTTTATTTTTATTTATTGGTATCATAGCAGTATATATAATTTCTAAGATAGATTATAATATATATAAGAAATATAATAAATTGATTATATTGGGGTCTATTATATTATTAATATTAGTATTAATTCCTGGAATAGGTACGATAAGAAATGGGTCTCGTAGTTGGTTTGGAATAGGATCTTTAGGAGTACAACCTAGTGAAGCTGCTAAACTTGCTCTTATTATATTTACTTCTAATTATTTAACTATGAATAAAATTAATGTATATAACAGTGTTAAGAATATTATTCCTTTACTTGGTGTTGTTATACTTATGTTTGGACTTATAATGTTACAACCTGATTTTGGTACTGGAGTAGTGCTGTTTTTAAGTTCTATAATTATAATATTTGCATCTGGTATTAAGTTAGGTTTCTTTATTAAACTTGGTATAGCAGGTTTATTAGGTGTGGTAGGCCTTATTGTAGTAGCTCCTTATAGAGTTGCTAGAATAGTATCGTTTTTAAATCCATGGAGTGATCCTTTAGGATCAGGTTTTCAAATAATACAAAGTTTATACGCTATAGGGCCAGGTGGTTTACTTGGACAAGGATTTATGTCATCAAGACAAAAACATTTTTATCTGCCAGAACCTCAAACAGATTTTATATTTTCAATTATAAGTGAAGAATTTGGTTTCTTAGGTGTATTAATTGTAACTGGTTTTTTATTATTTATATTTTATAGAATTATAAAAATATCTTTAAGACAAACAGATTTATTTGCTAAGTATTTATCTTTTGGAATAGGAAGCAGTATTTTAATACAATCACTTCTTAATTTAGCAGTAGTAGTTGGTTTAATACCAGTAACTGGTTTCGCATTGCGAATGTGGGAAATAGAAAAGTGTTGATAAAATATATTATATTAGTAGTTTGTCAAGGTTAATGTTATTAAAAATTCAATTAAAAAAATCTGAAA
>CAYJPM010000029.1:0-2179 GCA_964372145.1 uncultured Muribaculaceae bacterium | reverse complement strand
AATACAATCACTTCTTAATTTAGCAGTAGTAGTTGGTTTAATACCAGTAACTGGGGTTACACTACCGTTTTTATCATATGGTGGTTCAAGTTTACTTATTTCACTCGCAAGTATAGGAATCGTTTTAAATATAAGTAAAAAGTGATATAATGGTTTTAGAAAGATTGTGTATGATGGGATTAATAAAGGGAACAGTAAAATTAGAAGATAATTATGAAAAGTTTATTGAAGAATATAAGATAGAAAAAGAAAACTTGTTAAAAATATTTAGGAATGAAAATATAGTAATTGATCATATTGGTTCAACATCTGTTAAAGGACTAAAAGCTAAACCAATTATAGATATCGCTATAGGAGTTGATAAATTTAAAGATTTTGAATATTATTTAAATTTATTTAATATTAATAAAGAATATGAGGTAAGAAATAGTTTAGATATTAATGAAATATTAATAGTAAAAGGTGATAAAGATTATACATCAATTCTTATTCATTTAATGGAATTAAATAGTGATAGATATAAAGAAAGTATTTTATTTAGAGATTATTTAAGAAATAATTTAGAAGCATTATTAGAATATCAAAAATTAAAAGAGGATCTTGCTTTAAAATACTCAAATAATAGAGTTATGTACACTAAATCTAAAGATGACTTTATTAAGAATATGATTATAAAAGCTAGTGAATCTAAAATAATTCCAGTTAAATTATTTGAACTTAATCATATTTTAGATAGTGAACTTACTAGAGTTATTATAGTAAGTAGATATAAAGATAAATGGATTTTGTGTAAACATAAAGAAAAAGGAACATGGGAAGTTCCAGGTGGACATATGGAAGTTGGAGAAGATTGGCTTACAGCTGCTAAAAGAGAACTTTTAGAAGAAACAGGTATAAGTAATGCTGATATAGAAAAAGTATGTTTTTATAAAATATCTACTTATGGATTAATTTGTTATGCTGAAGTTATAGATATGGGTAATAACGAATTATTCCATGAAATGGATGAAGTAGCGTTATTTGATGAATTACCTAATAATATGACATATTATGATACTCATAAAATGTTTGTTGATGAGGTAATAAAATTTAAAAATAACTCTTGGAATGTTAAAGGTATAGATGAAACTGATATTTAAAAAAGATATATTATTATATAATAAAACAATCTTAATTTATCTTGAGATTGATGCTGAATTATCGAAAGATTATAAAAGTATTAATAATTTTGATATAGATAATTTTAAAGAGAAAATAGATATTTTTTTTGATATGATTTCTAATGATTTTTTTAGTCAAACTAATAATGATTCTCCTGTATATATTAAGTTGAGTAAAATGATTTTTGATGAACTAGTTGAAGTTCAAAAAATTAAATTTGAAACTAAGGATATGGTTTCTATTATTGAAAGAAGAGATTTGATTTTAAAATAGATATTAATATCTGTTTTTTTATGCGTTAAGAATATTTTTGTTATTATGGTAAAATATAATAAGTGATACTATATTGTAAATAATTAAAGGAGAAATATGAAAAGAAGCATTATTTTTAGTTTTATGATTTTTTTATGTATATTATTTATGAGTATAGGGTATTCAACATTAAATGCTAATTTAATGATTAGTGGTGAAGCAGTAGTCATTGCTCCTTCAATTTTAAAAGTTTCTAATATTACTATTAAAGAACAAGTAAATGGTGCTTATGAAACTTACGGGAGTGATTTTTTAGAAAATAGTACTAATTTACATGTATCTTTACCTAATCAAAATTCCACTATAACGTATGAAATAGAAATAACTAATGATACTAATGATAATTATTATTTAGAAAATATAGAAGAATTATTTAATAATAATCTTAATATTAAATACGAAATATTAAATAAAGAATCTTTATTTTTTGCTCCGAATAGTGTGTCAACTATTGAAATAAGATTTTATTATAAAAGTGATATAACATCTAATATAAATTTATCACTTAATTTACAATATGATTTTATTGTAGTTCCATTTAATAATTTAGAATATATAGTAAGTACTGGAACTCAATATATAGATACTGGAATTATGAATACAGGTGATTATATATTTGAAAGTGAGTTTTTACCATCGTTTACTGCAAAAAAAGAAGGTTTTTGGCTTTTCAGTGGACGTAAAGTGACTAGTCATACTCTTGGAT
>CAYJPM010000028.1:0-13693 GCA_964372145.1 uncultured Muribaculaceae bacterium | reverse complement strand
AGTAATAAAAAGAATAATACTGAAACTTATGAACTTAAATTACCAAGTGATAAAATATTTGCACAAATTCATGGGGATGTAAAATTAGTTTATACTATTCATAAAAAAGAAAAAACGATAATTTTAGAAAAAATCACACCTGAACATATTTTATTAGAAGGACACAGATCTGAACTTATGACTTATAAAGGTATAATGATAAGTAAAAGTAATGCAACTAAAGATATGTTTAAAATTGATTTATTAACTATGTTACAAGATAAATAAAAAAGACTTAACGTCTTTTTTTTCGTTTCAATAATAATATTAATATAAATGTAGTAAATACACCGGCTCCTAATATATATTGCCAATAAATATTTACTAGTCCACTCATAGAGTATTCTAAAGTACCATCATAATTTACTTCAATTGTATCTATAAGAATATCATTATACATTATATTAATATCTCCAATAGAATTTTCTTCTGCATCAGGAGATAATTTATCAATACCATTATAAACAAAATCATAATTTTTAATATTATTATTTACATCAGCATACAACTTATAATCATACTCCGCTATAACATTATACTGATTTCTAGTACTATTTATAGTGGGAACATAAGCAAGTATATCTCCTTTTTTAAATAATGTTACATAATCATAATTATTATCTACATACTCATATATACTTAAAGCATCCATTATATGATAAGGTGTTCTAGTAATATAATCCGCTCCGGCTGTTATAAGCATAAAGTCTTTATCATCAAATGATGCAATACTTGCTAAACAAAATCCAGCTTCATCTATAAATCCTGTTTTAGCCCCTAAGATATAATTATTAGTTAGATTAAAGCTTTTCATAACAGTTACATAACTTGTTTCTAAAGTAATACTTTTATCACTAATTAAATATTTTTCTGAATTAAATATAGTTTCAAAAGTTTCATTTTCTAAAGCATATTTAAGTAAAACTCCTATATCCTGTATACTTGAATAATGATTTTCATCATATAAACCAGTAGTGTTTGTAAAGTTTGTACTTTTTAAATTAAGTTTATTAGCTAAATCATTCATAAGTTTAACAAACTCTGCATCACTTCCAGAAATTTGATACGCTAGTGTCTGCGCAGCATCAGCACCGCTTGGAAGCATAAGACCATATAATAAGTCTTTATAAGTTACAGTTTGACCTAACTGAAAGCCAGCAACAGATGCATTAGCTTCAATTAAACCAACTAAACCTTCATAAGGAATAGGGAAACTTTCTTCTAAATTATCTATATTCTCAATAGCAACTATAGCGGTTGCTATTTTTGTTAAACTAGCTACATAAATTTGTTCTTCGCTTCCTTGTTCCATAATAACTTGATCATCAGTTAAATTATACATTATATAATTAGGTGAGTTTATATCAAGAGCCATTACATTAATAGGAACTATTATTAAAATTAAATAAATTATATATTTTTTCATATCTTACCTCTAATAAATTATAACATTTTCATAAAATAAAGTAAATTAATATTGCATACCACTAAATAATATGTTAAAATTAAAAAGCAATGGACCTTTAGCTCAGTTGGTTAGAGCATCCGGCTCATAACCGGGCGGTCGTAGGTTCGAGTCCTACAAGGTCCACCATTGTTATGCAGGTATGGCGAAATTGGTAGACGCGCTAGACTTAGGATCTAGTGGATTACTCCTTGGGGGTTCAAGTCCCTCTACCTGCACCAATCATTAGAATATACGAACTAATTATAGTTCGTTTTTTTATAAAATAATATTTAGTAAATGTCACGATAATGTAATTTTAGTTTGCTATACTTATAACAAGGAGAGAAAATATGGAAATATTAAAAGTTGAAAATTTAGTTAAACAATATAAAAGTGGTACTGCAACTATAAATGCAGTAAATAACACTAGCTTTAGTGTAAATAAAGGAGAATTTGTTGCTATAGTAGGAGCATCAGGTTCAGGAAAGTCTACATTACTTCATTTAATTGGGGGAGTAGATAAGCCTACTAGTGGAAAAGTAATTATCGGAGGAACAGATATCTATTCTTTAGATAGAGAAAAATTAGCTATCTTTAGAAGAAGACAAGTAGGTCTTATTTATCAGTTTTTTAATTTAATACCTATCTTAACAGTTAAAGAAAATATTACATTACCAAGAGATTTAGATAATGTTAAAAGCAATGATGAAAAATTCGAAGAATTAATTAAAACATTAGGTCTTGAAAAAAGAGTAGATCATTTACCAAATGAATTATCCGGAGGAGAACAACAAAGAGTATCTATAGGTAGATCACTAATAAATTCACCATCAATAATACTTGCTGATGAACCAACTGGTAATTTAGATAGTAAAAATTCAGATGAAATAGTATCACTACTTAAAATATCAAATCAAAAATATAAACAAACAATAATTATGATTACTCATGATATTGAAATAGCTAAAATAGCAGATAGAGTTATTACTATTGAAGATGGTAAAATTATTAAGGATGAAAAAAACTATGAAGATTCTAAATAAATTAACTTTAAAAAATATAAAGATGAATAAGCAAAGATCCATAGTAACAATAATAGGAATAATGTTGTCTTGTGCTTTAATTACAGCACTTCTAGGTTTAGTAGTATCATTTCAAGATACATTAATTAAAGAATCGTTAAATTCTTATGGAAATAGACATGTATCATTTTTAGATGTACCTAAAGAAGAACTTTCCAAAATACAAAATCATATAGAAGTAGATAGTTATTATTTAACTGATTACGAAACAGTAAAAGTAAAAAGTGAATATGATAATGAATTCGCAGCATTAATTGGAGTAGATCAAATTGGCCTTCAAGATTTAGAAAACATTTTAGAAGAAGGAAATATTCCTGAAAATAAAAATGAAATAGTAATAGATTTATATTACGCAGATAGATATAATGTTTCAATAGGGGATAATATAACTTTAAATATTGGTAATAGATATTCTGATGGATATAAATTAGATCAATACAATCCAGCTATTTATGAAGAACTTGGAGTAATGCTTGAAACTTTTGAAACTACGAATGTAAAAACATATGAAATAGTAGGTATAGCAAATTATTATTCATTTTTAGGAACACAGTACGATTATAATTTATATACATATGAAGACACATTCGAAGGTGATACAAATATACACGTATTATATAAAAATCCTAAAGATTATTATTCTATCACTAATTCAATTAATGGAGTAAAAAACGAAGAAGAACAAGGTAAATATAATATAGATACCAATAGTGAATATTTAAGATGGTCAGGATATGCAGTTAGTGATAATACAAGAGAATTTACATATATATTTGCAGGAATAATATCACTTATTATAGTGGTTACATCAGTGTTTTGTATTAGAAATTCATTTGCAATATCTACTACTGAAAAAACTAAAATGTATGGAATGTTATCAAGTGTTGGAGCAACTCCAAAACAAATAAAAAAATCAGTATTAACAGAAGGTTTTTATCTTGGAATAATTGGTATACCACTTGGAATAATAGTAGGACTATTAACGACGTTTATACTTGTTAATGTAGTAAATGCTTTACTTCCTACACTTGATGGTTGGGAATTTATCTATAGTATATCAATTGAATCAATTATAATTAGTATTGTTTTAGCTTCAGTTACAATATATTTATCAGCATTAGGTAGTGCTAAAAAAGCAGGTAAAATAACAGAAATAGAAGCTATAAAAAATCAATCTGAGATAAAATTTAAAAATAAAAAAATAAAAACTCCAAAAATAATAAGTAAAATATTTAAAATAGGTGGAGTATTTGCTTATAAAAATATGCAAAGAAATAAAAGTAAATTTAGAACTACAATTATATCTTTATCAGTAAGTGTAGCAATATTCATAGCTCTTTCTTATTTTATTCAACTAGGAATGGATACAGTAGATTCATTTTACCAAACTGTTTCATACGAACTAGGTGTATTTATCGAGGGTGAAAATATTACTAATGAAGAGCAATTAAATACATTTAATGAAATACTAAATTTAGGTGATGTAAGTAGATATACAATTATGGAATATGATATGTACACAACTAGTGTTAATAATATTAACAAAAGAATTATTGCTAATTACGAAAATGAATCAAAAGATTACTTTGTGGAAATTATTACAGTAGGCAGTGTTGAATATGAAAAAGTACTTAAGGAAAATAACTTATCATATGAAGATGTATATAATAAAGGTTTAATTATAAACAACAGACTAGATATAATAAACACTGAAGGTAATCGTGAGTGGGTAAATATATTAAAAGAAGGTACAACAAGTGTAGATATAAATAATTATAAAACAGAAGATAATTATTATATTGATATAATTGAAATAGAACATTTACCAGTTGGTAGCGAAAGTTATTCTTATAGCATGAATCCAGTATTACTTGTATCAAATGAATATTTCGAAGAAATAAAATCAAATGAAAGCTATATTACTTATATGTATATAAAAACTGATGATGCAAGAACACTTCATGATAAAATTATGGAATATGGTGATGCAAATGAAGTGAACTTCTATATACATAATATGGAAGAATACATAGAGATGCAAGAAAATATGATTCTTTTAATAGGAATATTCTTATATGGATTCATCGGTGTTATAATTCTTATTAGTTTAACAAATATATTTAATACAATAACAACAAACATGAAACTAAGAAGTAAAGAATTTGCAATATTAAAATCTACAGGTATGACAAATAAAGAGTTTAAAAATATGATTAGACTAGAAAGTTTATTCTATGGAGTAAAAGCATTATTTTTCGGACTTCTTTTTGGACTATCTTTAGCATATATAATGTACTCTTTAATGGTTGAATATGAAATTATGAACACTCAAAACGGAAACTTTAAATTTGAAGCACCTTGGTTATATATAATAATAGCAATAATATTTGTATTTTTAATTATTTATTTAATAATGAGAGTATCTTTATCTAAAATAAATAAACAAAATATTATTGAAACAATAAAAAATGAGAATATTTAATTTTCATTTTTTTAGTAATTAATATATGTTATACTATATTAAAGGAAGTGAGAAAATGAAAAGTAATATGTTAATAGGTTTTTTAATTATTTTAGTAGGAACCGTATTTTTAGGAAATAACTTAGAATTTTGGGATGTAGATATCTTTTTTGAAGGATGGTGGTCACTATTTATAATAGTGCCAGGTATTATTAGTTTTTTTAAAGGAGAATTTAAAACAGCAATAATTACAGTAGTAATCGGAATATTTTTATTACTAGCGGCAAGAGATGTTATAACTTGGAGTTTGTTATGGCCAGTAGTCATTATTTTAATAGGTTTTTCAGTAATGATTGGTTCATCGCCAAGAAAGTATTTAAACAAAAATGGTGGGTATTTAGCAGTATTTTCTGAAAGTACTAATAAAGTAACTGGAGAATTTAAAGAAACCGTAGCTACATCAGTATTTGGATCTGTAAGCATTGATCTTAGAAAAGCAGAAATAAAAGAAGATATTACTTTATATTGCACATGTGTATTCGCAGGCATTGATATATTAGTACCAGATAATGTAGTGGTAAAAGTAAAAGGTACGCCAGTGTTTGGTGGTATAGATAACAGTGCAACAGGTGACAAAGGAAAAATAATTACAATTGATTGCATTTGTGCATTTGGTGGTATAGATATTAAATAAAGAAGCTTATATAGTTTCTTTTTTAAAGAAAGGATTATATGAAAAAAATATTACTTGTAGAAGATGACAAAAATATATCAGAAGCAATTGTATATCACTTAAAAGACTATTACAATTTAGATATAACTTATAATTTAAAAGAAACAATTGAAAAAATAACTAATTATTATGATTTAGCAATATTAGATATTAGCTTGCCAGATGGAACAAGTTTTGATTTTTATGAAAAATTGAGTTGTCCAATTATATTTTTAACTGCACATGATGAAGAAGAAATAATAGTTAAAGGATTATCTATCGCTGATGATTATATAACTAAACCTTTTAAAAATAAAGAATTACATATGAGAATAGAAAAAATATTAAAAAGAACTAATACTAAAATATTAGAATTTGACAATTTAATTATGAATTTAGATTCGAATAAAATAATGATAAATAATAAAGAAGTGGAAGTGACTTTACTCGATTTTAAAATCTTAGAGTTATTAATAAATAATGTAGGTAAGATTATTACTAGGGATAAATTATCAAATTTAATATATGACCATACAGGAAACTTTGTAGAAGAAAATACACTTAATGTATACATAAAAAGAATTAGAGATAAACTAGGTATAGATTTTATAAAGACAATTAGGAAAGTAGGTTATATAATTGAAAAAAAATAGTTTAATTATAATAATATCTATAACAATAGTAGTATTCATTACATATTTTAGTTTTGTTACATACAGTAAAATATACAATGAAAAAATGTTGAATATAATTAATGAAATAATAATAAATAATCCAGAGATAAATATTGATGATATTACAAAAATTCTTAAAAATTCTAATGATAGTGATTTAAATGTATTAGAAGATTATGGTTATAATAAAGATTCTCTATATTTTATAAATGGTATAGAAAGTAAATACAATAATGTACTTATAATTAACATATGTATTGTAATTATTTTAGTTTTATTATATATAAAAACATTAAATAGAGAGAAAAAAGTTAAAGAAAAAGAAATAGATGAACTTATTTATTATTTAGATCAAATTAATAGTGGTAAATACAATATAGAATTAGAAAGATACACAGAAGGCGAATTTTCACGTTTAAGAGACCAAATCTATAAAACTACTGTTATATTAAAAGAAAATGAAAGTTTTCTTTTAAAAGATAAGATATTACTTAAAAATAATTTAGCAGACATATCGCATCAATTAAAAACTCCATTAACTTCCATGATATTAATGCTTGAAAACGTAGTTGAAGATGATAATATGTCAGAAGAAAAGAAAAAAGAATTTATTTTAAAAATAGTAAAACAAACAGAAAAAATGAAATATCTAATAGAAGTACTCCTTAAAATATCTAGATTTGATGCATGTGTAATAGATTTTAAAAAAGATAAAATTAAATCAAGTGTTTTAATAGAAATAGTTATTTCTAATTTAAATTACCTTTTAGATGAAAAAAATATAAATATAAATAAAAATTTTAAAAATGATAATTTACTTATATGTGATAAAAAATGGCAAGAAGAAGCATTGACTAATATTTTGAAAAATTCAATTGAAAATTCTCCAGCTGATGGAGTAATTGATATTAAAATAATTGATAATAATTTTTATACTTCGTTTTTTATCAAAGATAATGGTAAAGGTATAAGCAAAAAAATGCAAAAGGTAATATTTGAAAGATTCAAAAAAAGTGAATCTTCCACAGGTGTTGGTATAGGTTTAAATCTTGCAAAAACAATTATAGAAAAAGATAATGGTATCATACTGATAAATTCAATAGAAAATAAGTATACTGAATTTGAAATCAAGTATTTAAAAAATAAATAATAACGAAATTTACTCGTTATTTTTATTTTGGCTATCCTTGATTAATTTTGTTATAAATGTTAAAATTATTATGTACTTGAGGTGAATTATGGATAAAACAAGTATTTATGATGTAAAAGAACTTAGACAAGAATTAATTCTTTTAGAATTTAATGAAGTTATAAAATCTTTAGAAGACAATGAATATAATGCGACCAATCAAATAGTAGGATATATATTAAGTGGAGATGATTCATATATAACCAGCTATAAAGGCGCTAGAAAAAAAATAAAAAAATATGATCGAAGTGAGTTATTAATGGCATTAATAAATGGGTATTTAGGAAAATGAGTAGATATTTAGGATTAGATTTAGGAACTAAAAATTGTGGTATTGCTATAAGTGATAAAACTAATATTATAGCTTGTCCTTTAAAAACAATACGTTATAGAGAAAATGATTATGATTATTTAGCAAACGAAATAAATGAGATAATAAAAAATAATGATATTACTGATTTAATACTTGGCAATCCAAAAAATATGGATGGATCAAGTGGATTTGCTACTAAAAGAGGAGAACTTCTTTTAGAAAAAATAGAAAATAAAGATATAAAAATACATTTAATAGACGAAAGATTAAGCACAGTATATGCACAAAACATACTACATGATGCAGGTAAAGATATAAGAAAAAGTAAAAAAATAATTGATACATTATCTGCGTGTCTTATACTAGAAACTTTTATGAAGAAGGTAGAAAATGGAAAATAATCAACTTATTATTAAAAGTAAAAATGGAAAAAAAAGTATATATGATGTAATTATAATAGTTAGTGGTAAAGATTATGAGTATATTATATATACAGATAATAAAAAAAATAAAAATGGAGAACTTAATGTATATTTTGCAAAATATAAAGAAGATTTATCAAAAATAAAAGACGTTACATTAAAAGAAGAAAAAGAATTAATTAATATATTAAATAAATTTAATGAAGATGAAAGAGGGGCACAAAGTGAATAAAAAGAAAATAATATTCATTATTATAGGAACTATTACTTTGGCAATAATAGCTTTAACTGTATTTCTAATTGCTAGTTTATCAAGCGTTAGCGATGAAAACGAATATGTTGATTTTGAAATAAAAACTGGAACAGGAAAATTCGAAATCGTAGAAAATTTAGTTGATGCAGGACTAATAAATAATGAAATATCTGCAAAATTATACTTGATGATATATAGTGACATAGAACTTCAAGCAGGAAATTATTCAATTAATAGAGCTGATACTACTCAAATGATTTTAAATCAAATTGGAGCAGGAAGAACAAACGATGAAGTGATAACTGTAACTTTTGTAGAAGGAAAATCAGTTACATATTATGCTGAAATTATTAGTGAAAATTTCGGTTATGAATATGATGATGTAATAAATGTTTTAGAGGATAAAGAATATGCTGAAGAATTAATTGCAAAATATCAAGGAATTTTAACAAATGAAATATTAGATGATCAAATATATTATCCATTAGAAGGTTATTTATCACCTAATACTTATGAATTTTATAAAAATGCAACAATAAAAGAAATAATTGAAAAATTAATTCAGCAAACAGTAAATACTTTAACACCACTAAAAAATAATATAACAAATAGCGGTTATACAATTCATGAAATATTAACCGTTGCTTCAATCGCAGAATTAGAAGGTTTAAATGCAGATACTAGACAAAAAGTCTCACAAGTGATATACTCTAGACTCGCTGTACCAATGTCTTTAGGCATGGATGTAACAGCATATTATGGTGTTCAAGTTGATTTAAAAGAACCATATTTAGCTTCTTACTCAACTGCGGTAAATGGTTATAATACAAGAAGAACAGATTTTTTAGGGTTACCAATCGGACCAATAACAAATCCGTCCTTTGAATCAATAACGTCGGCACTTAATCCATCAGAGACAAGTTATTTATATTTTGTAGCTGATGTAACTACTGGAGATGTATACTTTTTTGAAACACTAAGTGAATTTGAAGTTAAAGTGTCAGAGCTAAGAAGTGAAGGCAAATTATAGAATGGAGATTAATTTTTAATGAAACAAAATATTTTAGAAATGGAACAGTATGCTGCTGAGCATAATGTACCAATTATAGAAAAAGCTTCTATAACATTTATAATGAAATATATAAAAGCTAATAAAATAAAAAATATTTTAGAAATAGGAAGTGCTATAGGTTATTCATCTATACTTATGGCATCGGTTACTACTAATGGAACAGTAACAACAATAGAAAGAGATGAAACAAGATACATGGAGTGTCTTAAAAATGTTAAAAAATGTAAATTAGACGAAAAGATAAATGTTGTATATCAAGATGCCCTTGAAGTCAACTTATCTGAAGATTTAAAATACGATTTAATTTTTATAGATGCAGCTAAAGGACAATATACAAAATTTTTTGAAAAATTTAAATATTTCTTAGCTCCAAATGGAATTATTATTACAGATAATATTAACTTCCATGGTTATACAGGTAAATCTGCAACATTAGAATCTGGTAACTTAAAAAGTTTAGTTCAAAAATTAGAAAGTTATGTAGAATTTTTAAAAACAAATGAAGAATTCGAAACAAAATTCTACGATATAGGAGATGGCTTATCAATAAGCATTAAAAAAGATGAAAAATAAATATCTTACAATAATAAATAGTTTAGAAGATATACAAAAACTTAAGAATATAGGAATTAGTAAATTTTTATACCCACTTAAGTTTTTTTCAGTGGGATTTGATAATTGTTTTAATATTGAAGATATAAAAGAAGATAATTCGTACATCTTAGTTAATAAAATATTCTTATCAAAAGAATTAGATGAACTAAAAAAGATAGTATCTAATTTACCTTCTAATATAAAAGGGATAGTTTTTGATGATCTTGGAACTATTGAAATATTGAAAGATTTAAGTATAGAAAAAATATTATATTTAAATCATTTTTGTACAAATTATGAAAGTATAAACGAATTATTAGAATACGTAGACAGTTTAGTAATAAGTTCTGATATAACACTAGAAGAAATTAATATTATATTAAAAAATAGTAATAAAAATTTATGTATTTATGGATACGGTCATTTAAATCTTTCATATTCAAAGAGGTATTTAAACAGAAATTATTCAAATTACCATAAATTAAATTATAAAAACAAATTAGAATTACAAAATACTGATTATAATTTTATAACGATTGAAAATGAAAGTGGAACTGTTATATATGACAAAAATAAATTCAATGGATTATATGAAGATTACTATGACAAT
Source organism: uncultured Muribaculaceae bacterium (assembly GCA_964372145.1). Lineage (GTDB taxonomy): Bacteria > Bacillota_I > Bacilli_A > RF39 > UBA660 > CAKOSP01. Next base: position 2,825 of record CAYJPM010000028.1, on the reverse strand, counting down.
GTAAAATATATAATTATAAATTTATTTAACACTGAAATTGAAGAATTTATTCAAGATGTAAGTAAACAAAGTAATTATAAAGGATTTTTAGAAAAAGAAACTATTTATAAACTTAAAGGCGGTGACATATAATGTATGAATTATTGGCCCCAGCAGGAGATTTAGAAAGATTAAAATTTGCATTTTTATATGGTGCAGATGCGGTGTATATAGGGGGAAGAAACTTTAGTTTAAGAGCAAATGCAAAAAACTTTTCAAATGAAGAAATAAAAGAAGCAGTTGATTATGCTCATAGTATAAATAAAAAAGTATATGTGACTTTAAATATAGTATTTCACAATAAAGATTTAATCGGTTTAGAAGAATATTTAATATATTTAAATAAAATAAATGTAGATGGAATTATAGTAAGTGATATAATAGTACTAAAAAAAATAAAAGAATTAAAACTAAATTTATTCATAGTGTTATCAACTCAAGCGAGTACATTAAACGAATATGCAGTTAAATTTTGGCAAAAACTAGGAGTTAAAAGAATAGTATTAGCAAGAGAAGCAGATAAAGAAGAAATAAAAAGAATAATTGATAATACAGGAATTGAAGTAGAATGTTTCATACATGGATCAATGTGTATTAATCTATCAGGAAAATGTGTTTTATCAAATTTAACAACACTTAGAGATGCTAATCGTGGTGGTTGTGCCCAGGTTTGTAGATGGTGTTTTAAAAATGGTGATAATCCAGATTTTACAATGATGCCAAAAGATTTAAATATGATTAATAACATAGAAGATATGATGAATTTAGGAGTTATATCTTATAAAGTTGAAGGAAGAATGAGATCTATTTATTATATAGCTACAATGATAAATACTTATAGACATATCTTTGATTTAGCTATTAATAATAAATTAACTAGTAAAGATAAAATGTATTATTTAGATATATTAAACAGATGTGCTAACAGAGAATCTAAGGAACAATTTTTTAATTCGGAAACAAATGAAGATGACCAATATTTCAGCGACAGAGAAGAAGTTACAAATAAAGATTTTTTAGGAATAGTAAAAAGTTATGATGAACATAATAGTATAGTAACACTGGAACAAAGAAACTATTTTAAAAAAGGAGATATTGTTGAATTTTTCGGTCCAAATATGGAAACATTTACAACAACAATTAATATAATATATAACGATAATATGGAAGAAATAGAAGTTGCTAATCATCCTCAAATGATAATTAAACTTCAAATAAATAAATACTTACATAAAAATTCAATCATGAGAGTCAAAGCATTTGACAAAAACGATTATTTGTAGTAGACTTATTATCGGTTGCTTAAATAAGTAACTTTTTCAAAGGAGAATTAACGTGACTAAAGAAAATAAAATAGTATTAACACCGGAAGGTTTTTTAGAATTAGAAAATGAATTAAACGAACTTAAAAATGTAAGAAGACCAGAAGTTATTATAGCTTTAAAAGAAGCAAGAGCAATGGGAGACTTATCAGAAAATGCTGATTATGATGCGGCAAGAAATGAACAAGCTCAAATCGAAGCTAAAATTAAAGATTTAGAATATAGATTAGAAAATTGTGTTATCACAGAAGTTAAGAAAAATTCTGACGCTGTTGCTTTAGGTTCTATAGTTACAGTAGAATACGATGATGGTGAAACTGACGAATATAAAATTGTTGGTTCTATCGAAGCTGATTCATTTAATAATAAAATATCAAATGAATCACCACTTGGAGAAGCATTAATGAATCGTAAAAAAGGAGAAACAGTTGCAGTTGTTAGTCCGAATGGTTCATATGATATAAAAATATTAAAAATAGCATAGAAATATGCTTTTTTTCTTGTAATAAAAATCAAAATATATTATAATAGTGAAGTAATTTGAAAGAGGGATATTATGGCAAAAAACGTACATGAAATAGAAATTAAATTAGAAAAAGAATGGATTGAAGCTTTAGATAAATCATTTAAAAAAGCATCTAAAACAGTAAAAGTAGACGGATTTAGAAAAGGACAAGTTCCAAAAGATATGTTTATCAAAAAATTTGGTATTGAAAGTTTATATGAAGAAGCTACTAATATAGCTATGGAAGAAGCTTATAAAAAATTATTAAATGATAAGAAGTTAGAACCAGTAGTTCAACCAAAAGTTGATATTACAGGAATATCAGATACTAACGCTATCTTTAAATTTACTATTATAACAGCACCAACTGTTAAATTAGGTGAATATAAAAACTTAGGAGTAAAAAAAGAAACTGCTAAAGTTACAAAAAAAGAAGTAGATGAAAAAATAGATGAATTATTAAATCAATACTCTGAATTTGTAGTTAAAGAAAAAGGTAAAGTAGAAAATAAAGATACAGCAGTTATAGACTTTAAAGGTATAGTAGATGGAAAAGAACTTGAAGGTGGAACTGGAACTGATTATCCACTAGAAATTGGATCAAATTCTTTTATACCTGGATTTGAAGAAAAACTAATTGGAGTTAAATTAGGAGAAACAGTAACATTAGATTTAAAATTTCCTGAAAACTATGTTGAACATCTAAAAAATAAAGAAGTTACATTTACAGTTACAGTAAAAGAAATTAAAACTAAGAAAAAACCTGAACTTAATAAAGAATTTTTTGAAGATTTAGGACAAAAAGATGTTAAAACTGAAGAAGATTTAAGAAATTCAGTTGAAAAAGCAATTAAAGATGAAAAAGAACATACAATTGAAGATAAATTTATTGACGCATGTTTAGAAAAAGCAGCTAAAAATATGAAAGTTGAAATTAATGAAGAAATCATTAGTGAAGA
>CAYJPM010000027.1:0-13862 GCA_964372145.1 uncultured Muribaculaceae bacterium | reverse complement strand
ACACCTTTAGAAGGTTCTTGTCCTAATTCTTTTTTTACTAATTCTTGAATGTAAGGTATTCTTGTAGATCCACCTACTAAGATTATTTTATTTATTTCTTTTTTATCCATTTTAGCATCACTTAAAGCTTTTTTAACTGGTTCTAAAGTAGAATCAAATAAATCTTTACATAAACTTTCAAATTTTGCTTTTGATAAATTAGAATCCATATGTACTGGGTTACCATCTACTTGAGTTAAGAATGGTAAACTAATTTGTGTAGTATCCATACTAGATAATTCTTTTTTAGCTTTTTCAGCAGCATCTGCTATTCTTTGCATAGCCATTGGATCTTTAGATAAATCCATTCCATGTTCTTTCTTAAATTCATCAACTAAGTAATCTGCTATTTTTTTATCAAAATCATCTCCACCTAAATGATTATTACCACTAGTAGATTTAACTTCAAATACACCATCTCCAAGTTCAAGTATTGATACGTCAAATGTACCTCCACCTAAATCAAATACTAAGATAGTTTGATTCTTATCTTGTTTATCCATACCATAAGCAAGCGCAGCTGCTGTAGGTTCATTAATTATTCTTTCCACTTCAAGTCCAGCTATTTTACCAGCATCCTTAGTTGCTTGTCTTTCTGAATCATTAAAGTAAGCTGGAACTGTAATAACTGCTTTAGTTACTGGAGTACCTAAATAAGCTTCAGCATCAGCTTTTAATTTACTTAATATTTTAGCACTAATTTCTTGTGGAGTATATTTTTTTCCATCGATTTCAACTTTATAATCAGTACCCATATGTCTTTTAATTGAAGACACTGTTCCTTTTACATTTGTTACAGCTTGTCTCTTAGCAGTTTCTCCTACTAATACTGTATCACCTTTGAATGCTACTACTGATGGAACTGTTCTGTTCCCTTCAGCACTTGCTATTACAACTGTTTCATTTCCTTCACGAACACTAACACAACTGTTAGTAGTTCCTAAATCTATTCCTATAATTTTACTCATATTTTATTTTTCTCTCTTTCTTTTATTATTCGCTAACTTTAACCATAGCGGGTCTTATAACTTTACCGTTATATTTATATCCTTTTTGAAGAACATCTAACACTACACCAGATAGTACATCATCTTTTTTTTCAGTAAGAACTGCTTGAGCAATTTCTGGATCATATTCTTCATTAAGGCATTTAATTTCTTCAACATTCTTAGCATTTAATATACTAATAAGTGCAGCATATATCATTTCAAAACCATCTAAATACTTTTTAATTTCAGTACTTTCAGTATTAACAGATATAGCTCTTTCAAAATCATCTACAATATCTAAAAGTTTAACTATTAAATCTTCACTTTCATATCTTCTTATTCTAGATATTTCTTCATCACTTCTTCTTTTAACATTTTGCATTTCTGCAAGTGTTCTTAAAAACTTCTCATTTAATGAATTATATTCATTTTTAAGATTATCAAGTTCCACATTTTTCTTAGGTTTACTTGCCTTCTCTTTTTTTACTTTTTTTTCTTCTTCCAAGTTAATCTTCCTTTCTTTCCAGCGAATCATCTACATATTTAAGTAAACTAACTATCTTTTTATAATCCATTCTTTTAGGTCCTATTACAGCGATTGTTCCTTCTTCTCCTCCGGCTTTATAATGTTTCTTTACAACCGTTAGATTCGGGTCAACTGTGTTCTCATTACCTATATAGATTTTTATATCATTATCACTTGTTTTTTCTTCTATATTTTTTATAAGTGATATATCATCTAATTTACTAGCTATTTGTTTAATTTCATTTACATCTTGGTATTCTGGTTGACTAAGTATTTTAGATTTACCAGCTACATGAATATTAGAATTATTATTAACAAAATCATTAAAAGCATTATAAAATATATTATATACAGCTTCATATTGATTTATTTCTTTAATAATCATAGGTTTGATTTCAAACTCTAATCTTTCACTAACCGAATTAATCGGAGTTCCTATTAAGAATTTATTTATAATATCACTTGTTTTTATGATTTCATTCATATTCGTACCATCCGGTAGTGTAAATTTTTTATTCTCCACTATTCCCTTATCCGTACAAACAAGCGCTACTATTTGATTATCATTAAGTTTAATAATATCAACTTTTTGAAGTAAGTTATCAGATGCAGTTTTTCCTAAAACAACACTAGCGTAATTAGTTAAATCACTAATAATTTCCATACATTTAGTTATTGTATCACTAATTACAAGTTCTTTATTTGAAAATATTTTTTGTAATTTCAAAACATCTTTTCCAGTTAAATTTTCAGGTTCCATTAAATATTCTACGTAATATCTGTACCCATCTTCACTTGGTATTCTACCACTAGATATATGATTTTTTTCTATATAACCTAATGACTCTAAACTTTTCATTTCGTTTCGAATAGTTGCTGAAGATAACTTAAGTTTATTACATAAACTCTTTGAACCTACAGGTTTAACCGTTTTAATGTAACTTTCTACAATTTCTTTAAGTAGTTCTTCTTGTCTTTTATCCATGTAATCACCACCTTTAGCACTCTTTTAACTTTAGTGCTAATCTTATTATAATATTATGCTTAGCACTTGTCAATATGATACTGCTAAATTCATAAAGTTTTCACAAATAAAAAAATATAACATTAATTATATTTTCTTTTAAGACTTTTTACTGCTTTGTCAACATTTGTAGACACAAATAAATATGGTGATTTAACAGGGTATAAATTAACAATCTTATCTTCATTTATTGTAGTACATATAACAATTGAATTAGTTTCAACGCCATTAACATCGCCTATAATATGATCATATTCTACAAAATATTTTTTCACTGAATTAACATCATAAGGATGTCTATCATTCATACTAGTTTGCAATTTTGTAAATTCTTCATTTAAATCAAAACTAGAATTAAATATAGAATGGATCTCACTTTTAAAATTAGATTTAAAATGTTTTTTCACATGTTCAAGTACTAAATCTTCATCATATTTAAAATACAATTGCTTAACTAACTTTTCAGATGGTGATGCATTGCTAATTATATTATATATATTTTTATACTGACTTCTAACATCATTACCAATGTATATAATATTACTATCTAACATTCTTTTTAAATTAGAATAATCAAGTGTAACTAAATAATAATGTAACAAAGCCTTATTTCTAGTAGCAATATCACTTATTTCAAAATTTATTATGTGCTTTGATTCTTTATAATTATGAAAATATGATTCTAAATTAGCTAAATAAGAAGCTAAATCATTATCATGATTATCTTTATAAAAACTTCTTCCACTATCTAACATAGAATATTTAATATAATAATCCATCAAGAGAGTTTTTCCATGTTTATCATAAGGTATAATATCATACAACATTTTCTCTATCAAATCATTATTTTTTCCATTAACCAAATAAAGTTTTATTAAAATCAACAAATATTTTGAATTACATCTTACATATGATTTTAATTCATCAGTATAAACACCATTTTCAAACAATACTTTCAAATACTGATATAATTTTTCTTCTAAATATAACATAACTTCATCGCGGTTTTTAAAATCAAAACACAGAAGTTCTAAATAACAGCACTCATCTTTCATATTATTAGTTCTTTTAAATTTATCACTATATTGACGTAATAAATCGTAATAATTCTTATTTAAATACATAAAACCCCTCCTATAAAATTATAAGCTAATATGTTAATTTTAAATTATATGTGTAATCAGAATATATAATTATTTTAGAAATTACATCTTCATAATAATATATTTCATATTTAACATCATCAACAAAATAAGTATATACATCATTTAAAACAGTATATTCATTATTAATTATAACATTGTATATTGATTCTAAATTTAAAAAAGTAGAATTTAAATTTTCATATATATTATAATTGATTTTATTTTCACCTTCAATTATATATGTTATATCATTTTCAATAACATAATTTACAACTAAATCATTATTTAATTTACTTCCCGTATCTAATCCATTAACTACATTACCTATATATGTATAAGTTTCATCTACAGACACAACTTCATAAACATAACTATAATTTATAGTTAATATATCATTAAGAGCTTCAATATAATTTTGATTACTTTCATCACTAACTACATTTTCATCATTTGATACATTATCACTATATTCATCAGCATTAAATAAATTAACAACAAACATTAAAAGGAATAACACTAAAAAAAATAACATCCAAGCACATAACTTAACAATAGCTTTTCCTCTTGGAGTTTTCCACATTTCCTTTATTACCTTTTTAAATTCCATACTAATTCCCCAATTCCATATCCTTATATTTTTCTTTATCTATACCATTTATAAAACTTTTAATATCCATTTCTTTTTTACCAAAAGGTTTTATAATTTCTAAATATATAATACCACCTTTAACACCAATACCTAAATTATTTTTATCAATTATTTTAACTTTATTTATTTGACTATTATTATTTTCTTCAAATTTAACTTTAATTAACTTTATAATTTCACCATTTAATATAGTATAAGCATTTGGATATACTCCACGAATTTTATTATATATATCCCTACCATCTTCTTCAAAATTAATTAATTCATCATCTCGAGTTAACATCCTTGCATAAGTAGCGTCGTCATCATTTTGTTTAATCGACTCATTAGTACCTTCAACAATTGAATTTAAATTATCTTCTAATAATTCTTTACCCAATACACTAAGTTTGTCATATAAAGTATGATAATTATCATTTTTATCAATGATTAAATCATCCATAGCTATTATGTTACCAGTATCCATTTTTTCATCCATATACATAAGTGTTATACCAGTTTTATTATCACCATTAATAATACTCCATTGAATTGGTGCAGCGCCTCTGTATTTTGGAAGCAAAGAACCATGAATATTAATACATCCAAATTTAGGAGCATCAATTAACTCTTTAGGAATAATTTGCCCATAAGCAGCAGTAATGATTATGTCCGGATTTAAATCCACTATCTTTTGATAATCATTTCTCACTCTGATAGGTTGAAACACTTCTATATTATTTTCAAGAGCTATCTGTTTAGTAATTGGCATACTAAGTTCTTTTTTTCGCCCAACAATTTTATCAGGTTGGCACACAACTAAAACTACATTTGTTTTCTCTATTAACATTTTAAGTGCAGGCACACTAAAATTAGGTGTGCCCATAAATACCACTTTTAAATTATTCATTATAAATACCTCGCAATCAACATCATACAAATATTATACCATACTTATAAAAATAAAAAAGAACTTAAACACTCATAAGTTCTTTTTCTTTAATTGTAATTTCTTCATCTACTATTTTATTATATTTATTTATTAAATCTTGTAAATCGTTTAATAAAGATTTTTCAACATCTTCTGGATTTTCTTCTTTTAAAATAGCATCCTTCACATCTTGTCTAACATTTCTTAAAGCAACTTTACCTTCTTCACCAAGAGATTTAGCCATTTTAACATATTCTCTTCTTCTATCTTCTGTTAAGTCAGGAACTTTTAAAATAACTGTTTCCCCATTATTGCTAGGCGCTATACCTAAGTTAGCTTCATTAATAGCTCTTTCTATATCTTTAACAATAGATCTGTCATAAGGTTTAATAAATAAACTCTTAGCTTCTGGAACAGTTATCGTCGCAACACTTTGAAGTGGTGTTGGACTACCATAACAAACTACCATAATTCCATTTAACATAGATGGATTAGCTCTACCTGCTCTAATTGTATTCAATTTTTCTTTTAAATTTTCAATCGCTTTTTTCATTCTTTCTTCAGCGTTATTCATTTATATCTCTCCTTTAATTAATAACTAGTGTATCATAATAATCACCAGTTGTCGACTGTACAATATATTCTATTTCTAATTTTCCTAATTTATTTACATATAATACGTAATTAAAATTATTAATTGTATTTTCAACTTCAATTACTGGCTCTACGCCATAATTTAAAGTGTTGAGTTTATCTTGAACTTTAACTTTAATTTCATCTATTGTTATATTAAAATTAGCAAGAATACTACTTTCTTCAATCATCATACCAGTATTTTTATCAAATACATAATTTTTTATATCCAATGGAGTTAAAATATTAACAATATCATAACTTATATCTTTTTCAACAAGTGTTAAATAATTTTCATAAACAATAACATCAAATATTTTATATGATGCACTATATATACCTAAAGAATTTTTTTCAAGTTCTACATCTTCTGGTATCTCAACATCCACTTCATACTTTAATGTTTTTTCTAATTCTGCTAATTCAGCATTAATATTATCTTGAATATCATCATATCCAGTAAAATTAAAATATACATCAGCATATATTATTTGAAAATCTTCTAACAGATGATCAGTTTCTTCAAAATATATATAATCTTTATCCTTATCTATCCTTATATCAATTACTTCAGTTATTGAATCATTATTAGAATCATCATTAGGTTCATTATTATTCATATTTATCATATATTTCATAAATATAAATCCCCCTATAATGAAAACAAAAACTACAATTATAAATAATATTAAAGTAAATTTATTCTTATAATTATCCATTTAATTCACCTAAATAATCCTTTAAGACATAATCAAAAGTAATTTTAAATTCTTCAACCATATTTATTGACCAATATGATGTAGGATCAATATTACCTTTTAAATGACTTAACTCGTCATAATTATATAAAATTTCACCATTTTTAATTACTAATAATAATGGAGCATTTATATCAAAAACACCTAAATCTGACTTATATAACTCATTACTAAGTTTTTCAACAATTAATTCATAATTACCATTATTATTTAATCTATCATCAAAAAAATCATAATAAATAATTTCCTCTATATTATTATCAATAGCTACTTCATTTATTAATTCAGCCAATCCTTTAGTCCATTCATTTTGATTGCTACCAAAAAGTATAATTATATCATTGTCTAAAGAATTTAATATATCATTAGGTTTCTCATATTTAAAGATGTTTTCATCAGTAAAATCATTAAATTCATCAGCAAATCTAATATTATCAGAAGGATCTATATTATAATTTCTACTACCTATATATATAAAAGCCGCTATTATAATTATGAATAAAGCTGTATAAACTATCATTTGACATTTATTTTTAAACATTTTCTTTCTTCTTATCATTTATATCACCATATATATTTTAACACTATATTATATATTTTTAAAGATAATCTTAATTGATTTACAAGAAAAAAAGACTATACATTAGTCTTCTTTATCACAATTAGGACAAATTTCAGTGTCATTTTTTACAACTAAATTTTCTCCACATTTATCACATTTTTTGTCTATAGGTAAATACCATGAAGCATATTTACATTTAGGGTACTTATTACATCCCCAAAATATTTTACCTTTTCTTGTAGTTCTTTCTATAATTTTACCATCACATTTAGGACAATCAATTACTTCTTTAACTTCAACTTCTTCTTTTTTTATGTATTTACATTCTGGATAGTTACCACAAGCAACAAACTCGCCATATCTACCTTTTCTCTTAACTAAAGGATTACCACACTCAGGACACATTTCTCCAGTTTCTTCAGCAGGTTTTTTCTCCATTTCATCAAAAGCTTTTTTCAAAAGCGGTTCAAACATTTCATAAAATTCAGATAAAACTTTTAAATGATTTTCTTTTGCTTCAGCTATATTATCTAAATCTTCTTCCATTTTAGCAGTATAATCTACATTAATTACCGAAGAGAAAAATTCTTGTAACTTATCAGTTGTTTCAACACCAATTTCAGTAGGTTTAAATTTCTTTTCTTCTAAAAGAACATAACCTCTTTCTTTAATCGTATAAATAATAGTAGCATATGTACTTGGTCTACCAATACCTAATTTTTCTAACTCTTTAATTAATGAAGATTCATTAAATCTAGGTAATGGCTTAGTAAAATGTTGAATTTTATTGATTTCATTAGATTTAATATTATTTGATTCATATTTACTAAAATCAGGTAAAATAACATCTTCTTGATCTTCATAATTTTTATAAACTTTTAAATATCCATCAAATATAAGTACAGAACCAGTTGTTTTAAATTTATAATCATTATTATCTAAAACAACAGTAGTAGTTTTTAATTTAGCGTCAACCATTAAAGATGCTAAAGATCTATAATATATTAAAGAATATAATTTATACTCATCAGGTGTTAAATAACTTTTAATAGACTCAGGAGTTCTATTAATACTCGTAGGTCTAATCCCTTCATGAGCATCTTGCATATTATCATTTTTCTTACCTTTTTTTACATATCCAATGTATTCTTCTCCATATTTACCTTTAATGAAACCAAATGTTTCACTAATAAATGAATCAGATAATCTAACACTATCAGTTCTCATATAAGTAATCAAACCTGTTGTTTCACTACCAATATTCATACCTTCATATAACTTTTGAGCAACACTCATTGTCTTGGATGGTGCCATTCCACATTTTGATGCTGCAGCTTGTTGAAGTGTACTAGTTTTAAAAGGTTCTCTAGAAGCTTTTTTCTTATCTTTCTCAGTAACAGATTCTATAACAAAAATATCACTTAAAGAATTTAATACTTTATCTGCTTCTTCTTCATTTGATATTTTTAAATCATCAGTTTTATATTTTTCAAGATTAGCTTTAAATTCATCAAAACATGCTTCAATAGTCCAATATTCTTCTGGAACAAATTTCTCAATTTCTCTTTCTCGATCAACAATTAATTTTAATGCCACACTTTGAACTCTACCAGCAGATTTACCACTAGTTTTACTTTGCATAAGTTTTGATAATCTAAAACCAATAATACGATCTAAAAATCTTCTAGTTTCGCCACTTCTAACTAAATCCATATCGATTTTACCAGTGTTATCCATAGCGTCTTCAACTACTTTTTTTGTAATTTCATTGAATACAACTCTTTCATAAGTATTATCATTAACATCTAATTCATCAAATAAATGCCATGATATTGTTTCTCCTTCACGGTCTGGATCTGTTGCTAAATATACTTTATCTGCTTCTTTAACTAATTTTTTTAATGCAGTTACATCTTTTTTCTTACCTTTAATAATTTCATAAGTAGGTGTAAATTCATTTTCTACATCTATACCTAATCCAAATTTACCCTTTTTAGATAAATCTCTTATATGTCCTTTACTAGAAACAACTTTGAAATCATTACCTAAATATTTTTCAATTGTTTTACACTTTGCTGGTGATTCCACAATTACTAATTTCATATTTCCTCCTTAATTATTTGCTAATTCTTCATTTTTAATTTTTTGTTCTTCTTTTTCTAAGGCACTAAATAAATAATTATAATAATCATTTTTTATTATCATTGAACTTAATTTCATTTCATTACTTATTTCAGTATTAATATAATTTAACTCTTCTTCAGTATATACTAAATTTCCATAATATTCAATACGTCCAGTTAATACATCATAATAAGCATATTCATTTTTCCATGAACCATCAGGAAATACTACTCTAGATTCATATTCAGGACTAAATATATCAGTTCCAAAATAAAGACGAGGATCATAATTTAAATCAAATAAATTTGCTACTGTTGGTAATATATCCATAAATGAAGTATATCCACTTATAACTTCTGCTTCAATTGATGGATTATATATTAAAAATGGTGTTCTATCTGCTTCATATCCATCAAATGATCTATCTAAGACTTCTGCAAGTTCATTTTCGTCTAAACCATAGGCATAATGATCATCATAAACAACAATAACAGTATCTTCTAATATACCTTCTTCTTCTAAACGATCCATAAGTACACCAAACATATCATCAGTTACTTTAACTTTAGACATATATCTTTGCATTTCTTTAGAATATCCCGTATCTTCAAATAAATCTAAATATAAATCACCTTCAATACTAGAAGTAGAAAAAGGTTGATGAGCACTAACAGTGGTCATCCATAACATAAACGGTTCTTCATTATCACTATTTAATGTAATATCCATGGCTACTTCGCCAAAATCTTTATCAGAAGACCATTCACCATAATATCTTCCATAATCAATACCTAAATCTTGTACACCATAATATATATCAGAACCCATACCAGCATGTATATCTGATCTATAATAATAAGATTCAGTAAAATTATGCATTGATGAAGTTGTATAACCTTGTTCTTCAAATAAATTAAATATACTTTGAGGATATATATTATCTTTATACACATTAGCACTACACATGTTATATATAGAATATAAACTAGTCATACCACTAAATTCATTATTACCAGTTGGACAACTATTTCTAGGTGAATATGTATTTTCAAAATAATAACCATTATCCATCATTTTACTAAAATTAGGATAATATTCAGGATTAACTATAATATCATTTACAGATTCCATCATAACCATGATTACATTTTTACCTTCAAACAATCCAGTCATTTCATTTTTACTTGATGAATCATTATTTATTAAATAATTATGAATTGTTAAATAATCATTATTTGTTTCATTAGTAATTAGTGATTCCCATACTGAATCATCAAAAGTTCTTTCAGTATTAAGTGAATTACTAGGTTTTTCTACATTCACTATAACAAATTGTTCTTCAATATTTAAAAGTTTAGCTTTAATATCAGTATAACCAAATGTTAATACACCAAAATTCTTAATAGATGTTGATGCCATAGATGGATAACTATATAAATCAGCTAAATTTATTGATTTATTATTATTCATAAAAGAAATAACTAAAGTTTCATGGTATAAAAATGATAAAACAAAAAATAATCCTACAAAAATACCAAGTTTTAAAAATGAATCTTTTAGATATTTATTTTTTTCAATCATTCTAATTTCTAATTCATCTCTTTTATCAAAAAATATTACATATACTAAATTTACTATAAATGGTATAAATATAGTCAAATATAATAGATTAGTAGATTTGAAAAAATCAACTATATAATCAGTTACTGCCGCTAGTTGGCTAGATGCATTTACTGACGCATAAACTCCCATATAATTTACAAAACAAATTTGAAAAAATATATAAAAAGATATTAAAAATAAAATAACAAATGTAATAGTGTATCTCACTTTTTTACTAATAAAAGAGCATATTAAAGAAATGAATAACGAAATTATTAAAGAACTCAAAAAAACTCTTATTAAAGAATAATCTAAAATAGGTAATTTAGATAATAACATAAATATTATTTCAGCACAAAAAATAGTACTGAAACATAATACTAAATCTTTAAACATTTTACTATTTAAAAGTTTACTCATTTTCCCTCCTACTACATTCATTTACAGGTTTAAAAGTAAATCTGTAATTTTTTAAAACTCCATATTTTCTAATTGCCTCAATATGTTTTTTTGTTGGATATCCTTTATGATTTTTAAATCCATATTCAGGATATTTTTTATCTAACTTTTCCATTAATTTATCTCTATATACTTTTGCTAACACTGATGCAGCTGCAATAGTAATACTTTTAGCATCACCTTTGATAATAGATAAGCTATTATCTAATTCCAAAGGCATGGCATCAGTAAGTATATAATCAGGTTTTACATGAAGTTTTTTTATAGCTTTCTTCATACCTAATTTAGATGCTTGATATATATTAATTTCATCTATTTTTTTAGGACTTATTTGCACAATAGAATAACTAATAGCGTCATTAATTATTCTATCATAAAATAAATTTCTTTTTTTCTCACTTAATTTTTTAGAATCTGTTAATCCTTCCAAAACATAATTAACTGGAAGGATTACCGCAGCAACTACAACAGGACCTACTAAAGGTCCTCTTCCCACTTCATCGCATCCAGCTATTAATTTATATCCTTCATTATATAATTCTTTTTCATATTTTAATAAATCTACTTGCATACATCAAAAGTTACTCCAGAAATTCTACCACTTGCTAAGTCATTATAAATTTTAAAACTCACTTTTTCATAATTGACTTCACCATTCATCATTGAACCGGTGTTCTTAGCAATTATATCATACATTTCTAGAATATCAATATCACTTGAGACTTTATATTTATCCATCAGTATATCAGGATAATGTTTAGATAACATTTTTAATATATGAGTAGCTATATCATTTATATCTAATATTTCATTTTTAATCGCAGTCATACTAGCTAAATTATATCCAATTAACTCTTCATCTAACTTAGGATAAAGTATTCCTGGAGTATCAAGTAGTAACATATTATTATTTGCTTTAATCCAAGTAACTTGTTTAGTTACCCCTGGTTTATTACCAGTTCCCGCTACTGCTTTACCTGCTAATTTATTTATTAAAGTACTTTTACCAACATTAGGAGCTCCAATTACTAATACTTTAATTTCTTTTTCTAATAATCCTTTTAATTTTCTTTTTTCCTGTATATCAGCTGTTAATTTATTAGTTAAACTAAATAATTCTTTAAAATCTTTATTATTAGTTAAATCCATCAATAAAACATTAATACCTTTATTTTCATAGTGTTTAACCCATTTCAAAGTTTCTTTTTCATCACAAAGATCTTTCTTAGTCATTATTAAAATTCTTTTTTTCTTTCTAACTATATCTTCCATATCTTTTATTTTAGAAGAAAAAGGAATTCTAGCATCTATCACTTCAAAAATAACATCAATCAACATGATATTTTCTTTAATTTTCCTTCTAGTTTTAGCCATATGACCCGGGTACCAATTTATACTATCTTTATTAGTCAATTCTACCATCGGATTAGCTTTTTCTTTATAATCTTTTCTTTCTTTTCTTTTTCTATACATATCCATAATGTGATCACTCCTTTTTTATCTTAACAACTACTTAAAATTTTATACTCATTATATTACTTATTTTGTATTGTATATTAATTTAAGTTATAGAATATTTATTATTTTAAAACATATATACTTTAACTAATTATAATTCCATCTAAATTACAAATAAAGGCTTTTGGCAGCTTTTGTTTTATGTGAATTACAACATCTTTATTATTTTCATAATTTCTACCTAACAAAATCCCTATAATCAAAGTAGATGGCAAACCAAACATAATAGCCGATTCTCTATCAGTAGTAAAAGCATTTCTATCTCCATTTATCATTTCATCAATACATTGCTCTACAATAAAGTTTTTTAATATATCTTCATTGAAATCTTTATTAAATAAATCAGCATATAATAATTCTTTATTATCACTAGCATCTAAGATAAAGGCAATTTGATTCTTATTAGAAGACAATGAAGGAAGAAATCTAATTTCTTTTGTCTGCTCTGCACGCCATGACCATATTTCAAGATTATTATTTAATTCTATCATTCTTTCTTCGATTTGATTATATGGTACAAGTTCTGATTTTTCGGTTGAACCTGGTCCCCTGCCCAATGTATATCCTATAGTACATCCACTATAGTTTTTAATATATTCACTTAACAATATATCTTTTTTTATATTCCAAACGCCTATACTGTTATAAAACTTATTAGGTTTTAAATTACCGCTAAAATTTGAAGATATGAAGCCATTTTCCACACACATATCAAACTGTTCTAATGAACCGCTTATCCCATGAAGTAGATATCCATTTTTTAGTTTTAATTCTTCTCCTATTTTATAATTATAGCAAGACTGTTTTCTATCTTTGTAAAATAAATCTATTTGCTTTAATACTATTTTGTTCGCTTCGCCATTAATATTATTATTAGCATATTCTATATATTTCTCTTTCATTATATTGTTCCTTTCTTATATT
>CAYJPM010000026.1:12533-13991 GCA_964372145.1 uncultured Muribaculaceae bacterium | reverse complement strand
ATATAGTAGTCAAATCCCACTTATATTTTTGAGGAATTTCACTACGATTTAATTGTTTATTTTCCATATTATGACCACCTTAATAACATTATACAACAAAATAAAAAAAAGAGAAATTAATTTTCTCCTTCTTCTAACATGGTTGTAATAAATAAACCATATCCTGTAACTGGATTATCTACTATAACATGAGTAACTGCTCCTATAATTTTATTGTTTTGTACTATTGGTGAACCACTCATACCTTGAACTACTCCACCACTGATATCAATTAATCTATCATCTACTATTTCAAAAGTAATATTTTTAATATCTGACGTTTCATTTATCTTAGTTATATTTATATTAAATGATTCAATTTTCTCATCATTTACAACAGTATACATAACTGCATGACCAATCTTGACTTCATCATTTTCAGCTACACTAATTAATTTACTATCATCAAATTCATAATCGTATATTCCATATATACCATATATAGTATTTTTTAAAACAGAACCATATGACGTATTATAAAAGAATTCTGCATTCTTACTACCAGGATTACCAACCGTACTTTTATCAATCGATGTTACAGAGTTTCTAAATATGGTACCACCTGATATGTCAATAATTTCATTAGTATTAGATTCTAATATTTCATGACCTAAAGCCCCATATATCATAGTCGTAGGATCTATATAAGTTAGTGTACCTATTCCTGAAATACTATCTTTCACATATAAACCTGTCTTATATACATTACCATCTTTAATAATACTTAACTTAGTACTATATTCTTTATCATTCCTAACATATGTTATATTTACATATTCATCATCAGAATATTTATTTATTAGGTTAGTTAGATTAGAAACAGAACTTACTTTTTCATTATTAATTTCAGTTATATAATCCCCTATTTCTATATTAGGATTGCCCTTATTATATTTTCCATTCACTTTATAAAAACCAACAACCATAACTCCATCACTTATTACTTCAATACCAAGTGTATTACCACCAAGTATTACTTCATTAGAATAAGCAAATATCTGAATCGGTATTAATAATAATGATAATATTAAAAATATTTTTTTCATAATTTCTCCTTACATATATAGTATGGACTACAATTAATTAAATAAAAAAACAATAAATGGTAATTACCATTTATTGCCTACAATTTCCTATTAATACCTCTTTTTTTTCTTGCAAAAGTTCTAATTCATCTATACTCAAACTAACTAAATAAGATCTATCATTATATAACTCTTTAAAATATTCAGTATTTATTTTAGAATTAATTTCAATATAATCAACAATTATTTCTATATTATATAAAAAGACTTTAAATAAATCTCCTATTCTAATTGGAACATAATTTAAAGAATCATATAGAATAACTCTTTTATTAGATTTTACCTTATTTTCAAAATATATACAATCATTTAAAATGTTAAATTCCGTTATAAA
>CAYJPM010000026.1:0-12490 GCA_964372145.1 uncultured Muribaculaceae bacterium | reverse complement strand
CATTTTAGAAATAGCTATAGTTCTCCTTAATAAAACGATTTCATTAAAATTCATATTTAACAATTCATTCAAAGATATATTATTATTTACTTCTTTTAACATAAGTTCACCTGATGATTACTATAAACTAGTTTAAATAAAAAAACAACACTTTTATTAGTATTGTTTTCCAAACCAAACTTTAGTAGTAGCATCTTTACCACACACAGGGCAAACACCATCAACTTTTTCATCTTCTATTAAACATCTAGATTTAAGTGTAGTATCATTTTTAATTTTTTCTTCACAAGATGTATCACCACACCAATTAATTTTAATAAATCCAGGTTTATTATTAGCTATATCTTTAAATTCTTCATAAGTTGAAGCACTATAAAGCATAGTATCTCTTCTTAATTTAGCTTTATTAAACATGTTAGTTTGTATATCATTAAGTAAATTTTCAACATTACTTATTATATCTTCATATTTAACTTTAATTTTTTCTAAAGTATCTCTTCTTACTAAAGTTACTTCGTTATTTTTTAAATCTCTTTCACCAAGTTCTATTCTTATTGGATAACCTTTTACTTCAGCTTCAGCAAATTTAAATCCAGGAGATTTATTAGTATTATCAACTTTATATGTAATATTTTTGTTTTTTAATTCACCTTCTAAAATATTTAATTTATCATCAACATCTCCGATAGGTATAATACATAATTTAAAAGGAGCAATATTCGGAGGAAGTACAAGTCCATTATCATCACCATGAGTCATGATGATCGCACCAATCATTCTTGTTGTTACTCCCCAGCTAGTTTGATAAGGATTTTCTAATTTTTGATCTTTATTTAAAAATTCTATACCAAAAGCTTTTGAAAAACCTTGTCCGAAATAATGAGAAGTCCCATTTTGAAGAGCTACACCATCATACATCATAGCTTCTAAAGTATATGTAACTTCTGCTCCAGCAAATTTTTCTTTTTCAGTTTTCTTACCAGTTATAACAGGAAGTGCTAAATATTTTTCTTGTAATGTTTTGTAAATATCTAGCATTTGTAATGTTTCATTCATAGCTTCTTCTTTAGTCTCATGCATTGTATGACCTTCTTGCCATAAAATTTCTCTACTTCTTAAAAAAGGTCTAGTAGTTTTTTCCCATCTAACTATAGTACACCACTGATTATATAATTTAGGTAAATCTCTATATGAGTTAATTATTTTTTTATAATGTTCACAAAATAAAACTTCACTAGTTGGTCTAACACACATTCTTTCGTCTAATGCTTCAGAACCTCCATGTGTTACCCAAGCAACTTCAGGAGCAAAACCTTCAACATGTTTTTTTTCTACATTTAAAAGTGATTCCGGTATAAACATAGGCATTTGTATATTTTCATGACCTGTTTCTTTAAACATTCTATCTAAATTCTTAACTATTTCTTCCCATATAGCATATCCATAAGGTCTAATAATCATAGAACCTTTAACTGAAGAATAATCAACTAAATCAGCTTTTTTAATTACATCAGTATACCACTGAGCGAAATCTGTATCTCTATTAGTTATTCCTTTAACTTCCATTATTTCACCTCAAAATCTTCAAGCTTACCATCATTATTTAATATTTTATTAACTTTTTCAGTAGCTTTTTCTATTTTATCACTACAAAATTTACTTAACTTCATAGCTTCAGTATATTTTTCAATTGCTTTATCAAGTTCCACATTACCACTTTCAAGTTCTTTTACAATTACTTCAAGTTCATTAAGTGATTCTTCAAATGTCTTATCTTTTTTCATTATTTTATCTCCTTTACTATAGCTTTTACTTCGCCTTTTTTAAATCTTACATTTATTGTATCATTAATTTTTAATTTCTTACTATCTTTAATTACTAAATCATCACTGCTTACTACAGAAAATCCTTTTTCTAGTATTCCAAGAGGATTTAAGTTTTTTAAATTAGCAAGAATTATTTCCATCTTATTTTTATAAGTATCTAATAATTTATCTGGATTTTTAAGTATATAAGAATTATTTATTACATCTAATTTACTAACTTTATTATCAATAATACTTTGCATACTTCTATTAGAACCATCTATTAAAGTATCTAACTTTTGCATTTTTATTTCATACATACTCATAGGATTTTTAAGTATATATGATTCTTTTAAAGTTCTAAGCATAATAAACTTAGTATTTACCATATTCTTAATATTCTTATTTAATCTAATTTTATATCCATCTATTATATTTAAAGTGTCTATTACAGTTGGCACTGCCATCTCAGCTGCTCCAGTAGGAGTTGGCGCTCTTAGATCTGCTACATAATCAGATATTGTTATATCTATTTCATGACCTACAGCACTAATTACCGGAGTATTACATTCAAATATTGCTCTAGCTACAATCTCTTCATTAAAGGCCCATAAATCTTCAATAGATCCGCCACCTCTACCAACTATTAAAACATCTATATCATAGTTATCTGCATTTTTAATTTGTCTAACTACATCAGGAGCAGCACCTGCACCTTGTACTAATGCTGGAAATAAAATAACTTCAGTAGATGGAAATCTACGATTAATAGTAGATATTATATCTTTAATAGCTGCTCCAGTTGGAGCTGTTATAACTCCGACTTTACTAGGATATTTAGGTATAGGCTTTTTATAAGAACTGCTAAATAATCCTTCAGCAGATAATTTTTTCTTTAGTTTTTCAAACTCTATATATAAATTACCTACTCCATCTAAACTCATTTTAGTTACATATATTTGATATGTACCTGAAACAGGATAAGCAGATACTCTACCTTCTATTAAGATATTCATTCCATCTTCTGCATTAAACTCTACATTAGATGCATCTCTTGAAAACATAACAGCATTTATTCTAGAAGTTTCATCTTTTAAAGTAAAATACCAATGACCAGTTGTGTGTTTTTTAAGATTACTAATTTCACCTTTTAAATAAACTCTAGACAAAAAACTATCTTTTTCTAAGACAGTTTTAATATAATCATTTAAATTAGATACTGTTATATAATCTCTTTCCATATCTTAACTTTCTTTAATTATTTTATCAAGTGTAGCATTAATAATTTTTCTAACTGAATCATCACTATATTTTTTAGCAAGTTCAACCGCTTCATTAATTACTACTATTTCAGGTGTATCAGTATATTTAAGTTCATATAATGCTATTCTCATAATTTCAGCACCAGTCTTATCAATTCTATTCATTGACCAGTCTTCCATATTTTTATTAGCAAGTTCATCTAATTCATCATGTTTTTCTGTTACACCATTAATAATATTTTTAACAAATTCATTATCTATCTGAATATTTTCTTTAATAACATCATTTATATTGTAATCAATATTTTTTTCTTTATATATATTTATTTGATATAAAATAACCATACATTTTTCTCTTAATTCACTTCTCGTCATAATAAGTCCTCTTTTTCTAACTAATTATATCAATAAATAGAAAAAAAAACTAGTTTTTTCTAGTCTTTTCTTCTCGTTTTCTATTCTTTATTATTAAATTAAAGGCATATGTTATTATTAAGAAATAATAAGCTAACAAAATAAAGTTAAATACATTTGCTACTCCATTAAAGAAAACTGTTCGATCTTCAAATATAACCATAAATAAAGAGAAAATAAATTGCAAAAATATTATATAAGAACTTATTAATTTACTAAATAATATTCTATAAGCTAAAAACATATTTACAAACGGTACATATATCAACCAAGTTTTTTTACCATATACTTCTTCATACACTTTATTAACCATTGTCCATAAAAATATATAAAATGGTAAAGTTAATAAAAGTATACCTAGTTCAAAAAATATTAAATTATAAGTTAAGTACTGAACAACTCCATAATACATATTAGTTCACCTCCACTCTTTTAATCAAATATTTCATCAAATATTTTAATATCATTACCTATCTTAACATTAAAATATTCTCCATATTTTTCCCTTAATTTATTTAACTTCATATCAAATTCATTTGAATCCATTTCAAATATTTCTAAATATGAAAGAGCTATATCATTTACAAAGTATAAATTATATTTACTTAAAACCTTCAAAACTTCTAAAAAGTTATTTTCATCCAACAATTCTAAATATTCACTATTATATTTATTCAATATTTGATTAAAATATAATTCATCAACGTATTTTTCTAAAAACATATTATCACCCTTACTATATAATATATTATATCATAAAAAAATCTAATATTAACAATTAGATTTTCTCTCTTACTCTTACTCTAGGTTTTCTTTGTAATACTTTTTCCTTCAAATTATTCTTTTTAAATGATTTTTCATGATTATCATTTAATATATTACTCACATTCTTTATTTTCAAACGATAATTTATATCTTTAGATAATTCAGGATGTTTAGTTACTATCTTATTATTTATATTAAATAACCCCATTTTATTTTCTTCACAAATAATTAAATCCTCTTCCATAATTTGCTTATGTTTAGTAGGATAATAATTATCTACATAATTATCAGTTTTACCTACAACTATGTTATCTAAAAAATTCAAATTCTTTTTAATAACTTTATTTTCAGAATAATTCTTAAATATTTTACTTTTAATATACCTAGTTATTCTATTAAATATATTATTAGATCTTTCTATTTTTGATAATTGTTTAAAAATAAGTTCTTTTTCAATAACTTTACTTTTTTCTAACTTAATTATATCTTCAACCTTTTCTAAAGAATACTCATCTAATAACTCTTTATTCTTAATATCGACTTCATTTAAAACTTCTATATGTTTCTTCTCATCGTCTTTAGATACATCTGTGTATAAATCATCTTTAAAGTCATTATAATCTTTAACTTTCTTCTCTTCATTATGATCTCTTAAATTATATAAACTATCTTTATAATTATTTAATTCATCTAATGTTTTAATATCTAAATTATTAATAAGTAATAAATTTTCTATTCTAACTATTTCTTTATCAATATTATCAGTTACATTATCATAATCCCTATTCTCAACATCCTCTTTATCTTTTTCAATATTATGCATAACTAATAACATATCATCCATTTTATGAACATTAAATTTGATATAATTTACTTTTTCTTCCTCTTTTTTTTCATCAACTTTTTTCTTAGTTTCATTTTCTAAGTTTTCAATTTTTTCTATTTCTTCTTCTAAAAACTCTATATCTTTAATTTCTTCTTTTACATTTTTTTTCTCATTTAAAATTTCAATAACTACATCCACTGCTTTATACTTAACTATTTTATCTATAGTAATATCTAATATTTCTTCTTTTACTTCTTCTTCAATATACTTATAAGAAGATAAAATTTCTTTAATTTCTTTTTCTTTTTTTGTATTTAACACAACAGTTTTTTGTACTAATACTTTTTCTTCTTTTTCAAAAGAAATATTATCAACTACTATATCTTCTTTTTTTTCATCTAAAGAAACACTTGGTTCATCAATAATTTTTTCTTTAATTAATTCATCATTTAAATAAATATACATAACTTCCTTAAATTTATTTAATGTATATTTACCAACTTTATGTTCTTTTGGCACTTCCTTAACTAGATTTTTTTTTATTTTTTCTAAATCATAGTCAGATAGCTTCAACTCAAACTTTTCTTTAAGCAAATAATCAATCATATTTTCAATTAATAATTTTTCTACTTCTGCAGGAGTTAATTCCTCTCTAACATCATCAATTATAACTTCATCAATCAAGTCTTGTTCTACCCTTTTAACAATTTTTTTAAATACATCACTTACTTCATATTCCTTGCCCAAAAATAAACTTAGAATCATAGTGAAAATAATACCAATTAATATAACCGGTAATAAAATAATTAGTATTAATACTATTAAAATAATTTTTAAAATCTTCATAAACTTCATAAAAGAAGTATATCATATACATAAAAAAAATACTATATTTCACTAGTATTTAATTCTTTAAACTTTGCAGCCATTGTAGGATTATTTTTAGTTATTTTTCTGATACTTAAATCTTGTGCTTTATCATTGGCTAATCTTAAATTATTCTCACTAGATAATAAAGCATTTTTAGTTTTTTCTAAATGTTTTATAGTTTCATCTATTTCTTTAATAGCTGTTTGAAAACGATCACTAGCAAGTTGATAATTTCTACCAAATTTATCTTTAAACTCATTCATATCCTTTTCAAAATTTGATATATCAATATTTTGATTTTTAAGTTCATTTAACTGAGTTTTATATTCAACAGATTTTAAAGCAGCATTTCTAAGAAGTGTAATTATTGGTATAAAAAACTGAGGTCTAATTACATACATTTTAGGATACATATAAGACATATCTACAATACCTGTATTATATAATTCATCATCACTTTCTAATAGTGAAACTAATACAGCATACTCACAATTTTTTTCATTACGATCTTTATCCAACTCTTTTAAAAAATCTATATTTTTCTTTTTAGTAGCAGTTGTATCCATTTCATTTTTCATTTCAAACATAATTGAAATAAATTCAACACCTTCACTAGTAGATTCTTTAAATATATAATCACCTTTACTACCAGTTTTACTGTCATTATCTTTTTCAAAATAAGCATTTTGAAATCCAGTAGCTCTTAACCTATTAAATTCTATTTCACAGTGTTTTTCCAAAGTTTCACCAAGCATTTTGGTAGACATCTTTGTTTTATGATCTTTATAGTAACTAATTGTTTCATCTTTTTCTTTTAACTTTAAATCATAATTTTCTTTAACAGTTTTAATAGTTAATTCATTATTAGTTTTAATAGAATTAATCTCATTACTTAATCTATCAATTAATTTATCTTTTTCAGTTATATCATCTTTATTTTTAGATTCAATATCTTTAAGTGCAATTAATTTATCAGATTCACTTCTTTCAATAACAGATTTCAACTTTTCAATTTCTAAATTTTTTTCATTAATTTTAGTTTGAACTTCTTTTTCTAACTTTGCTTCTTCTAGTTTAAGTTTTACTTTTAAAGTTTCAATTTCTACTTTTGAATCATTTAATTTACTTTCAAGTTCTGCCCCAGCTTTAGCTTTTAATAAATTAATTTCATTTTCTTTTTCAGTATTAATAATATTTAATCTAGAATTTATTTCATTATTAAATTCACTATTTCTTACTTGATCAACTATAGCAAGATAATCACTTTCATCTACAATAAATTTTTCTCCACATTTAGGACATTTTATTTCATTCATTATTATTTCCTTTCTTTTTTAAATAATCAGCAAGTTCACGATACGCATCAGTATTCCATAGTAAAAATCTCTCATCATCTTTATAATTCCCCATAGTTTTATCTTTTCCTTCTGGAATAAAAACAAAATCCCATGACCATCCATATTTTCCAGACATTTTATGAGCAATAGTACCTCTAGTAATAGACTCAAATACAATTGGTTCTTTTCCATATTCGCAATATGCAAAAGCTTCAATAAAATAAGCATTTCTATTCGTTTTACCTTCAAGCAATTTTAAAATACCTTCTGCCCCAATTTTATCATCAGCATAATGAGTATATGGACCAGGAAAACCATTTAATGATTCAATACATAATCCAGTATCATTTTTAAGTACAGAACATTTTAATATATCACTAGCTTCTTTAGCGGAAAATTTTGCCACTTCTTTTACTGTATCAGCCTGAATTTCAGTAGTATCCATTTTAACATTATCTACATCAATACCTAACGGTTCTAATAGTTGTTTAGCACTTTTAATTTTAGCCCAATTACCAGTCACATAAATTATTTTCTTCATACATACCTCTCTTCCATTATATAAAAAAAATACTAGAAATTCTAGTATTTTAATTTTCCTTATTATTAAATATAGCATGTACCTTGTTGTAGTTAGGTAGGAAATTAATATTATCTATTTTACTTAAAAATAAACTAACAATAACTTGTTACTTTTTTATTGTATCATATATTTTATTTACTGTTGCAAATGTGTAATTAAATCAAAAATAAATAAAGATAAAAATAACTAAAATCTATAATTCACCTTTGTAAAAATAAACTTTCATAGCTTCTTCACTAAAATTTGGTTTTGATAAATCTACATCTACAAATTTTGATAAGTAATATGTAAAATATTGAGACGCTAATAATAAATCATATTCAGCAAGTATTCCGTTATAATTGCTTCTTAAAGTTATACTAAAATCTTTTTCTATATAATCAAGTAATACCTCTTCATATTTTGAAATAGAATTTTGAAGTAATACAATATTTATTTTAGAACTTAAATGTTCATAATTTATAAATCTACCATGAGAAAAATTCTTTTTTTCATGTAATAGTATATTAAAATATCCGGATTCAATTATTTTACTTTCAATATCATATGCTGCACTGCTAGAGTAATCTCCATAAAATAAATTTATAATGTTGCCTTTTATTAATTTTTCTTTAAAGATTTTCTTGTTTTCTTTAAACATCTTATCAAAATAATCATTCCAGTAAACAATCTGGTTTTTTATAAAAGTTTCAACATCGTAATTTGTTTTACTTAAATATAACTTTAAAAATAAACTACTAGGAGCCATAACTCCTTCAAACGCCAAAAATCCTCTTTCTTTTCCTTTATTACTAACAGTTCTATAAGATATCACGTTTTCTTTTAAAATCAAAGTTTTATCAGCTACTTTTTTTACTTCACCCTTAGTAATAATAACTTTCTTGCTATTATCAATATTCTTTGTACTCGTAATTAAATCTGTAGTAGTACCAGAATATGATAACAATACTACTTTATCAATTGCTTCATTATTTCTATATAAAACATCTCTTGGATATAGAGCATATGAGTTTAATTTATAAAGATTGTTAAGTACTTTAGAAGCAAATAATGATGCTGCATAAGAACCACCTGTACCTGTAATAATTATATTTTTATTACTTTCAAAATTCATATTTACTATTTTTTTATAAACATCATTTGAAATAGCATTAATAATTCTTTTTTCCAAATTATTAACATTTACATTTACTCTTTTTATTTTTTTTCTTATACTTAAACTAAAATTTTCACATGTACACGAATCAGCATTTTTTATTTTATATGAATTTTGTAAATGACTTCTAGCCCCTATTTTTGAAATGACTTTCAAAACTAATTTATTTGCTTTATTAAAAGTATTTACAATAAAATCATCTGTAAAGTTATAATTATTTTTAATATATTCTGAAATAAACATACTAAAAAACGCATCTCCAGCTCCTGTTGGATCCACTTCTTTTCCTATTTTCTTTAACTCTAAATTATTTATAGTGTCATCGTAATAAAAAGTCGCTCCTTTTTTTCCTCTTGTAACAATTATTATTTTTGCTTTAATAATATCTGTTATACTATTTAGATTAAATCTATTAACAAGATATTTTAAAACTCTTTCATTGAGATTAACTATTTCAAAGTTATAATTTAACTTCTCTTTAACTTCATCATCAGTTAATTCCTCAAACTCAAAATACTGTCCTAAATCTAACATAACTTTATTATCAATTTTTGATAATAATTGACTATTTCTATTATTTAGATTATCTATCACAATAATGTCATCATTTAAAATATCATCTATTATTTCATTAACATCTATTAAACTTTCACTATACCAACTTTTTTTATTACAATAAGGACATCTTTTTTTAGATTTGAATTTAAAAGATTCACCTTCTTCATAATATGAAACATGGAATTTTCTTGTTTCGATTTCATTTAGTTGTTTGATATGACTAACATCTATTTTTTCATCAGACAAACTTTTAATTACTAGTATACCTGCATCATCAACTCCACACACACCACTTACTGAAACATTCAACCCTAAATATTTCAAATTAAGTATTATATTATGAGATGACATACCACCATTTACACCTATTAAATTATCATTTAAATAATAATAATCTAAAACTAAATCCCCTACACTAATTACTTTCATTTTAACTCCTACATCTTGAAAATGTAAAGATTACACATCCGTATTTATCACTTTCTTCTTTAGTATAATATCCATTATATGTATCATTAACTACTGTTTCAATTGAGTCATAAAATTCTTTAAAATCTTCTTCAAAATACTTCCTATACGCATCATACCAGTTATTAAATACTTCTATATCTTCTACATTTACTATAATATAATCTTCTAAGTGAGGTAACTTAACAAATTTTATTTCATCACCTATTTTTATTACTTTTCTTTTTTCATCATATAATCTATATTCTCTAATCTTATTACCCTCAATCAAAGAATAAAAATTGTTTTCATATAATTTCATAATATGTTGCATAACTACCTCTTCTATTAAAATTATAACATGTTTTTATATTAAAGACACATTATTTTGCAAGGCATTTAATTGTATAAATCTATTAAAGACAAAATTATATCTTAATTTATATTATATAAATATTCAACAAATTTTTAAACTATGATTTTAATACGTCAATTTCGAACCATGTTAAACCGTAGGTTCTCTTCAACAATTTAAAATCCATTCATTTTATTGGCAATTATTTTTTTGAAGATTTATTAGTTATAATTAATATAAAGTTATTTTTCTACTTTTTTATACCACTTTTATATTTATTATATTAATCACACATCATGATATTTAAATAAAAAAAGATTCAAGCATCTTGCTTAAATCTTACTTAAATCTTGTCTATAAAGTTAAATATCAATTTTTATATTTTACATATTTTTTATTTATTATTAAGCACGGCTTGTGCAGCAGCAAGTCTTGCTATAGGTACTCTAAACGGAGAACAAGATACATAGTTAAGTCCTAAATTATGACAGAACTCAACTGAACTTGGTTCACCACCATGTTCACCACATATTCCAAGTTTTATTTTAGAATTAGTAGCTTTACCTTTTTCTACCGCTATTTTCATAAGTTCACCAACACCAGTTTGATCTATTTTAGCAAATGGGTCAGATTCAAATATTTGTTTCTTATAATAATCATCTAAGAATTTAGCAGCATCGTCTCTTGAAAAACCATAAGTCATTTGAGTTAAATCATTTGTTCCAAATGAGAAGAACTCTGCTTCAGTAGCAATAACATCCGCTGTTAAAGCAGCTCTTGGTATTTCAATCATTGTACCAATTTGATATTTAATATCTACTTTTTCTTTTTTTAATATTTCCTCTATAGTTTCAACTACAATATTCTTAATATATTTAAGTTCATTAATATCTCCTACTAAAGGTATCATTATTTCTGGTTCAATAGTTTTACCAGTTTTAGATACTTTTATAGCAGCTTCTATAACTGCAGTAGTTTGCATCTTAACTATTTCTGGATAAGTAACACCTAAACGGCAACCTCTGTGACCCATCATTGGATTAAACTCTTTTAAAGACTCAATATTAGCTTTTAAATCTTCAAAAGACATATCAAGTGATTTAGCTAAAGGTTTGATTTCTTCATCAGTATGAGGTAAGAATTCATGTAAAGGTGGATCTAAATATCTTATAGTTACACCATAACCATCCATAACAGTAAATAATTTTTCAAAATCATCTCTTTGGTAAGGAAGTATTTTTTCAAGTGCTTCTTCTCTTTTTTCTAATGTATCAGCAGTAATCATTCTTCTAAAATTAAATATTCTTTCTTCTTCAAAGAACATATGCTCAGTTCTACATAAACCAATACCTTCAGCACCATATTTCTTAGCAGTCATAGCATCATTTTCATTATCAGCATTAGCTCTAACTTTTAAGACTCTAACATCATCAGCCCAACTCATAAATTTTTCAAAGTTACCTGATATTGTAGGTTCAACAGTTTTAATTTTTTCTCCATATACATTTCCAGTAGATCCATCTAAAGATAAATAATCTCCTTCATTATATACTTTACCATCTTTAGTTGTAAGTGTTTTAGCTTCTTCATCTATTCTAAGTTCACCACATCCAGATACACAGCAAGTTCCCATACCTCTAGCGACTACTGCAGCATGACTAGTCATACCTCCACGCATAGTAAGTATACCATCAGCTATAACCATACCTTCAATATCTTCAGGTGAAGTTTCAAGTCTTACTAATAATAATTCTTTTTCTCCATTATCAGATGCTTCCTTAACATCTTCAGCAGTAAAATAAATTTTACCAGTAGCAGCTCCAGGAGAAGCAGCTAAACCTTTAGCAATAACTACACCATTTTTTAATGATTCAGCATCAAAATTAGGATGTAATAATTGATCTAGCGCTTTTGGTTCAACTTTAAGTAAAGCTTCTTCTTTAGTAATCATACCTTCTTCAACAAGTTCAACAGCAATTCTAAGCGCAGCATCAGCTGTTCTTTTACCATTTCTTGTTTGAAGCATAAATAACTTACCATTTTCAATAGTAAATTCCATATCTTGCATATCTTTATAATGATCTTCTAATATGCCACATATTTTAACAAACT
>CAYJPM010000025.1:11651-14208 GCA_964372145.1 uncultured Muribaculaceae bacterium | reverse complement strand
ATATTTAGATTAGCAAAAAAAGAAGATTTAGAAGAAATAAAATTAATGTATTATAAATTAATAGATAAAATGAAAAAAGATGGTGTAGAAATATGGGATGATATTTATCCATGTGATTATTTTATAAATGATATTGAAAATAATAATCTATATGTACTTTTAAAAGACAATGTTATAGTAGGTTCTTTTGTATTATGCGAAGAAAATGCTGGAGCAGATAAAGTCAAATGGGAAAATAAAAATGCTAAAGTGATTTACATAGATAGATTAGGTGTGAATATAGATTTTGCTAAACAAGGTATTGCTACACAACTTTTAAAAAATGCTTTAGAAGTATCCAAGAACAAAAATGTGAATTATTTAAGATTATTTGTTATAGATTATAATATCCCTGCGATTAAATTATATGAAAAATTTGGATTTAAAAAAGCAGAGGGTATTTATATTGAAGTTATTGATGAAGAATTATCATTTAATGAATATGGTTATGAAATAAAAATATAAATAAATAACAAAAGCAAACTTTCATAGTTTGTTTTTTATATGCTATAATTAGTTAAAGGTGATTATATGTATGATGTAATAGTAATAGGTGCTGGCGCAGCTGGATTAATGTTTTCAAATATTGTTGATAAAAATTTAAAAACATTAGTGTTAGAAAAAAATGATAAACCTGGAAGAAAATTAATGATCACAGGTGGGGGTAGATGTAATTTAACCAATAATAAAGAAATAAAAGAATTTCTTGAAAATGTTGATTATAATTATAAATATTTATATTCAACAATAACTAGATTTGGCCCTAAAGAAATAATTGAATATTTTAACATTCCTTTAAAAGAGGAAAAAGAGAATCAAATATTTCCAGTATCTGACAAAGCTGGTGATATACTTAATTATTTACTTAATAATAAGAAGTGTGAAATTATTTATAATGAAGAAGTAATAGATGTAACTAAAGAAGGAGAAGTATTTTTAGTAAAAACTTCAACAGGTGAATATAATTCTAAAAGAGTAGTTATAGCAACTGGTGGATGTAGTTTCTCGCATCTAGGTAGTTCCGGAGATCATTTAAAGTTTGCTAAAAGGTTTAATCAAGAAATTGTTAATGTGTTCCCGGCAGAAACCTCTATCAATGTTAATATAGATGATAGTTTACCAGGAACATCTTTTGATAATGTAGAAGTTAAATTTAATAAAAAAGTATATACTGGTAACTTAATGTATACACATACTGGATTAAGTGGAACATCTATAATGAAAGTAAGTGAACATATTTATTTAAATAATATCAAAGAGATTAAAATAAACTATTTACCAAATATAGATATAGAATTATTTTTAGAAGATAATAGGGATAATAATATATTAACTGTATTAAATAAATTATTTAGTAAGAAATTTTCTAAATATATAATAGATAAAATAAATATTAATAGTAATTTAAATATTAAAAGTATAAATAAAAGTGATATAATAAAATTAATTAATATAATACATGAAGATACTATAAAAGTAATATCTGTTAATGATATATCTAAAGCATATGTTACAGGTGGAGGTATTAGTTTAAAAGGTATTGATACTAAAACATTTGAATCTAAAACAGTACCTAATATGTATTATATAGGAGAATCTTTAGATATACATGGCCCAATAGGGGGTTATAATTTAACTTTAGCATTTTCAACAGCTTATAGTTGCGCTGTACATATAAAAGAACATAATTAAATTGTGTTCTTTTTATTCTGTATTGACAATGAATTAAATTCTATGATAATATCTATGTACCGAGCGGTCGGTAAAAAGGTAGGTTTTATGAATACAAAAGAAAAATTATTTAATTCTATGTATGAATTAATTGCGGAAGTTGGATATGATAAAGCTTCTATAAATCAAATTTGTATTAATGCAGGAATTAAGAAATCTTCATTTTATTATTTTTATGAATCTAAAGAAAATTTATTTAAAGAACTAATAAAGACGGGTTATAATGATGAACTTTTTATAGAAATAAAAAAAATATTAAATAGTACATCAAAAAATGAGTATAAAAATATGTTATTTAACTTATCTAATATTCTAGTGAATAATTATGAAACTGATTTGAAATGGAAAAGAGTTATTGCCGAAGTTGAACTACAAGCTTTAAGAAATGAAGAAATTAAGTTATTAG
The DNA here is from genome assembly GCA_964372145.1 of uncultured Muribaculaceae bacterium. Lineage (GTDB taxonomy): Bacteria > Bacillota_I > Bacilli_A > RF39 > UBA660 > CAKOSP01. The sequence goes on along the minus strand of CAYJPM010000025.1, from coordinate 12,032 downwards.
TTGATAATTACTATAAAGATTTTAAAAATGAACTAAAAAACATCTTTAATCATGGAGTTGCTTTGAAGGTTTTTAATGAAAATTTTGATGTTGAGTTAAATGTAAATATTTTATGTGTATTAATACAAGGTATTGATAATGCAATGATATCAGGAATGAAACTTAATGAGGAAAAAATATTTAGAGAAGTTATTGAAAGGATGTTTATATGAAGTTATTTCCAACGAGTTTTTTATTAGGTCTTGCTGGTATAGATCCTACTGGAGTTATTCTTATAATAAGTGCTCTAGCAATGGGGATAAAAAAAGGTAAGATTATATTATTTGTTTTAACAGTACTTATTGGAACTGTTTTAGTAGGTTTAATAGGGTCTAATCTAAT
>CAYJPM010000025.1:5624-11641 GCA_964372145.1 uncultured Muribaculaceae bacterium | reverse complement strand
AATCTAATAATAGATATAAGTGTAGATTTTATAGCTAATCTATTTAATTATATACCTGATTATATTTACATGATTTTAGAATTTATAATAGGTTTAATATTGTTAAAATGGTTTATTGAAAGAACATTTTTTAAAGAGAAGAAAGAAAATAAAGAAAAGAAAAAAGAATCTATATTTACTAGATATATGAAAAAAGGATTATTCTTTGTAGGTATATTATTTTCAGTAACAGCACCTTTAGATCCATCTTTCTTAGCAATTATAACTTTAGTAGGACAAAGTGCAAACATACCTTTAAATATATTGTCATTATCATCATGGATATTAATTAGTCAGTTACCAATGTTTATATTATTTATAGCAGTATTATTCAATAAACATGAAAAATTAATTGAATATTTCAAAAATAAAATAGCTACTGGTAAAAGAGTAGAATTAATTAAAAAAATAATATATATAACATTATCAATAATAATATTATTAGCAGCAGTATTATCTCTTACTGAAGCAATATATTATTTTATAACAAATACATGGTTATTTTAAGAATTAGGAAGGTATAAATATGAATTTAATAGAAAAGAAAGTAACAAAAAAGTTAGATAATTATAATGAAATAGTAGAGTTTATGAAAAGGTCATTTCCAAAAGAAGAATTAATGCCTATGTGGTTATTAATTCTTGTTAGTAAAATGAAAAAATACGAATTTAATGCATATTATGATGATGATTTATTCGTAGGAATACTATTTACTATTGAATCAAAAGAATCGATATTTATATTTTATATAGCAGTAAATGATAAAATACAATCAAAAGGATATGGAAGTAGATTATTAGAATTAATTTTTGATAGATATTCTAAAAAACATATATCATTATTTATCGAAACAATGGATGATATAAACGCATCTAATTATGAACAAAGAGTCAAAAGATTATCTTTTTATGAAAGAAATGGTTTTATGCAAACAGGTTTTTCTGCAGGTGGTAAAAAGCCATTTATAGATATTTTATCTACTGATAAAAATTTCAATATAAAAGATGCCCAAAAGTTATTGAAAATTATGCCTATGAAAATATTTACTAAAGAGTGAAATATAATTAATGTTAAATTATATAATAATTATAAACTTAATAACTTTTATAATATATTATCTAGATAAAAGATGGGCAATTAAAAATAAAAATAGAGTTAGTGAAAATACATTATTATTTTTATCTTTAATCGGAGGTAGTATAGGCGCTTACTTATCTATGAATATATTTAGACATAAAACTAAGAAAATTAAATTCAAAATTTTAATACCATTAATGATAATCATACAAATAATAATATTTATTAAAATAACATAGTACACTATGTTATTTTTCATTGAAGTGATATAATGTGTGTGAGGTGTATGTATGAATATAATTATCATTGGAGCAGGTCCAGCCGGATTAGTAAGTGCTATTAAAGCAAGTAATAAAAATAATAATGTGACTATTTTAGAAAAAAACAGTTCCGCTGGAAAAAAATTATTAATAACAGGAAGTGGTAGATGTAACTATTATAATAAAAATATAACTGAAAATAATTATAATTGTAGTAATAAAAACTTATTAGATAAAATAATAAGTTATAAAGATATTGTATTAGAATTTTTAACAGATTTAGGAATAGAACCTAGTTTAATAAATGATTATTATTATCCAATGAGTAAAACATCTTCATCAGTACTTAATATGTTATTACTAGAATGTAAAAACAAAAACATAAATATTATATATGATTATAATGTAAAAGATTTAAATAAAGTTAAAAAAGAATTTGATGCTGATAAAATAATTATAGCAACGGGAGGATTATCTTATTCAAAAACAGGAAGTGATGGATATTTTCATACATATTTAAAAGGTTTAGGAATTAAAGTTAATAAAACATTACCCGTATTAACATCATTATATACAGAAAATAAAGCTGCTAGTAATTGGGCAGGTATAAGAACCAATGCGATGTTATCTTTATACATAAATGATGAATTTATTAAAAGTGAATCTGGAGAATTACAATTAATTGAAAAAGGTATAAGTGGTATATGTACTTTTAATTTAAGTAGACTCGCAGTTAAAAATATAAATGATACAGATGAAGTTTATGTTAAAATTAATTTTATGCCAGAAACAAAAAATGTATTGAATTATTTAAATGAAAGAAATAATAAGTTAGAAAATAGAACAGTAATTGAACTTTTAGAAAGTGTTATAAATTATAAATTATTATATGTGCTATTTAATAATAATAAATTAGATGTAGATGTAAAGTTAGATGATTTATCTGATAATGATTTAAAAAGATTAGAAAAAATATTAACGAACTATCAAATAAACATAAATGATTTTGGAGATTTTTTAAAAGCACAAGTAACAACTGGTGGAGTAGATACATTTGAAGTTAGTGATAATTTAGAGTTAAATAATTATAAAGATGTATTTATAACAGGAGAACTTTTAGATATAGATGGTGATTGTGGAGGTTATAATTTAGCAAATGCGTTTATAACAGGATACATAGTAGGAGAATACTTAAATGATAAAAATTAGACAAATAAAAATAAATATAAATAAATATAGTGAAGAAGAATTAAAAAAACAAATATCTTATAGATTAAATGTAAGTTTAGATGATATAAACTCATATAAAATAAATAAAAAATCAATAGATGCTAGAAGAAAACCACAAATATTTTTTATTATAGAATTATTAGTAGATGTTAACAATGAAGATAATGTTTTACTAAATAGTAAAGATAAAGATGTATTAAAATATACTGAAGAAGATTACGTTTTAAAAAAGAGTACTTTAGATAAAAATAAAAATATAGTTATCGTAGGAGCAGGGCCATCTGGTTTAATGAGTGCATACTTGTTATCTAAATTAGGATATAAACCTACTATTATAGAGCGTGGCAAAAAAGTTGAAGAAAGAGAAGTGGATGTTAAAAACTTCTTTGAAAATGGAATACTTGATACTGAATCAAATGTACAGTTTGGTGAAGGAGGAGCAGGTACTTTTTCTGACGGTAAACTTAATACATTAATAAAAGATAAAGAAAATAGATTTAAATATTTATTTGAATTATTAGTTAAATTTGGTGCTCCAGATAGTATTTTATATGAACAAAAACCTCATGTAGGAACAGATATACTAAGAAATGTAATAATTAATATGAGAAATGAAATTATATCACTAGGTGGAAAGTTTTTATTTCAAACAAAATTAACAGATATTAATGTAGAAAATAATGAATTAAAAAGTATTATAGTAAATAATAATGAAGAAATTATTACAGATATACTAATACTCGCTATTGGACACTCTGCTCGTGATACATTTGAAATGTTATATAATGAAAAAATAGAAATGAAATCAAAACCATTTGCAGTAGGAGTAAGAGTTCAACATAAACAAGAATTAATTAACGAATCCCAAACAGGTCTTAAGAGTCATCCCATGCTAGAAAATCAAAGTTACAAATTAACATATCAATCAGAAAGTAACAGAGGTGTATATACATTTTGTATGTGTCCAGGAGGATATGTAGTTAATTCATCAAGTGAAAATGGTAGACTTGCAATAAATGGAATGAGTTATCATGATAGAAATTCTGATAATGCTAATAGCGCTATTATAGTAACAGTAGACGAAAAAGATTTTGGTGATAATCCTTTATCAGGAATCGAATTCCAAAAAGAATTAGAAGAAAAAACATATAAAGTTGGAAATGGTAAAATACCAACAATGATATATAAAGATTTTAAAGATAACAAATTAAATTCTAAATTTAATACAGTTAAACCAATATTTAAAGGTAATTATGAAATGGCTAATATTAGAGATATATTTCCTGAATATATTAGTGATAATTTAATTGAAGCTATCGAAATATTTGGTACTAAAATAAAAGGTTTTTCAAATGATGATACAATTATATCAGCAGTAGAATCTAGAACATCATCTCCAGTTAAAATAGTGAGAAATGAAAATTTTGAAAGTAATATTAAAGGTGTATATCCAATAGGTGAAGGAGCAGGTTATGCAGGAGGTATTACATCATCATTCATTGATGGTATGAAAGCCATTGAAAACATTATATAGTTATTTAAAATTGAAAATAAGATTTAATTCTTATTTTTTTCTTGAAATAAAATAATTGAAGTTACAAATTTATAATGATATAATAATTTAAAAGGATAAAGGATGAAGAAAAACAAATACAAATATATTACTTCTATTGTAACATTAATAATGTTTTTTTCTGTTGCGTGCATATCCATAGGTTATTCTGCTTTAAATGCAAATTTAACAATAAGTGGAGAAGCTGTAGTTATTCCTCCAGGAAGTATATTTATATCTAATATTGAACTTATCGAAAATAATGACTCAACCGAAATTTTTTCTCCATCAACTACTGACAATTCTTTAAATATAGGAATGAATGTTCCAAGTATAAATTCTACATTTACATATAAAGTAACATTAACAAACACTACAGATAATTATTATCATTTATCTCAAATTACTGAAAATATTAATAGTAGTGGAGCGCTTTATTTTTTAGTTGACTTATATTTATATGATGAAATAACACCTAATTCTGATAAAGTATTTTATATAACTTATGAAACTGATAGTGCGCCTACTAATAATGAATTTATTTTAAATTTAGAATTTGTATTCAATGGTGGGGGAATATATAGAGATCCAGTATTGGCTGGTTCGGACCCTAAAATAATTGATGGATTAATACCTATAGTATACAATGATGCTATAGATCAGTGGGTTAAAGCAGATGTTGTTAATGGAAGATGGTATGATTATTCAGACCAACAATGGGCCAATGCAACATCGGTTATACCATCTCAAAAGTTATATTATGTGGAAGCATTGCCAGGTACAATAGTTGAAATGGATCATATGACATCAATGATGGTATGGATACCAAGATACTCATATACAATTAGAGATACACTCGGATATCAAGGTTATGATGGAAATGAAGTAGATATTTTAACACCAGGAGCTATTGATATAAAATTTATAGGAGAAGATTTAATTGAAACAGGTACAGGTGAATATACTGGATTTTACCCGAGTGAATACTATACTCCATCTTCGTTTTGTTGGGGAAATACATGTGATAATCCATCTACTAGATCTAATTCAGAAAATGTAGAAATACCAGGATTCTGGATAGCTAAATTTGAAGCGTCTAGATCAGGAGGGTTATTATATTCTAAACCAAATGTTAAACCAGCATCTAGTTTAACGATAGCTCAAACATTTTATATGGTACAAGATTTAATGAATGGTATGAATGGATATGAAAATTATGGTTATGTTGGTTATGTAGATGCTCACTTAATTAAAAATACAGAATGGGGAGCAATAGCACAATTATCACAATCAAAATATGGTAAATATGGTAATACAGATTATTCTGGTGCAAATAAAGAAATATATATAAATAATTGTAGTACTTATTTGACAGGTATAGGTGGTGATAATCCACATTCATCAAGTACAACAACTTCCTGTACTTCTAATACATATGATACTTATAATGGGATGGGTGCATCAACAACGGGTAATATATATGGAGTATATGACATGGTAGGTGGAACATTTGATAGAGTTATGGGAACTATATTAGATATAAATGGAAATTTTGATCCAGATTCTTCCGGATTCACTACCTTACCAGAGGGTCGCTATATAAATATTTATCCGTATGGGACATATTCTATCGGAGATATTTCACCGATAAAAGGGGATGCTCTTACTGAAACAATTAATTATTATAATGATAGATATCTAAATGACCCTAGATTTTCTAGTACTAATTATAATGCTTATCACTGGGTTTATAGAGGAGGAAGTTTATTCTTTTCAAACACTGAAGCAAATGGAGCATTTTCTTATACCTTATTTACTGGAGTAGCGGATCCGCATCACTCATCTAGATTTACAATAAC
>CAYJPM010000025.1:3577-5524 GCA_964372145.1 uncultured Muribaculaceae bacterium | reverse complement strand
CAAACTATATATAAGAAGTTTATAGAAGATAATAGAGGTTTACTTAGTACTGCATATTTACATTTGTTAAATGAAAATTTATTAGAAAATAGAGTATATGAAATAATAAGTACTAATAACGATTTTTTAGTAAAAATAATTAATTCAAATATATTAATATATTATATTGGAAATGGTAATGAAGAGTTGTTACAACCAATAATTGAAAAAAATAAAGATGGTAAAATAATAGATGTTAAAATGTATACATCAAGTTCCTTATTAGGATTAACAAAAGAATATATGTATGATTTAAATGAGATATATTTTAATTTTGAAAATAAAAATATATCAAAATTAGAAAGGAAAATATGAAAAAATTTACAGATAAAGGAATAAGTGTTCAACGAAAGGATTTATATTTTATAATGAATTTAAGTCCATCAGTACCTACATTTTTAATATATAAAAATTTACAAGAAAAATATCATGATATCTCAAATGAATATAATGAAGAGTATGTAGAATTTACCAAAGAAGAAGAAATTTCATATTTCGAAGATTTAAATATGTTATATGATATTGAACAATTTTCAAATATGACAACTGAAGAAATTATATCATTGATTAACGAATTAATTGGCGATATAGATGTTTTAGCAAAATCGTTTAATGAATTACCAGAATTGGAAAAATTAAAAAATCAAAATCAAGTTATAAATTACAAAGTTTTAGTATTTAAATTTGAAACATTGAAAAAAATATTAAAAGATAAAAGAATGTATAATAGAAAAAGAGTGTAACTCTTTTTTTAATTGATAGATATATAATTTAGTGATAACATTGTTATAGGAGGAATAAAATGAGAAAAGTTATTTTATATATAGCTATGAGTATGGATGGTTTTATAGCGGATAAAAACAAAGGTGTATCTTGGCTAGAAGAAAATGTAATAAATAATGGTGAAGAAGGTACATATGATAAATTTTATAGTAGCATAGATACAGTTATCTTAGGTAAAAATACATATAATCAAATAATAACTGAATTATCTCCTGATACATGGGTATATGATGATAAAATAAGTTATGTTATTACTTCTAAACAAGATAATGATAAAAATAATATATTTTTTAGAAGCGATTTATGTAAATTAATTAATGAATTAAAATCAAGTGAAGGAAAAGATATATGGATTTGTGGTGGAGCATCAATTGTAAATCAATTACTTAAAGAAAATTTAATAGATAAAATCACACTTTCAGTTATACCAGTATTATTAGGTGATGGGATAAAATTATTTGAAAGAAATAATAATATTACTAAATTTAAATTAACATCCACTTGTAAATATAATGGAGTAATAGATTTATCTTATGATAAAATAGTCGATTAATGTCGACTATTTTTTATTGACATTATTTTAAAATTATATAAAATATATTTTATCTTTAAGGGGGAAATATAATATGAAATAATTAATGAAAGGAAAACATGAAAAGAATTTTAATAGTAGTATTATTAATGTTAACATTTAATTTGATTGATAATGTTAATGCATCAACAACAATGTTAAAAAAAGAAAAAATAGATAATGTATATTATGAAAGAACACATGGTTTTAATAATAATTTCACTCAATTTGAAAATTATACATTAAATAATACAGTAGTATACTGTATTGAACCCGGAGTATTATTTTCTACATATCATTATTATACATCTGATGATCTAGATATAAGTGGATTAAGTAAAGAAAAACAAGATAAATTATTTTTGTATGCATACTATGGATATAATTATATAAATCATAATTCACAAGAATATAGAACAGCTACACAATTATTGATATGGGAAGAAATAGGGACTTATCAATTTACATTTTATGATCAATATGATAGATCAAGTAACATATTAACTTATGAAAAAGAAAAATCAGAAATAAACGAATTAGTTAATAATCATTAT
>CAYJPM010000025.1:0-3567 GCA_964372145.1 uncultured Muribaculaceae bacterium | reverse complement strand
TAGTTCCGTCTTTTGCTGATATAGAAATAACTCTAATCGAAGGACAAAAACTAAAGTTAGTAGATGAAAATAATGTTTTAGAAAACTTTGATATTATAAATGATGAAAATATTTATATTGAGGGAAATGAACTAGAAATAAGTTATAAAGAGTCTGGAACATATGATTTAGTTTATAGTAAAATTAGTGTTAATAATGACTCTAAATTAATATATTATAACGGGGATACTCAAAAAATGATTTCAGCAGGTAAAGTAGATGATGTAACGTTTAATATCAAAGTAAACGTAGTAGAAACTGAAGTAAATATATATAAAACAGGTGAAGATTATATTAATAATCAATATATAGAAAAAAATTTAAATGGGGTTGAATTTAATATATACGCATCAGAAGATATATATAATTCAAATAATGAATTATTATATAGTAAAAATGAAATAGTTAAAAATGTAGTAACTGATATAGATGGTGAAATATCAGTTAAAAATTTAGAATTTGGAAAATATTATATTAAAGAAATTAAGACAGAAGAAGGTTATAAAGTAAATAATGAAACAATATATTTCGAATTAAATAAAGATAATTTAATATATGAAGTAACGGTTAAAAATGAATTAAAAAAAGGTGATTTACTTTTTACTAAAATAGATTCGATAACTGCAGAAAAAATACCTAACGTAGATATAAGTATATATGATGATGAAGATATTCTTATATATAGTGGTACTACAGATGAATACGGTAATATATCTTTAACTAATTTAAAAGAAGGTAATTACTATATTATAGAAGACAAATCAGCAGAAGGATATATATTAAATAATGAAAAAATATATTTTCAAATAAATGATAATGAAACAACTGAAGTAATATATACAAATGATAAAATAATAGAAATACCAGATACCTTTTTGAATAGTAATATTAAAATAGTTATAACAGTAATTATATTAATAAGTACAATATTTATAATTAAAATATTGCCTAAAAAAAGAAGGAAATATATGGCAATCTTATTTATATTAACATTTGTTATTGTAAGTTGCATATTTCTTAATTATAATAAAGATGAAAAAATAATAGATACTTTTAGATACAATATTTCTAAAAGTATTTCTTATTTTAAGATAAATAATAGTAATGAAATAATGGAAATAAAAATACCGAGCATAAATCTAGAACAGAATATATATGATTTTGATAGTCCAGAAAACGATGTAGATAAAAATATAGAACTTATTTATCCTTCATCCATGCCTGATGTAAAATATGGAACAGTAATTTTAGCAGGACATTCAGGAAATAGTTCAGCAAGTTATTTTAATGATTTATATAAATTAAATATAGGAGATATAGTGTATTTATATTATTTAGATAATGAATATATATATAAGTTAAATAGTGTAGAAGAAATAGAGAAAAAAGGTATATATAATTTGGAAACTAGTTTAATTTTAATAACTTGTAAAAACAACACAAATAAACAATTAATATATCATTTAACTAAATAACATAAACTTATAAACCATATAACTATTGCAAACAATCAATTACTTTGCTATAATTTAAAGTAGAATAAAGGTAGATGATAAATGTGAGAAATGAATTGATTGAAAAATACTTAGATAATAAACATAATACATTGTGTTCATACGCTGAAACACTATTTAAAGTCTACGAAATACAAGATGAAAAACTGTGGAATACTGAAGAAGAATTCAGAAAATTAATCAGATTAATATTAAAAATATATATAGTTAAATATTATTTAAGGGATAAAAAAGAACTTAATAGTTTAAATGTAAATAATTTAGAAGAAAAAGATTTTAAAATGACACTTTCTTTATCAGTAGTGGCAGATTATTTTGGTTCTAAATATGAAGAAGTTAAAAATAATTATAAAAAAAGCATATATAATTTAACTTTAATAGTTTATATAGTTACAAATACAGATAAAGAAATATCATTTTATGGTAATAAAGGTGTAACTATAAAAAATATAATAGAAAAAATAAATGAATTATTTAAAGATGTCCTAAAAGATGTCGATATTAAAAAAAATCCTTTTGTCTTAGAAATGTTAGCAAATAAAATAAGGGATGCAGAAAGGAAAGAAATAAGATTTTTTGAAAGTTTAAAAGACACTGAATCATTTATTACTTTTTCAAAATATTCAAATAATCATTACTTTGCAGATTATAACTATAATTTAAAAAAACTAGATAACTACTCAGAAGTTGATATAAGACATATATATCAAAAATTTAAATACAAAGAAGTATTTATGCCTATAGTATATGATCTTGTTTGTATTTCAATATTAAAAGCATTTTCAAATAACTGCTATGTTCCAATTATAATGGTGCCAATAACATCAAAATATTTATCAAATAATACTAATATAAATACTATAAATAATATATTTTCTAATATATATATTAAGAAACATATAAATTTAAGTGTTCATTACTCAGATTATAAAAAAAATGTCAGTAAATTTGAAACACTTAAAGATCTTGGATTTAAGCTTGCACTTTTCATAGATGAAAATGAAATAATAACAGATTATTCCAATATCAAATTTGATTATAAGTTTTATGTAAAAGAAAAATTTATAGAAAATAATCCTAAGTTTCTTACATTTATAGAACAAGGAAATGTAAAATATAGTATTATTCAAAAAATCAATTATATGTCAGAGGATGAATTTATTCATCAAAATTTAAAGGAGAGTGTGTAAAATGGATTTGTACAATGATTTTTTTCTAGAATTTATGGAACCTTTTTTTGGAGGTATAGCTAAAATATTCCAAAATTTATTTTCTGGATTATTTCAAATGTTTAATGTATTAAACTATGTTGATGTAATTCAAAAATATAGTGAAGATTTAAGCGGTGGAGGAATAATAATTATTATTTTAACAGTTTTATGTTTATTAGTAATTTATGGAATATTAATATTTTTAATAGTGCTTGCTGTTAAAAGATTATTTAAATATCGTAGAAATAGAGCAAAACAAGCAGCGATGTTTGAAGAAATAGAAAGATTAAATGTTGATATATCAAGATTAAAAAATGAAAATCAAAAATTTCTAACAATGGCTGATCCTTCAAAAGGTGAAATAGAATATGACGAAGAAGGTAATGTTATTAATAAAGTTACTGAAGGTGAAACAAGATTTTTCAGATTAACTAAAGTTGACGAAGCTATGGAAGTTTATACAGCTCCAGAATATAACAAGAATATCTCTTTACAAGAATTTTGTGAAGTATTTAGAAATTATTCAGCTTCAAGATTAAAATTATATTATGAACCAAAAATAATTAGATTATTTGTTGCTGCATTAGCATCAAATAGATTGATAATATTACAAGGTATATCAGGAACTGGTAAAACATCACTTGCTTATGCTTTTGGTAACATGATAGAAAATGAAGCAACAGTAGCTTCAGTACAACCTTCTTGGAGAGATTCATCAGAATTATTTGGTTATTTCAATGAGTTTACGAAAAGATTTAATGAAACAGAAGTATTAACTAAATTGTATGAAGCAACATATAAAG
>CAYJPM010000024.1:11160-14889 GCA_964372145.1 uncultured Muribaculaceae bacterium | reverse complement strand
TGGTTAGAGCGCACGCCTGATAAGCGTGAGGTCGGAGGTTCAAGTCCCCCCAGGCCCACCATTTATTGTGGCCCGTTGGTGAAATGGTTAACACACATGCCTTTCACGCATGCACTCACGGGTTCGAACCCCGTACGGGTCACCAATTTTAAAATTAAGTTCCTTAGGGAACTTTTTTTGTTGTATTATAATTTGTTACATGAAAAAAGTTCAGTAAACTGAACTTTATATTCAAATGGCGGAGCAGGAGAGATTTGAACTCTCGCACCAGTTACCCGATCTACACCCTTAGCAGGGGCGCCTCTTCAGCCTCTTGAGTACTACTCCATAACCAAGTTACTTAATAATTTTACCTTAAATAACTCAGAATGTCAATTATTTATTAACTAACGTTTTTATATTAAATATAAATTCATTCATTACATTGAAATAGTCTAATTCAGTATTAGCGCTATAAAGAACATCGACACTTATTTTATCGATATTATCATTAACAGTTAAATCGATTAAATCTTCACGATCAATATCTTTATTAATTATTAAACCTAAATATTTATCATCTTCTAAATTATTTTTAATGATTTCAATTTCATCAGTAGCAAGATCTTCATCTTCATCAAGAGAAATAACATTAAATCCGTAATTTTCCAAAAACATAAATGCATTAGATGTAGTAACAATAGAGTTTTTATTATTATTGACTGCTGTTTTTGCTATAATTCTTAAATCAGCATCCATAAATGATAATTCTTCAGCAAGAACATCATAATTTTCATCTATATGTTCAATAATATATTGATTTTCTACATATTCTTTTAAATTATCTCTAATATTTTTAGCAAGCATTAAATAATTATTAGGACTAAGCCATAATTCTTCAATACTACTATCAATTGATAAACTGTGCATAGCATCAATTAATAATATATCACTATTTTCATTAACAAAATCTTTAGCTGTGTTTTTTTCATGGCTTAATCCATTATAAATAAATAGGTCAGCTTCAGAATATTCTTTTATTTGTTTATTTGTAAGTTCGTAATCACTAACATTTGAATCACTAGGATATATACTATTTATTTCAGAAAATTCTCCATATAGTGATTCAGTTAAATACGTTACAGGATATATAGTAGTATATATATTTGCACCATCTAATCTATCTTTTCCTAAAACACATCCAGATGTTAAAAATATAACACCTATTAAAATAATTATTTTTTTCATTTAATTTTTGTCTCCTTTTTTGGTACTGGGTCATAACCATATTTTCCAAAAGGGTTACACCTAAATATTCTTTTTATTCCTAAATATAAACCTTTCATACATCCATATTCATTAAGAGCGTCAATCATGTAATTACTACACGTAGGATGAAATCTACATTTACTATGGGTATTTAATGGAGTAATTTGATATATTCTTATAATTTTTATTATTATCTTCTTCATAAGTACCTATATTAATTTTACAATATATTTTGTCTTTTGTAAATTAAAAGAACAAAATGAATCCAATAGTGTTCATAGCAAAATTTGCAAACGCATGAGTACACCATGATGAATATATATTATTGTTTTTTTGATTAAGATAACAAAAAATTAATCCACCGATAAATAAAGAAATCATGATTAAAATAAACAAATATATATTAAACATCCCATCCATGATAGCTACATGATAAACACTAAAAGCAATAGAACTAATTATATAAGCAGTCTTTACCGAATATTTTTTTAATTCATTATACATAAAACCTCTAAAGAACCATTCTTCTAAAAAAGAATTAATTAAACAAACATATAAAGCAATATATATAAAGTTATTTTTATTTATACCAAGATTATTTTCTAAAGATGTTATAATAGGTTCTAAATCTATAAAATTACTAATTAAAAGAAAAAAGCCAACTATAATGGTATATAATCCAATTCCTAGTAATAATGAATTTTTTATACCTTTTTTTGAAATCTTAAGTATTTTATAAAAATCATAATTCTTATAAAATAGAGCATATAAAATAGGGGTAATTAAGAATATAGGAGCTTTTACCATAGTTTTTATAAGATAACCAGGTCTTATAACTAAATCAGTAAAAGCTATAGCAGAAATACATAATATAACAATAATTATAAAAATAATCTTTTTTTTCATATACTCTCCTTTATACAAGTATAACACTTGCAAATACTAATGTACATTTCTTAGTTTAATTATTCGTAAAATTTTGGTATAATATATATGATTGGAATTGATATAAATGAAATTTTTAAAAAAATATAATATAGAACTAAATGATGAAACATATTTAAAGGAAGCTTTAACACACTCTTCATATGTAAATGAACACAGAAAATTTACTAGTTATGAGAGATTAGAATTTTTAGGAGATGCTATACTTCAAGCAGTGACAAGTGACTATTTTTATAAATTCACTGATTTAAAAGAAGGTGACATGACTAAAAAAAGAGCATCATTTGTTTGTGAGAATGCACTAGCATTTTATGCTGAGAAAATAGAAATTATTCATTATGCTATGGTAGGTCATGGACAACGTAATAATGTTAATAAAACTATACTTGCAGATATGTTTGAAGCAGTTATAGCGGCTATATATTTAGATCAGGGATACGAAATAGCTAAACAATTTATTTATGATGTAGTTATACCTGAAATAGAAGAAGAAAATACTTTTTTTAACGATTATAAAACTAAACTTCAAGAATATGTTCAAACATCTAAAAAAAGTGTAGATTATAATGTTGTAGAAGAAAAAGGTTCAGCACATGATAGAACTTTCGTAGTAGAGGTAGTAGTCGAAGGAATTGTATATGGAGTTGGAGAAGGAAAAAATAAAAAAGCAGCTGAACAAGAAGCAGCAAAAAATGCTTATGATAAAAGTGTAAAGTAGGTAAATATGTATTTAAAGAGTATAAAGGCAGTAGGTTTTAAATCTTTTGCTGACAAAACAACAGTTGATTTTAATAAAGAAATTACCGCAGTAGTTGGTCCTAATGGAAGTGGTAAAAGTAACATAGTAGACGCAATAAGATGGGTACTAGGGGAACAGTCAGTTAAACAATTACGTGGTTCAGATGTCATGAGTGATGTAATATTTAGTGGTTCATCTTCAAGAGAAGGTTTAAAAAAAGCTAGTGTTTCATTAATTTTTGATAATAAAGATAATTACTTAAAAAGTAATTTTAAAGAAATAGAAATTAAAAGAGAAGTTTATAAAACAGGAGAAAATGATTATTATATTAATAATGCAAAAGTAAGATTAAAAGATATTCATGATTTATTTCTAGATACTGGAGCAGGTCAAGGAGCATTTAATATAATATCTCAAGGTAACATAACTGAAATAGTAAATTCTAAAGCAATAGATCGTAGAATAATATTTGAATCTGCTGCTGGTGTACTAAAATATAAAAAAAGAAAAGAAGAAGCATTAAGAAAGTTAGAAAAAACAAAAGATAATTTAAATAGTATTAAATTAGTTATAGAAGAATTATCTAAAACAGTTAAACCTTTAAAAAAACAAAGTGAAGATGCTAAAAAATATTTAAATTTCAGAAAAGAATTGGAAAGTTTAGAAATAGCACTTATTTCTAATGATATAGATACTGTAAATCAAAATTACAAAGTATTAAAAGATGAAATAGAAATACTAAATAATAAACTTACAGATTTTAGTAAAGAAATAGAGTCATCTAAGATAGAAGTTTT
>CAYJPM010000024.1:4459-11150 GCA_964372145.1 uncultured Muribaculaceae bacterium | reverse complement strand
AAAATCGATGAAACAATTAATGATACAAATAATAAAATAATTGAAGTAAACGAAGATATTTCTAAATTATCTAGTGAAAAACAAATAATGATTGAAAGACAAAGGTTTACAGCAGGGAAAAATAAAATAAATGAATCATTAGTTAAATTAAAAGAAGAAGAAGCAGAACTTAAAAAGAAAAAAGAAATAACTGAAATAGAATTAAAGAAAATTAAAGATGAAAAAAATAAATTATTAAAAGAAATCGATGAAATAAGTAATACACTTATAATGGCTAAAATTAAAAAATCTAATATAGCTTCTAATATTGATGCTCAAAATAAAACAGTACTATATTTACAAAATAAAATAGAGATAACAGAAAGTAATATATTAAATTCTGAAGGATATCCAAAATCAATTAGAAGTATAATAAATAATCCAAAATTTGATAAGGTACACGATATAATAGGTAATTTAATAGAGTCTGAAAAAGAATATCAAGTTGCTATTAATACAACGTTAGGTTTTGCTGCAAACTTTATTGTTACTGATGATTTTAAAACCGCTAAGGAATGTATTAATTATTTAAAATTAAATAACTTAGGAAGAGCTACATTCTTCCCTATGGATACAATTAAAAGTAGATATTTATCAAAAGATGTAATATATATGATTAAAAATGATGAAGAATATGTTGGTATAGCATCTGATTTAGTAAAATATGATAAAAAATATAAAAATATAATAGAAAATCAATTAGGAAATGTAATTGTAGTTAAAGACATTGATGCATTAAATAAAATTGGAAAAAAATTAGAATATAAATATCGTATTGTATCACTTGACGGTGAAATCTTATATGCTGGTGGATCAGTATCAGGTGGAAAGATAAATGAAACAAACAATAATAATAAACAAATACTGAAAAATTTAATACAAAATTTAGAAGATGAAAAAAGAAAACTAATAAAAATAAATAATGATTTTGATAAAGAAGAAAAAGAATATTTAAAACTGGATGAAAAAAACGAATTACTTAATAAAAAAAATGTGTTATTATCAGAAGTTTTAAATAACAAAAGAATTGTACTTAAAGATTTAGAATATGAACTAGAAAATAAATTTTATCAAATAAAAGGTATGGACAACGTTGCATCTAACACAGTTGAAGAAGAACTAATTAATTTAATTGAAAAATTAAATGAAAAAGCAAAAGATAAAATAATTTTTGAAAACAACTTAGAAGAATTAAAAGATAAAAAATTCGATTTACAAAATAATATTACTACATTAGAAAACGATTTTAAAATTAAAAATAACGAATATAATAAATTCAATAATGAATTAAAATTAAAAGAAGTAGAAATAGGTAAAAATGAAGTTAAACTTGAAAATTTATTATATATTTTAAGTAACGACTATAATTTAACATATGAAGCAGCAAAAGAAAATTATTTCTTAGATTATGAAAAAGAAGAAGCTAGATCTAAAGTTAAATCTATCAAGGTAGAAATGAACCTACTAGGAGATGTAAACTTAGGAAGTATAGCGGAATATGAGAGAATATCTGAAAGATATGATTTTTTACTAAATCAAGAAAATGATTTAATAGATGCTAGTGATAGTTTACTGAATATAATAGGTGAGATGGATGAAATAATGATTGATAAATTCAAAAAATCATTTAAAGCTGTGGCGGCTGAATTTAAAAATGTATTTAGAGAAATCTTCCAAGGTGGAAAGGGTGAATTAATTTTAACTAATCCTGATGATATATTAAATACAGGAGTAGATATTATAGCGGAGCCTCCAGGTAAAAAAATTAATAAAACTATTCTTTTATCAGGTGGTGAAAAATCACTTACTGCAATATGTTTATTATTCTCTATATTAAATGTAAGACCTGTTCCATTTATAATATTAGATGAAGCAGAAGCAGCACTTGATGAAGCTAATGTTGATATGTTTGGTAAATATATAAATGACAAGAAAAAAGAAAGTCAATTTATATTAATTACACATAAAAAAAGAATGATGGAATATGCAGATAGTTTATACGGAATAACTATGCAAGAATCTGGTGTAAGTAAAATAGTAAGTACTAGATTAGAAAATTAAAAAAAACACTAATATATTAGTGTTTTTAAATTGGTCTCATTTTATCTTCATTTTTGTAAGGATCTTTATTATCAATTTTATCTACAAATAATATTCCATTCAAGTGATCAATTTCATGTTGGAAAGCTATTGAAACATCTTCTCTAACTCTAATAGTCTTAGTATTTCCATCAACATCATTGTATTCCACTGTAATTCTAGCATTTCTAGGAACTATTCCATCAGTATCTCTATCTACACTTAAACATCCTTCGCCTTCTTCAACATATATTAATTCTTCACTTTGACTAATAACTTTAGGATTAATTATTGTATATTCAGTAAAAGAACCGTCTTCTTCTTCAATAGAAATAACAAAGATTCTTTTTAATATTCCAACTTGAACAAAAGCCATTCCCATACCAGCTCTTAAATCATATTTTTCAATATATTTTTCATTTTGACTCATTTTTAAATATAATAATAAATCATCTATCATTTTCTTATATTCACTAGATAATGGAAAAGTAACTTCTTCGCTAACTTTTCTTAGTAATTTATTATTTTCATTTAAAATATTAATTTTTGGTAACTTCATAAACATCACGAGACTAATTATACTAAAAAAAGGAGAATAAATCAAATTTATTCTCCAAATTTCTTTAATTTAACAATTTGTATTGTTATTACATCCGTTATTATTGTTCCATCCTGCACCAACTATAATTACAAGTAATATAAATAAAACTATCCATATAGCAGCACCGCTACCACAACCGTATCCAGTAGTATATCCAACATATCCTTGATTTTGATATGGAACTCCATATCCGCTATTTCCATAATAATACATACTTATACCTCCTTTATCTTTCTAGTATATCTTATGAAAAGTGTAATCTTTTGACATAATATTTGTCTATATTGTTCGTTTATTTTGTATGTACTTATTTTTTGTGATAAAATTATGATAGGAGCACTAATGAAAAGATCAAGCATTAAAATAGATTTACCATTATTTATAGCCTTTACAGTTATGGCTATTTTTGGAATGTTTATGATATTTAGTGCATCAAGTGTATCTACAATACTAAGATATAATAAAGATACATCATTCTTTTTTTTAAGACAATTAATGTTTGTTGTTGGTGGATATATCGTAGGTTTTGTTATTTTGAAAATACCAACTAAAACATATAATAAATTAATTATACCTGCTTTAGTAGGAATTACAGCTCTTTTAGCTGGATTATTTATGTTAGACACAGATATAAATTCAGCAAAAAGTTGGTACGATTTAGGATTTTTCAGTTTACAACCAAGTGAATTTGCAAAAGTAGTAATAATTATATTTATGGGTGTATTTTATAATACACTTCATGTAAAAAAAGTTAAAAATATAGGTCCTTATTTAATACCACTAGTCATTGCAGGTATATTAATAATTCTAATAGGTATGCAACCAGACTTTGGATCAGCTTTAATATTAGCAGGAATAACAGGAATGATTTTCATAAGTTTGCCAGCGATAAATCAAAAAGGATCAATATATCTTAAAGTTGCACTTGGAGCAGGTGTAGTACTATTAGGCTCATTTTATTTATTTGGTGACGAAATATTGAGTAGTAGTCAAATAAGTAGATTACAAAATTATCAAAATCCATGCTCTAGATATACCGAAGAAAGTGGATATCAAGTTTGTAATGGTTACATAGCAATAAATAACGGTGGTTTATTTGGTGTTGGTCTAGGCGAAAGTACTCAAAAATTTTTATATTTACCTGAAAGTCATACAGATTTTATATTTCCTATTATAGTTGAAGAGTTAGGTTTAATTGTAGGAATAGTAATAATACTTGTATACTTATTTATATTATATAGAATAACTGCAATAGCAAGAAATGCACATAATTTAAAATGTAGTATAATTGCATACGGTGCATTTGCAATGTTATCGATGCATTTGTTAATAAATTTACTAGGTGTACTTGCAGTAATACCACTAACTGGAGTTCCACTACCGTTGCTAAGTTATGGTGGATCATCTACTATTTGTTTTATAATAATGTTCTTTGTAGTACAAAGAATCGCTATTGAAAGTAAAGATGTTAAATTCAAAAGAGAACTTAAAAAGTTGAAATATTAAATCATATAAGTTATAATATCTAAATATTTAAAAGAGAGGAACATTATGATAAAGAAAAAAATAGATGGAGATCTAATAGTTATATCAGGGCCTAGTGGAGTTGGAAAAGATACAGTTTCAAAATTATTATTAAATGATGATTTAATAATGTCAGTTTCCGCAACAACAAGAGCAATGCGTGAAGGTGAAGTACATGGTAAAGATTACTTTTTCATGTCAAAAGAAGAATTTGAAGAAAAAATTAAAGAAGATGAATTTTTAGAATATGCAATAGTTCATGGTAAAGATTACTATGGAACATTAAAAAGTCAAGTAGTAAAAAAAATAGAAACAGGAAAAGATGTTCTATTAAATATAGATATAGTAGGAGCACTTTCTATTAAAGAAAAATATGATAAAGCAATATTTATATTTTTATTACCACCATCTATTCAAGAACTTAAAACTAGATTAATTGAAAGACATACTGAAAATAAAGATCAATTATTAAGACGATTTACTTCATTATATAAAGAAATAAATGAAATGACTAAATATAATTATGTAGTAGTGAATGATAAAATTGAAGAAGCAGCTAAAAAAATAAACGCTATACTTCTATCAGAAAAATGCCGTGTTGATAGAATTGATGATTTAGAAATAGATACTGACGAAGAAGCAATCCATGAAGACATAATAAAATATTATGAAAAAATAGACAAAGAAACTAAAAAATAGTTTCTTTTTTTATTTAAAAAAAGGAAATCACTTATGTATAGGTATATATATTTATAGAGGTGATAATTATAAAATATATAAATAATAATAAATACTTACTTATTACTATATTGATATTAATATCAATAATAGTTTATATGAGTTATTTACTAATTAAACCAGAAGAAAAATTTATACAAGAGTTACCAAAAGAAGAAGTTGTAATTTTAGAAGAAACTGAGTTGTTAGTAGATATAAAAGGAGAAGTTATTAATCCTGGTGTTTATCAATTAAATGAAAATAGTATTATTAATGATGTGATTAGTATAGCGGGTGGTTTAACTGAAGATGCTGATACAACAAATATAAATCTTAGTAAAATGATTACAAATGAAATGGTTATATATATTCATAGTAAAGAAGAAATAGTTTCTAATGAGTATTTTGAAGAAGAAATATATATAGAAACTAAAAGTAATTTAATAAATATAAATATAGCATCTATAAATGAATTGATGACATTAAGTGGAATTGGTGAAAGTAAAGCAAATGATATTATAGAATATAGAAATATTAATGGTAATTTTAAATCTATAGATGAAATTAAAAATGTCTCTGGTATAGGAGATTCAACTTATGCAAAAATTAAAGATTATATTACAATCTAATATAATTTATGTTTTATTAATAATTTTTATAATCATATATATTATATTATTCACTAAATTTATTACATATAATTCCAAATATAATTTAAACACTAATAATTTAACTGGAATTGTTATTTCTCAAATAAATGATGAAAATAAAATACAATTACAAGTAAAGACAAAAGAAAATATAATAGTAAATTACTATATTGAAGATAACAATATTAATTATATTGGTAAAAAAATATATGTAACTGGAACAATAAGAGAAGTATATAATAATACAATTCCTAATTTATTTAATTATAAAGAATATTTATATAATAATAAAATGTATTATACATTCACAGCTGAATATATAGAAATCATTAGCGATGAAAGTAATATATTTTATACATTAAAAAGCAAATTAATAGATTATATAGAATCAGTTAATAAAAGTGAATATTATAAATTATTTGTTTTAGGTGATAAGTCAAGTCTAGATTCAGAAACATATAACATATATCAAGAAAATGGTATTTCTCATTTATTGGCGATATCTGGTCTTCACATAAATATATTTGTTATAATTTTAGAATTCATTCTAAAAAGAATAAATTTGATATCTAAATATATAATAATAATTTCATTTTTAATATTATATACTTTCTTAGTAAATTACTTAGTATCAATATTAAGATGTGTAATATATTATATACTAAAATTGACAAATAAACATTTTTATTTAAATATAACAAATACTAAAATACTACTATTAACAGCATTTATACTATTAATATATAACCCATTTTACATCTATAATATTGGGTTCTTATATTCGTTTACTATATCTTTCTTTTTGTTTAATATAGAATATAAAAACAATTATTTAGTCTCGTTGTTTAAAGTTAGTTTATTAGCATTTCTAGCAAGTTTACCAATTACTATAATGCTAAATTATGAAATAAATTTAAGTAGTATTATATTTAATATAATATGTGTTCCTATGGTTTCATTTATAATGTTTCCTTTATCATTAATAACTTTAATATTTCCTTTTCTCAATATTATATTTTCCGCTTCAATAAATATATTTGAATTTATAAATACAATGTTTAATAAAAATTTAAGTTTAATC
>CAYJPM010000024.1:2978-4449 GCA_964372145.1 uncultured Muribaculaceae bacterium | reverse complement strand
CGAAATTAAATTATTTGATAATATTTTTGTATTCCATAATATTGTATATATCTATAAAAATAAAATATAAAATTTTTTTACTTAATATTATAATATTATTTATTCCGAAATTAAATCTATTAATAAATAATAATTACTATATTTATTATTTAGATGTAGGGCAAGGGGATTCTATCTTATTGATAAGTCCACATCAAGAAGATGTTATATTAATAGATACCGGTGGTAATATTAATTATGAGGTTAGTAATAATACAATAGATTTTCTTAAAAGCAAAGGTATATCAAATATAGATATACTAGTGTTATCGCATGGTGATTATGATCACGTTGGAGAAGCTAACAACATAATTGAAAACATTAAAGTTAATAATATAATATTTAATAATA
The DNA here is from genome assembly GCA_964372145.1 of uncultured Muribaculaceae bacterium. Taxonomy (GTDB): domain Bacteria; phylum Bacillota_I; class Bacilli_A; order RF39; family UBA660; genus CAKOSP01. Next base: position 4,059 of record CAYJPM010000024.1, on the reverse strand, counting down.
ACGAAATGAATGAATTAGAAAAAAATGTAAATATAAATAATATTAATATATTACAAAATATAGACACAAAGTATTTTAAAGCAAGCAATTTAAATAATAACAAAGAAACAAATGAAAACAATACAAGTATTGTATATCAATTAATAATGTATAATTACTCATTTTTATTTACAGGAGATATAGATTCAGAAGGGATGATAAAAATAGTTGACGAATATAATTTAAAAACAAATTTTCTTAAAATTAGTCATCATGGATCAAATAATAATACGACAAAAGAAATACTAAATAAACTGAATCCTTCATACAGTTTTATATCATCAGGAAAGAATAATATATATAATCACCCACACCCAGAAGTATTAAATATAATTAATGAACAAAATATAATTAATTATACTACAAGTAAAGATGGGACAATCGAGGTGATAATCAGTAAAAAAGGATATTTAATAAATAATTATAATCCTTAAGTATTTATTAAAGTCAAAATATATTATATAATATTCTCAGGAGACAATTATGAATATATATTTAATAAACAGTTCATCATTCAATTTAATTAATAAAGATATACACAATATTGTAAAAGATAATGAATATATATCATTTGATCTAAATAACCAAGAATTAAAACAAGTCTTCGAAGAAGCGTCATATTTTTCATTTGATAACTCACATAAATATATAATAGTAAAAAATTGTAAATTATTTTCATCTAAAAGTAAAAATGAAGCAGAAGAAAAATTATTTAACAATGTTTTAGATAATAAAATTGATAATACAACAATAATATTTATAAGTGATAGTGTAGATTCAAGAAAGAAAATAGTTAAAACAATTAAAGAAAAATATAATTTTATTAATTATCAAATTGATTACAAAAATATATATGAATATATAAATAATTTCATTAGCGAAAGTAAATTCAAAGTAGATTACAAAATAGTTGGATATTTAGTAAAATTATATGGTTTAAATATAGATTTAATATTAAGTGAATTAAATAAAATATTTATATATTATGATAACCCATGTACAATAGATTATAATAAATCTTTGGAAATAATTTCAAGACCAG
>CAYJPM010000024.1:0-2968 GCA_964372145.1 uncultured Muribaculaceae bacterium | reverse complement strand
ATGATAATAGTTTTCATTTTATAGATGCGGTAGTAAATAAGGAAGTAGAAAAAATATACAAACTAAAAAGTGATATGAAAACTTATAAGATAGATGCAAGTATGTTACTTATATTATTAGCTAGAGAATTTAGATTAATATATCAAGTAAAAAAAATGTATTCAAAAGATAATAATTTACCAAGTTTAAGTAAAAAATTAAAAATGCAAGAATGGCAAGTTAATAAGGTGTACAAAGAAAGTTTAAATTATACAGAAAAAGAAATATTGAGTATCATAAAACAAATTGCAATTTTTGATGAACAACTAAAAAAAGGTATTATAGATAAAGATAACGCATTGAATTTAATTATATTAGATATTATTACATAAAAAAATATTGGTTAACCCAATATTTTTTCAGTGTTTTTAAAATTTTTCTTAACTAGTCTATCTAAAATATCAATACCATGTTCATCAATTAATGCTTTTGCAAATTTATCAACTTCAATACCTGCACCTAAAGGAATATTTTTTTCGATACTTTGACCTAACTCCTTAATTTTTGCTAAAAATAAATATCTGCTTATAATAGAAGCTGCAGCAACACTATATACTTGATCTTCAGCTTTAGTAAGGAATAATATATTTTTCAAAACTTTACCAGCATCAGTTAAATATTCAAAGTATTTTTTAGGAGTAGCAAATTGATCAATAACAATTTTATCAGGTGTTAAGTTTTCCTTTTCAATTAAGGAAAGTAACACTTTATTATGTAATATAGCCTTAATTTTGTTCATATTACTATCTTTAATATTATTATAATCTTCGTTACTTAAACAAATAGTTGTATACGGAATTTGTTTCATTAGTATTGGCGCAATTTCCTTTATTCTATCATCAGTTATTTTTTTAGAATCACCAATATTTAATTCTTTCATTAAATTAATATTCTCTTTTGAAACATAAGAAGCAGTTACAATAATAGGGCCAAAATAATCACCAGTACCAACTTCATCAGATCCTAACGTAGATATATGTTTTAAGTATTCATTGTTAGTGTCTTTAATGTCTTTTTTGTCCTTCTTATCTTTTTTATCCTTCTTACTATCAACTTCTTTATAAATATCTCTATTATTTGCTTTTTTTTCTAAAGCAGCCCAAATATCAAAATCTACATCTGCGCTTATTCCTTGAAACATAACTTTACCACTTTCATAAAGTGTTATTGTAGTATCAGCTTCCATAGCTTGAAATTTAGCATAAGGAGGAGCAGTTGGTTTACACTGATCTTTATAATATTCAGTTATCTTCTTTTTTACATTTTCACTAGGTTTAAAAACAAAAACCATTTACATCACCAAAAACATTGTATCAAATTTCTAATGAAAAATCTATTAATATAAATTTAATCCATTAAAAAATAAATATATTGCTTTATTTTTAGCACAATATATAATATAATTAAAATAAGGATAGAGGTGCTTTAAAATGAATATGATTGATGCAGGCGTAATACTGATAATATTATTATTTATAGTTTTGGGTTTAAAAAAAGGGGTTATAAAATCAACAGTTAGATTAGTGGGAGTGGTAGTTATTGCGATAATATCGTTCTTAGTAAAAACTCCTTTAGCAAATTTTTTAATAGGAATAATGCCGTTTTTTGATTTCGGAGGAGTATTTGAAGGATTAAATGGAATGAGTATATTATTCTACCATGGAATTTCATTTATATTTGTATTTATAATGCTTTACAGTATTTTAAATATATTATTAAATATAGCAGGTATTTTAGATACTATAGTAAACGCTACTATTATATTAGCTGTACCTAATAAAATATTAGGAGCAATAGTTGGTTTTGTCGAAGGTGTAATAATATCATTCTTAATAATATTTGCATTAGTACAAATACCACAAACACAAAATTATGTTTTAGATAGTATGTATGCAAATCAAATATTACAAAGAACTCCAGTAATTAGAACAGTACTTGCTAATATAACACTTACTGCAACTGAAATAAATGATACAGTTGATAATTATGATGAAGATGATAAAACTGCTTTACATATTAAGGTATTAAATATTATGATTAAGTACAAAATAATAACAGCAGAAGAAGTTCAAGATTTAATTGATGATAATAAAATCGATTTAAAAAATGTTGAATTTAATTAGAAGGAGGCTTATATGATAAAGTATTTAAAAAATGCAGAAGAATTTGAAAGTTTAATAAAAGGTAATTGTTTAGTAGATTTTTATGCAGATTGGTGTGGTCCATGTAAAATGATGAACCCAGTTCTCGAAGAAATAGATGATATTGATATAATTAAAGTAAATATAGATGAGTTTAGTAATATATCAAATAAATATGGAATAATGAGCATTCCAACATTAATTTATTTTGAAGATGGTAAAGAGGTTCAAAAGGAAATAGGTTTCAGAAATAAAGATGAAATTTATAAGATGATAAAAAAACAATAGTAAAACTATTGTTTTTTTATGATTTCATTTGCGCATTTAGAAAATGTTCTAAGTAAATTACCACTTCCTAATAAGGTTCCACCAAAATAACGAACTATAATTATTATTCTATTATTTAGCTCGTTTCTTTCAATAACGTTATATATAGGAATACCAGCAGTTCCTTTAGGTTCGCCATCATCAGTTCTTTTAATACTTTTATTAATTTTATAAGCATAAGGTATATGATTAGCTTTTTTATGTTCTTTTTTTATAGTATCTAAAAGACAAGTTACTTCTTCTAAAGAATTAACTTCATAATAATATGTAATAAATTTAGATTTTTTTACAACTACAGTCGTTTTGTTTAATAAATTCATAATATTAAAATTATATCTTATTTTTCTATAAATTTATAGTATAATATACATATGGAAGAAAAATTAAAATTAATTCCGGATTTACCAGGTTCTTATCAAATGTTAGATAAGAATGGAATTGTAATATATGTTGGTAAAGCT
>CAYJPM010000023.1:0-14904 GCA_964372145.1 uncultured Muribaculaceae bacterium | reverse complement strand
CATCTAAGCGGGAAGCCTCCTCCAAGATGAATTTTCCCATTCGTAAGAAGTAAGATTCCTTGTAGACTACGAGGTTGATAGGCTAGAGATGGAAGCGTAGTGATACGTTGAGTTGACTAGTACTAATAATTCGAGGATTTAACTATTTTATTTTTTAAAATGGTGAGTAATGTTTGCATTGTCAAGTTTTTAAAGAACAAAATCCTAAATTAGTGATGATTGCCTAGGTGGTACACCTCTTCCCATACCGAACAGAGAAGTTAAGACCTAATACGCCGACGATAGCGCAAGCAAAAATAGGTAATCGCCAATTTTTTTTTTGTAATAAAAAGAAGTAAAGTTTATATTTTTTTAAGTATTTGCTTTACTTCTTTTTTTATTTACATTATAATTTTAATAGGTGATAGAATATGAATTATAAATATATATCTCATAATGTAAATGACACGTTGAGATTAGCAGAAAATATAGAAAGTGAAAAATTTCCTAATATGGTTATTTGTTTAAATGGAGAACTTGGATCAGGTAAAACAATCTTTACTAAAGGCTTTGCTAAAGCATTAGGAATTGAAGAAACTATAACAAGTCCAACTTTTAATATAATAAAAGAATATTTAAATGGAGAATTGCCACTATTTCACATGGATGTATACAGATTAGATGAAGTAGAATCGGAAATAGGTGTAGAAGAATATTTTGAAAAAAATGGTGTTACCATCATAGAATGGTCTGATATAATCTCTGAAAAATTACCAGAAGAAAGACTAGAAATAGAAATAAAAATTACAGATGAAGATAAAAGATTAATAGTTTTAAAACCTTTTGGAAGAAAATATGAAGAAGTTTGCGAAACGGTTTTATAATGAAAAATTTATATATAAACACATGTAAAACAGATATTATTATTAAATTATTTGATAATAATAAAATTTTAAGAGAAGAAACAATAGTAGGTCAACAAAATAATAGTCAATTTATTATGCCTACAATAAAAAAAGTATTAGATACTGATAAACCAGAAAGTATAATTGTAGTAAATGGACCAGGTTCATTTACTGGAGTTAGATTAGGTGTTACAGTGGCTAAAACTTTTGCGTACATTCTTAATATTCCAATAAGAACTATTACCACACTAGAAGAAATGGCTTTCTCAGTAAATGAGGAAAAAGAAATATTTGCTGTACAAGAAAGCAAAGGCTTTTATGTAGGTATATTTGATAAAAAAGACAATATAATTGGTGAATACAAATATCTTACTATAGAAGAGTATAAAGATTTCACTACAAAATATGAAGTAAAAACAGATGTTACTATTGATTATTCAAAAGTTATTAAAGAAGTATTAAAAAAAGATTCTGTAAACGCACATTCAGTTAAACCAATATATGTTAAATTAATTGAGGTAGAAAAAGTTGATAAGAAAAGCTAACGAAAAAGATTATGATAAGATTAATGAACTAGGTAAAATTATTACTGATTCTTTTCATGAAGATAATATTATAAATAATCCATTAAAATTAGTTTATGTATATGAAGTAGATAACGTTGTAATTGCTTTTGTTATATTTAATAACTTAGAAGAAATGGAATTATTAAACATAGCTGTAAATAAAAACTATCAAAACAAAGGTATAGCCTTTAAATTATTAGAGTATTCATTTAATACAGAAAATAAAAAATGTTTCTTAGAAGTAAATGTTAATAATTTAAATGCTATAAAATTATATGAAAAAGTAAATTTCAAAATAATTAGCACAAGAAAAAAGTACTATGGAAATGATGATGCTTACATAATGATGAGGGATAAAAAATGAGAGATGTATATATATTAGCAGTAGAAACTACTTGCGATGAGACAAGTATTGCTATTGTTAAAAATGGAAAAGAAGTTATATATGATACAGTGTTAACACAAATGAAAACACACGAAAAATTTGGTGGCGTAGTACCTGAAATTGCATCTAGAATGCATTCAGAAAATATTACTATGGTATTAGAACAAACTTTAAAAATTAGTAAAATAAAATTAGAAGACATAGATGCAGTAGCAGTATCTTATGCGCCTGGTCTTTTAGGTTCATTACTTGTGGGAATAGAATTTGCTAAAGTAGTTTCTTATTTACTAGGAAAACCTCTAATTAAAGTAAATCATTTAATTGGACATATATATGCTTCAAAAATTGAAAATGATATGACTTTTCCAGCACTTGCATTAGTTGTAAGTGGAGGACATACTGAAATTGTTAAAATGACTGGTGACTACGAATTTGAAATGATAGGATCAACAGTAGATGATGCGATAGGTGAAGCATTTGATAAAGTAGCAAGAGTAATAGGTATTCCATATCCTGGAGGTCCTGGAGTAGAAAAAGCAGCATTAATTGGAAATAAAACATACGATTTACCAATACCTAAATTAGATGATACATATAATTTTAGTTATAGTGGACTAAAAAGCAGTGTTATTAACTTAGTTAATAGAGAAAAAGTAAGAGGAAATGATATAAGACTTAATGATTTAGCTAGATCATTTCAAGAAACAGCAGTTAAACAAGTTACAAACATATTAAACAAAGTTATGATTGACACAAATATTAAAACAGTTATAGTAGCAGGAGGAGTTTCTGCAAATAAATATTTAAGAAGTGAAGTTGAAAAAATAACAAAAGAAAACGATGGTAAATTATTAGTACCATCATTCAAATATTGTACAGATAATGCATCAATGATCGGAGTGGCAGCATATCCATTATTTTTAAAAAAAGAGTTTACAACACTTGCTCTTAATGGAGTAAGCAACGCTAACGTAATTAATTAAGAATATATATACCAACAGCAAGATAAAATGCAATTAATAACCAAATAAAATAAGGCAGATTTAAATAAGCTGCTTTTTTATTTTCTAAAACAAATGTTAACAACATGTTATTAACAAGAAATAATAAAATCATTATCCAAATTACAGCTAACCCATATTGATTATAATTGAAGAATATAAATGACCAAGATATGTTAATTATAAATTGTAAAGAGAAAATAAGTACACTTCTATTGTCGTTTTTAACTAGATATAACGAATATCCCATAAGTAAGTATAAAATACTCCAGACTATTCCAAAAACATAACTGGGCGGCATGTAAGGGGGTAATACTAGGTTATTTAGACTAGAATCTATAAACAAAGAAGATAATAAACCAATAGCTAATGGTAAAAATATAATATAGTATTTATTTTTCATAAAAACACCTCTTTATAAATAGTATGTGAATATATTGTAAATAGTAGTACAATTGAAAAAAATACTTAAATATGATATAATGAATATACGGGGCAGCTTGGTTTCGACATGTATGTATGAGCATGATTGCAAGTAGTAGACATACTATAAATGTAAAATTAAATTTAAATGACAAAGCTAGTAATAGTTTTGCTCCAATGAATTATTCATTCGCTTAAGTAATAAGCTCGGAGCACCTTTATACAATTTGTTTGTAGATTAGACTAAAGGTATAATATATACAAAATATAAGTAATATAATGTTTAGGTGTATTACTCGAATCTTTACTAAACTTACCTTTTGATTAGGTTAGTCTTAAGCCATTTAAAAGGAAAATTTAAGTTAAGCTAAACTTGTAGACGTTGTGCACTCATAGTATATTGGACAGGGGTTCAATTCCCCTCTGCTCCACCATAGAAAAAATAGTCGAACTAATCGACTTTCACATATAAAAGGTTAATTTAATTAATCTTTTTTAATGCTAGAAAGATTTTAAATCTATTGATAAATCTGATGATTTTGATATATAATGTAGTTGGTGATATAAATGATATATGAATATAATAGTTATTTTAAAAATGGAAATAATAAAGTCGTTTTAGGATTTAAATGTACTTATGATAAAAATTATAGATTATGTTTTGCAAAAAATAATATGCAATTTGACAGTGGGGATTTAAAAATAAAAATAGATGACATTGTTAATAATTTTGATAAAGAAAAAAGAAAAGATTATGAAGAAAAATATGGAAATATTACAGTATTATCTGTTTCAATGTATTTATTTGATAACATAAACGAAATAGAATATGTGAAATTTATTTATAATGAACATTTTGATATATTATATAAAGATGAAGTTTTATCAATGTTAATAAATAATAATAAATTGTAGAAAAAATCATAAAAATTTTAAATGAGATATCAATTACGAAATAAGAGATAATATATGGAAACTATTTATAAAACAATAGAAAAACATAAAAAATATTTAAGACAAATATCTGCAGAAAGAAAAATATTACGAGAAGAAGAACCATATAAAATTATAAGAAAGAAGTGATTTTATGAAAGCATTTAATTTAAAAAAAGGTAGCATAATAGGAGTTTGTGCTCCATCCGGAGCAGTTCTTGAAGAACATAAAATAGAAATGGAAAAAACAAAAAAATTTTTAGAAAATTATGGTTTTAAAGTCGTGTATTCAGATAATATATTTTCTAATAGTTTAGGATATAGTTCAACTGTTGAAGAAAAAGTAGAAGATTTAAATAAATTAATAAATAATCCAAATATTGATGCTATATTTTTCGCTAGAGGAGGAAATAATGCAAATAGTATTATTCCGTTCATAGATTACGAAGGTATAAAAAAACACCCAAAATTGTTCATAGGATTTAGTGATATTACTATAATTCTTAATGCAATTTATAAAATGTGTAACTTAATTACATATCATTTTACGACATATAAAAGTTTTTATGAAGCTATTGAATTTAATGTTAAACAATTTGAAAAAACATTAATAACTGGAACAGAAGGAACAGTTGATAAAAATACTAATTGGATATCCATTAAACCAGGAGTATCTACCGGAAAATTAATAGGCGGTAACTTAAGTGTTTTTTGTAATTTATTATATACTAAATATTTACCAGATATAAAAAACAACATATTATTTTTAGAAGATCTTTCGTTAGAAACTCAAATAGAAGAAATCTCATGTAAGTTATACCAATTAAAGAATGCAGGTATATTTGATCATATAAATGGTATATTAGTTGGAAATTATAAATCGTTAAATAATTTTACTTTTGAACAAGTATTAATGGATGTAATAAAAGAATATGATTTTCCAATAATAAAATGTGATGATTTTGGACATTCTGAAAGCAGATTAGTATTACCAATTGGTGTAAATGTTACATTAGATAGTAATAATAAAAAACTTATATTTAATGAAAAAACAGTAAATATGAAAAAATAAAATTAAGAATTGTTAAACATTTAATAATTCTTTTTTTATGAACTTTACTTTTTATCAAATTAATGTTAATATATACCGACAAAAAGGGGAAAAATGGAATATATAAATAGGAGAATAGAGCAGATAATATTTGGTCGTGAATATTCATTTGTAGGTGAAGGAACTCAAGCGGTATGCTATAAGTCGTATGACGAAAACAATAATGGAATAATATATAAAATATTTAATGAGATAGATGAAATAGAAAACCTAGAAAACATAAAAAGAATGGTTGGTTTAAATATAGAAGGATTTAATTTTTTAAAAAAATTTATACACTTGAATGACAAAATAATTGGATATAATACAGAGTATATTAAAGGATATACATTAGATAAGATACCAAATGATTATGAATATGATAATTTAATATATGTACTTACAAAACTAGAACAATCATTTGATCAATTAGTTCGAGAACATCTATGCATGGATGATATTACAGAGTCCAATTTAATAATTTCGCAAAATAATATGACAATTATTGATTTAGACAGATTTTATAAGGATAAAAATAAATCTAGTATTTTACAATGTAATATGTCACTTAGCCAGTGTATTTATGGTAACATATTTCAAATGATAAGTACTAATGAAAGAATTCCATATAATATTGAGGGTAAAGATATAACAGAGTATATTAATTTATCTATAAATAAAGGTGTAATTAATACTAGTGAATTAATGTTTTTAATGAAGTTATATTATGAAAATATTACAGGAATAAAGTTAACTAACATTGAAGATATCTACAAAGTAACAGAAATGGAAAGAAAATTAATTCAAAAATTAAATAAGTAAAGAACTTAAAAAATAGGTTCTTTTTTATATAAGATAATTTATAATATAATAAGGAGTGATATATAATGAAAATAATAATATTAGCAGGAGGATATAGTCTTGAAAGAGATGTATCATTTAAATCTAGTGTGCAAATAGGAAATGCATTAATTGAAAATAATCATGATGTGATGATTTTAGATTTATATTTAGGAAAAGAAAATGATATTTTCTCAAATAAATACTTAAATAATAAATCAAAATTAAGATATAATTACAACATAAATGAAGATATACCAGATTTAAGTATATTACCAAAACATGACTCATTAATTAGTAGTGATATAATAAATCAGTGTAAAAAAGCAGATATAGTTTTTATTGGTTTACATGGTTCAATTGGAGAAAATGGAAAATTACAAAGTTATTTAGATTTACACAATATAAAATATACTGGAAGTGGTTATGAAGGATGTTTATTAGCGATGAATAAAGAAATTTCTAAACAAATAATGATTGCTAACAAAGTATTAACACCAAATTGGATTTGTATAAAAGCAAATGAAGATTATAACATCGAAAATATAAAATATCCTTGTATAATAAAACCTTGTAACAATGGTTCAAGTGTAGGAGTTAAAATAGTAAATAATAAAAATGAATTAACAAAAGAAATAGAAGAAATAAAAATTTATGACGATAATCTTTTAATTGAAGAGTTGATAAAAGGCAGAGAATTTTCAGTAGGAATATTAAATAATAATCCACTACCAGTAATAGAAATAATACCAAAACAAGGATTTTATGATTATAAAAATAAATATCAAAAAGATTTAACGACTGAAATATGTCCTGCAAAAATTTCAGACACATTAGAACAAAATTTAAAAGAAACAGCTATTACAATTCATAAAATACTAAAATTAGACTATTATTCAAGAATGGATTTTATAGTAGACAATGAAAATAAAATATATTGTTTAGAAGCTAATGCATTACCTGGGATGACACCAACTAGTTTATTACCACAAGAAGCAAAAGCAGCAGGAATTAACTATAATAATTTATGTGAATATATTATAAAAAAAGATAAATCAATAAATGATTCATCTAAACTAACAGCAAACTAAGTGCCATAATTGACATACCTAATATCATCCCGTACGTGACATCACTGTTTTTTCCATATTTTCTTGCTGATGGTAAGAGTTCATCAATACTAATAAAAACCATAATACCTGCAACTGAGGCAAATATAAATCCAAATACAATATCATTCATAATAGGTATTAATATTAAATAACCTACAATAGCACCTACTGGTTCAACAATACCAGATAAGAAAGAATACCAAAATGCTTTTTTTCTACTACCAGTTGCATAATAAATAGGAACAGAAACTGCAATACCTTCAGGTATATTATGAATAGCAATTGCAATAGCAATAGCTATTCCAAGTGATGGATCTTCTATTGCAGATATAAACGTAGCAAGTCCTTCTGGGAAGTTATGTATTGCTATAGCTAAAGCAGTAAATGTTCCCATTCTAAGTAATTTACTTTTATTTTTAGTTAACTTATCGTTAGATTGTTCTTTAGCATTAGGAAGTAATTTATCAATTATAGCAATAATTAATATTCCAAAGAAAAAACCTCCAACAGTTATCCAAGATCCTAAATTTTCACCAACAGCATTAGTTAATGATTCATTAGCTTTAGAAAATATTTCTATTAAAGATACATATATCATTACACCTGCAGAAAAACCAAGTGCTAGCGATAAAAAGTTAGTATTAGTTTTTTTTGCAAATAAACTTATAAAGCTACCAACAGTGGTAGCTAGTCCTGCAAATAATGTTAATAAAAAAGCAAACATAATTTCATTCATAATAGAGCCTCCATTTTAAATACTCTATGATATATTATGTTTGTTTTAAATATGTTCTACTATAAATTTATAGTGGTTCCGTTAATATCATAATTTAAATACTTTAGTTGTCTAATTAACCTAAATAAAGCCTCATCTTTAGCTTTAGCTTCTAACATAATATCAACATCTTTATTATATTTTTTAAGAATATTTAAAAAACTAGCAAATTGTTCATAATTGATAAAATCATGATGAGTTCTAAACTCTTTTTTTAATTTACTTTTCGGTGATGAATAATGCATTTTAGGTATATTATCCTGCCAAGTATCAAATATTTGCGGTAAAAATTTATCAATATTAAATTCATTATGATTACAAATATGATGATGATAATCTAATATAACTGGTATATTTAGTATTTTAGAAATAAGTAAACAATCTTCGATATTATAAACTTTATCATCATTTTCAATACCAATACATTTTTGTAAATGAACAGGAAGTGTTTTAAAATTTTTAATAAATCTTTTAATACTAGCTTCTTTTCCAAATACAGAACTTCCAACGTGAATTATTAGTAATTTATTTTTAATATTAAAAGCTTTTAATAATTTATAATGATATTCTAAATTGAATATAGCATTTTCAACCACTTCTTTTTTAACACTATTAATAACAGTAAATTGATCGGGATGAAAATCTAATCTTAATTTATTTGATAACAAACTTATTTTTTCATAATAATCTTTATAAGGTTGTATATAATCAAAAATAACATCATCTTTAGTAGCGAGTGGTATTATTTGACTAGATAACCTAAAAAATTTAATGTCATTTTTAATATTATATTTAAGTATATATTCTAAATTAGATAAATTAATTTTAATTAATTCATCTATCTTTGATAAATCATTATATTTAATATAGTTAGTATAAGTAGTTGTTTTTGAACAAGTTATATCTAACGTCATAGTCTGACAGGCGTATCCTAATCTTATTTTCATGTAATCACCTCTTATATTATGGTTAAATTTATAGTATAATAATCAAAAAAGAAATAATTAAAAAATAAATATAAAAAGGATAACTAATATGGATGTAAGAAATAAATTAATAGAACTTAAGGAAGAAAAATATAGAAATTTCAGTATTAAATTAATACCAGGATGTGAAAATTTACTAGGTGTAAGAATTCCTATATTAAGAAAATTAGCAAAAGATATTATAAAAGAAGACTATCAAAGATTTTTAGATAGTGAAGAAATATATTTTGAAGAAATTATGCTTAAAGGATTTATAATTAATAATTTAAAAGTATCAAATGAAAAGAAATTTGAATTAATTAAATGGTATATTCCAAAAATTACTAATTGGTCACTTTGCGATAGTTTTTGTAGTAGTTTAAAAATAAAGGAAGAAGAAAAAGAAGATTATTTTAAACTTATAAAAACATATTTAAAATCTAATCAAGTATATGAAATTAGATTTGCTGTTGTAACTATGTTAGGATATTATATAGATAAAAAATATTTAAAAGAAACATTTAAAATGTTTGATAGTATTAAAAATGATGATTACTATGTAAAAATGGCTGTTGCTTGGGCAGTATCAATGTGTTATGTTAAGTATAAAGAAGAAACAATTGAATATTTAAAAAATAATAAATTAGATAAATGGACATATAATAAAACATTACAAAAAATATGTGAATCATTAAAAGTTACAAAAGAAGAAAAAGATATGATTAAAAGTATGAAAATTAAATAAAGAGTGGACAAACATAATTTGCACTCTTTTTATTTTTGAATATTTTACTATGAAAGGGGAAAAAATATGGAACAAATAATAATGTTTGCAACTATGATAGTTACTATAATATGTGGATACATAGCAAACAAAGTACCATGGTTTAATAGTAAACTTATACCAATACAAAATATATTAATTGGTATGGCAGTAGCTATAATTTATTATGTAAGTAGCGGAGATTTTTCTTATGCAGTTGGTATGTCAGGATTAATGTCAACAGGAATATATAGTTTTACAGATAATATAGAAGATATATTTGTAGAAAGTAAGGAGGAGTCACAAGGATGAACTATTTAACATATCCAATGAAAGTTTTAAATATTACACAAAGTTATACAGGAACATTTTCACATAGTAATAACTATTTAGGTAGTCCAAATGACTATCCAATAGATGATAATGGAGGTTCGACCAGTCAAGATAGTTATTTTTATTGTCCATGTGATGAAATGATTGTAAAAAAAGTATACGGTGTAGGAAACAGTGGAACAAATACGATATGGTTAGAATCAACTAGTAAAGTAAATACACCAATGTTTAATGATTATGTAACAATTTTAGTAATGCACTGTGAAGATAATGATTTAAGAAATTTATATGTAGGAAGAAAATATACAAGAGGTGAAATTATTTCGTTAGAAGGAAAAGATGGCTATGCTACAGGATATCACTATCATTTAGTAACTGGAAAAGGACAATTTAGTGGAAGTGGATGGCAAAAAAATTCAAAAGGTACATGGGTTATTAACACTACAGGAGGCGCTTCTAAACCAGAAGATACATTTTATATAGATAAAAGTTTCACAAGAGTAATGAATACTGAAGATATTGATTTTAAATATTTACCAGAAGATGAGGTACTAGTACCAGAAGAAAATGTAACAATACCAGAATATGAAAATAAAATAGGTTATGTTACAGCATATAGTCTAAATGTAAGAAAAGGTCCAGGAATAGAGAATACAAAATTTAATACATTACCAGGTGGAACAAAAATAATTATAGAAGATGAATCAAACGGATGGTATAAAATCGGTGTTGATCAATGGGTTTCAGGAGATTATGTAACATTTGATGAACCTAGTACAATATATGAAACTAAAGAAGTAACAGCATATTGGTTAAATGTAAGAAAAACAGCTAATGGAACAAAATTAAAAACAAATGCGCCAATACCAATGTATACAAAAGTAGCAGTAATGAAATCATCTGGTGGATGGGTTCAAATAAATTCAAATAGATGGGTTTATGACTATTATTTAAAATAAAGTTTGAAATATTTAGAAAATAGTAATACAATATATATGGGTGATTAAGATGGGAGTAGTAAAAGATTTTGTAAATTTATATAAAAGTAAGCATCCAGGTGGAATAGCTTGGAGAGCTGGAAAGCACGCAGATGTAGTAGATAAACATTTATTTGACGGTGAAAAAGTTAAATATGCATTCGTAGGACAAAAGAATGATAGATTCTATGATATATTTACATCGGCTGCAATAGTAGTAACTAATAAGAGATTAATGATAGGTCAAAAAAGAGTGGTATTTGGATACTTTTTTAAATCAATTACGCCAGAATTATATAATGATATGAGAGTATATCAAGGATTATTTTGGGGAAAAATAACAATAGATACAGTAAAAGAAAGAGTAGTAATTTCAAATTTAGCTAAAAGTGCTTTAGAAGAAATTGAAACAGAAGTAAGTCAATTAATGATGGAATTTAAACAAGGATAACCAAAAATTTTAAACCCAAGTATATCAAATATCGATTGAATTAAAACCCGCACAAACAAAAAAAAAAAAACACGACTCATGCGAAAATGTCTAAAAAATTAATTTCATTTATATTAGTGTTAATAAGTTTATTCATTATATTTATATATTTTTATAATAAAGAAAATAATTATGTTGCAGAATATTGGCTAGAAGATTTTTACATTTTAGAATCATATAATAAAGATAATAAATTATATACATTTAATATAAATGATGATCAATATGAATTTAAAATAAGTGGAGAATATACTAATAAAAGAGAATTAGTAGACTCTATAAAAGAATATAATAATCAAGAAGGATATAGTTGTTTAGAATTAAAGGGAAAATTAGAATTTTATAATATTTGTTATAACGAAGATAATGAATATATATTTGATAATAATGTAATAATAGATAAAAAAATAGAAGAATATAATAATATTGATATTTATAATACAATAGATAAAACATTTTTAATATGGAATTATAATAAATTTAGTTATATAAATGAAAAATTCCAAACAATTGAATTGTTTGAAAAAGATGTATACAATCCAAGTAAATTTATTGTGCTTGATAAGTATTTGTTTATACCTGATTATGAAAATAATTATTCATTTAATAAATATTATTTAATTGACTTTAAAACTGGTGATATAGAAGAAAAAACACTAAAAACAGATATAAATTTAGATATTGAATATACAAATTATGATAATGAGACATTAAGTATATATGATGATAAAATAAATAAAGAATATGATTTAGATATTAATAAAAACACATTAAAAACTAAAAATAATGTTGAGTATTCTTCTAAAGATTTAGAAGAAATATCTTTCAATGAATATAATTATTTTTATTTAGATAATAACAAATTAATATATGAAATAGATGAATTAAATATATTAATAACAATATTGGATGTTGATAAAATAATATATCAAAATAAAACAGAAGTTATATTTTTAGTAGATTCTAAATTGTATTATTTTGATATATATACATCTGAAATAATACTTTTGTTAGAAAATAAAGAATGGGAATTTAATAATAATAATTTAATTTATATTTATTAGCACAATTACATTAATAACATATTCTATATTAGGAAGTGTTGTTATGTTTGAAAGATATAAAATAAAAAAAGGTGATACATTAAGTATAATTTCTAAAAAATATGATACAAATATAGATTATTTAAAAAGTATAAATGATATATATTTTATAGATGATTTAAGAGAAGGGACAGATATTATTGTTCCTAAAACAAAAGATTTATATTATGAAGTAATAAAAAATTCTAAAGGAGATACATTAGTAAATATCGCTAAAAAATATAATTTAAATCCTTCATTATTAGCAAGTATGAACGGATTAGAAAATGATGATTATATTTACAATAACCAAGAATTATTGTTACCAAAAATGAATTACAGTTATTATATTTCAAAAAAAGGAGACACGTTAGATACAGTATCAAATATATTTGGAATAACAAAAGATAGATTATTATCTCAAAATGAAAGTATATATTTATTAGATGGTCAAATTATTGTAAATAAGAAAATAAAATAATATAGTCTAGGCACTATATTTTTTTTATGATACAATATTTATAGTAAAGAGGGATAAAATGATATTAAGAAGACCATATGCACTATTAATAAAATATTTTAGAGTAATACATTTAGTTCTTTTGGCATTATCTATATACATAACTTATAAGACTAATATTATATCATCATTTTTTAGAAATTATATAGCAAATAACTATTCCGCAATTATAACAGAAAATTTTTCATCAAATTTTATTGATTTTAGTATATATTTAGCAATAGTAGCAGTACTAATAATATTAATAGCAGTAATGTATCTATTGATATTTAAAAAGAAAAAACAAAAATTTTATTCTATAGCAATAATTTTCTATATAGCAATAATTGTAATGATTTTCTTTTATTCATATATATTTAATGTATTGGAAACAAATGTAATTAGTGCAGATTCAGCAAGACTATATAGAGATTTATCCCTTATGATATATTTTCCACAATTTATATTTATAGCATTCTTTGGAATAAGAGCATTAGGTTTTAATGTAAAACAATTTAATTTCAAACAAGATTTAAAAGATTTAGAAATAAATCAAAGTGATTATGAAGAAGTAGAAGTTAATATAAATTTTGAAACATATAAAGCTAAAAGAGGTTTAAGAAGATTTATAAGAGAAACAGGGTACTATATAAGAGAAAATGTATTTATGGTTTCACTAGTAAGTTTAGTAGTATTCGGTATAATAATATACTTAACAGTTAATAATGTTGTAAATTTCAATAATACAACAATTAAATTAAATGAATCATTTTATCATGAAACTCTATTATATACATTTAACGATGCAGTAATAACAAATTTAGATATAAGTGGAAGTAAAATAAAAGATGACAAATATTATTTGATATTAGAAATGAATATTAAAAATGAAACATTATATGACGTTAGTATAGATGCAAATGATTATAAAATTCATAGTGGAAGTGAATATTTTACACCTATTGTAAATTTAAGTGAAGAATTTTCAGACTATGGAGCAGATTTAATAAATCCTATAATTGAACATTACAGCGATAAAACATATGTATTAGTTTATGAATTAGACGAAAAATATGTAAATAGTAATTTTGAATTAAAACTATATCAGGGATCAGTTATTGAAAATGAAGTATCATATCCAATATATAATATTATGAAAGTAGATCCTACATTAATAAGTAATAACCAAAAGATATCAACAGTTAATTTAAATGAAACGGTAAATTTTGTAGATACAACTATTGGTAATTCATCACTTACTATTAGTAATTATGAACTTGCTAATACATACTACTATGAAGCAGAAAAATGTATTAATGATAATTGTACAACATATACAGATGTTATATCATTAAGTAAAACGGGAAATGATTATAACAATATGTTAATGATAATAGATGCTGAATTAGAACTAGATAAAGAAACGCTATATTATATTAATAACAAATCAGATAATTTATTTGTAGATAATTTTATGTATATTGAATATAATTTAAATGATAAAGTTTATATTGAAAAAATAGAAGGAATAGATATTTCTAATTTAGAAGATAAAATAATACTAAAAGTTCCAAAAGAATTATCAGAAGCAAAGGAAATAAGTTTATTAATTAAAATAAGAAATTTTGAATATGAATATGTCATAAAAAATTGACATCTATAATAAAATATATTAAAATAATATTGCTTAGACAAAAAAGCAATATTTTATGGAACCATAGCCAAGTGGTAAGGCTCAGGTCTGCAACACCTTCATCGCCGGTTCAAATCCGGCTGGTTCCTCCAA